>NZ_JBEXNQ010000009.1:0-290558 GCF_040611155.1 Streptomyces sp. NPDC002994
CGCGTGGCGGGGGGCGCGGCGCTCCTGGTTGGGGGGGCTCCGCATAGATGTGGTCTTGTTCCCCGTTAAACATGCGGGGTTCGGCTTGGTGGAGGCGGCGTGGGGCGGTTTTTCACGTGAAACACCGCCCCTCGCTCGCACGTTACGGGGTGCGTCCCGACCGGTCCCAGCGGAACACGGCCGCAGCGGCCGCCGCGTAGACGAGAGCGACCCCGATCACCAGCGTGGCCGAGCGGCCGTCGGCGGGCAGCATCAGCGCCGCCGTCGCCGCGGCGCCCACGAAGGCGACGTTGAACAGCACGTCGTAGATCGAGAACACCCGCCCGCGATAGGCGTCGTCGACCGACGACTGCACCACCGTGTCGGTGGTGATCTTCGCGCCCTGCGTCGTGAGGCCGAGGACGAAGGCCGCGATCATCATCGGTACGGGCTCGAAGGGCAGCGCGAGGGCAGGCTCGAGTACGGCGGCCGACCCCGCACACATGACCATCCACCCGTACGGTCCGAGCCGCCCCACCACCCACGGCGTCAGCACGGCGGCCGCGAAGAACCCCGCCGCTGAAACGGCAACGGCGATGCCGAGCAGCGCCAGCCCCTCGTCCCCCCGGGCCCCCGGCCCGCCGGACCAGGCGTACCGGCACAGCATCAGCACCATGACCGTCAGCGCGCCGTAGCAAAAGCGCATCAGCGTCATCGCGGCCAGCGCGCGTGCCGCGGCGCGTCGCTCCGACAGATGCCGCAAGCCGTCGGCGAGCCCCTGTGCCGTGGAGGCCAGCGCGGCGCCCAGCCGGGGCTGCACCTGATCGGGATCCGGGCCGAGCAGTTCACGGTTCATCCGCAGCGACGACAAGGCGGCGCAGAGGTAGAGGGCCGCCCCCAGCAGCACCACCGCCGCATCGGAGTCCGACGCCACCAGCCGTACGGCGAAGGCCAGGCCGCCCCCCGCGGTGGCGGCGAGTGTCCCGGCTGTCGGGGAGAGCGAGTTGGCCATGACGAGCCGCTCGGCGTCGACCACGCGGGGCAGTGCGGCCGAGAGCCCGGACAGCACGAAACGATTGACGGCGGTGACGGAGAGAGCCGAGACGTAGAAGAGCCAGTCGGGCACGGACGCGAGGATCAGCACCGCCGTGCCGCAGGCGAGCACCGCCCGCAGCAGGTTCCCGTACAGGAAGACCTGTCGGCGCCGCCAGCGGTCGAGCAGCACGCCCGCGAACGGGCCGACGGCCGAATAGGGGAGCAGCAGTACGGCCATGGCTGAGGCGATCGCGCCGGGCGAGGTCTGCTTCTCCGGGGAGAAGACGACGTACGCGGCGAGCGCGACCTGGTACACGCCGTCCGCGCACTGGGAGAGCAGCCGGACCGTCAGCAGGCGGCGGAAGTTGGTCAGGCGCAGGAGTACGCGCAGATCACGTACGACGGGCATGCGAGCAAGCGTCACACACGGCGAGGGTCCCCGGGCGGATTACCCGGGGACCCTCGCCGATCGGACTGCTACTGCTGCGCTTTTAGCGCTCGACCTCGCCCGCGATGAAGCTCTCGACGGCGCGGTGGGCCGCGTCGTCGAAGTACTGCACCGGCGGGGACTTCATGAAGTACGAGGACGCGGAGAGGATCGGGCCGCCGATGCCGCGGTCCTTGGCGATCTTCGCGGCGCGCACGGCGTCGATGATGACACCGGCCGAGTTCGGGGAGTCCCAGACCTCGAGCTTGTACTCCAGGTTCAGCGGGACGTCGCCGAAGGCACGGCCCTCGAGGCGCACGTACGCCCACTTGCGGTCGTCCAGCCAGGCCACGTAGTCGGAGGGGCCGATGTGGACGTTGTCGGCGCCCAGGTCACGGTCGGGGATCTGCGAGGTGACGGCCTGCGTCTTCGAGATCTTCTTGGACTCCAGGCGCTCACGCTCGAGCATGTTCTTGAAGTCCATGTTGCCGCCGACGTTCAGCTGCATCGTGCGGTCCAGGACGACGCCCCGGTCCTCGAACAGCTTCGCCATGACGCGGTGCGTGATGGTGGCGCCGACCTGCGACTTGATGTCGTCGCCGATGATCGGGACGCCCGCCTCGGTGAACTTGTCCGCCCACTCCTTGGTGCCGGCGATGAAGACCGGGAGAGCGTTGACGAAGGCGACCTTGGCGTCGATGGCGCACTGCGCGTAGAACTTCGCAGCGTCCTCGGAACCGACGGGCAGGTAGCAGACGAGGACGTCGACCTGGCGGTCCTTGAGGGTCTGGACGATGTCGGCCGGGGCCTCGTCGGACTCCTCGATGGTCTCGCGGTAGTACTTGCCCAGGCCGTCGAGGGTGTGACCACGCTGCACGGTGACGCCCGAGTTCGGCACGTCACAGATCTTGATGGTGTTGTTCTCGCTCGCGCCGATGGCGTCCGCGAGGTCGAGGCCGACCTTCTTCGCGTCGACGTCGAAGGCGGCGACGAACTCGATGTCCTTCACGTGGTAGTCGCCGAACTGCACGTGCATGAGACCCGGCACCTTGCCCGCCGGGTCGGCGTCCTTGTAGTACTCGACGCCCTGCACCAGCGAGGCGGCGCAGTTGCCCACGCCGACGATGGCTACGCGAACCGAACCCATTGGCGGTTGCTCCCTGTGTGTTCTCTACGAAGCCCTGCGGATGTGCAGGGCCTCACTTGACGGTGTCGTCGGACGGACCCGGCGGGGAGTCATCCCGGTGCCGGGGCAGGCCGTCCGTCTGTCCAGATGTGGTGTCGTGACGAGCCGGGGACTCGGGGTCGGATCGTCGCTGATCCCGCCCCGCCCGCTCGCTCTCGATGAGCTCGTTCAGCCAGCGCACTTCGCGCTCGACGGACTCCATGCCATGCCGTTGCAGCTCAAGCGTGTAGTCGTCCAGGCGCTCCCGGGTACGGGCCAGGGAGGCGCGCATCTTCTCGAGACGCTCCTCCAGCCGGCTCCTGCGGCCCTCGAGCACCCGCATCCGCACCTCGCGCTCCGTCTGTCCGAAGAAGGCGAAACGGGCAGCGAAGTGCTCGTCCTCCCAGGAATCGGGACCGGTGTGGGAGAGCAGCTCCTCGAAGTGCTCCTTACCTTCGGCTGTCAGCCGGTAGACGATCTTCGCCCGGCGTCCGGCGAGCGAAGCGGCGAGCGCGTCCTCGGGAGCGCTGCCGGGCTCTTCGATCAACCAACCGTTTGCGACGAGCGTCTTGAGGCAGGGGTAGAGCGTCCCGTAGCTGAAAGCGCGGAAGACCCCCAGTGAGGTGTTGAGCCGCTTTCGCAGCTCGTAACCGTGCATGGGGGACTCGCGCAGCAGGCCGAGCACGGCGAATTCGAGGATGCCTGAGCGCCTGCTCATCCTTCGCCTCCTCAGTCGCCGACGGGCCTTATGCCGAGCTGATGTATCGACTCGATACATCCAGACGATAGATCGGCTGTCCCGCTTCGACAAGGGGGGCCATGGTGAACGGCGTCACATCACCAATTCGATGCACGCAACTTGCCTGATTTGGGGTGAACATCGGCACTGGGTGGGTTTTGACGGTGCGTAGTCTGTGCGGCATGCAGACCACCGGGAACCAAGTGACGCCTGGGAGCGTCCTCGTCCTGGATGCACATGAGGCCGTACGGACGAACCCGATCCCGGGCTGGTCCGTACTTCGGGGGGACCGGAACTCACCTGCCGCTTCCAGGCGATCTCGCCTGCCCGAGGAGTAGTCGTTCGATGAGCGAGCACCGTCGCAAACCGTCGCAGCCGCAGGACGGAGGACGTGCCGCGGCCCGGCGAGCCGCCCAGCAGCCATCAGGCCGCCGCGCGGCCCCCACGCGGGACACCAGCAGCACCACCGAGATGCTTTCCGGCTCGTACGGAGAGGAACGTCCGCCCGGCGGCAGAGCGGAAGCCCGCCGGGCCGCCCAGCGCGGCACGGCGGGCGGCTCACGCCGACGAGGCGCCGAGCCTGCCGGCCGGGGCTCCGGACGGTCGCGCGGGGGCCCGCCGCCCAAGGAGGACCGGTTCATCAACTACCCGCGCTCGGAGAAGTACGGGTGGCGGCGGTTCGTACCGTCCTGGAAGCTGGTCGGCGGCACCTGCCTCGGCTTCTTCGCGATCATGGTCGCGGGCGCGGGGGTGGCCTTCGCATGGGTCGACAAGCCCAACCCGCAGTTGATGGCTCAGGCACAGAACAACGTCTTCTACTGGGACGACAAGACGCAGCTGGCCGCGACCGGCGGAGAGCGCAACCGCCAGTCCGTCGGCATCGCCGAGATTCCGCAGTCCATGCAGGACGCGGTGATCGCTGCGGAGAACGCCTCTTTCGAGACCGACTGGGGTGTCGACCCCATGGGTATCGGCCGGGCCGTCTTCAACATGGCCATGGGCGAGGAGACGCAGGGCGGCTCGACCATCACCCAGCAGTACGTGAAGAACCTGTACCTCAAGCAGGACCAGACGATGAAGCGGAAGTTCACCGAGCTCATCATCTCGCTCAAGGTCGGCGCGACGGACGACAAGGACGACGTCATGGAGGGATACCTGAACACCGCGTACTTCGGGCGCGGCGCGTACGGAATCCAGGCCGCGTCCCAGGCGTACTTCGGCAAGGACTGCCAAGACCTGAACGCGTCCCAGAGCGCCTTCCTCGCGGCACTTCTCAAGGGTCCGAACCTCTTCAACCCCGATGGCGGCATCGGCGACAACGCCACCCGCGAGAAGAACACGGAGCGCGCCAAATACCGCTGGTCATGGATCCTCGACCGCGAGGTCGAGGTCGGCCGGATGGAGCCGGCTGAGGCGGACAAGTGGAAGAAGGCCGGATTCCCCACGCTCAACGACTCCGACCTGGCCAGTGGCCTCGGTGGCCAGAAGGGCTACCTGGTCGAGACCGCCAAGAAGTACGTGATGAAGCAGACCAACATCACGCCGGAGAAGTTCGAGCTCGGCGGCTATCGCATCTACACGACCTTCAACAAGGACAAGGTCAAGGCGATGGAGAAGGCGGTCAACAAGACGCGCAAGGCGTTCCTGGACACCAAGGCGCGCCCCGAAAAGGACAAGTTCGTCCAGTTCGGTTCCGCCTCGGTGGACGTGAAGACCGGCAAGATCGTCGCGCTCTACGGCGGCGAGGGCTGGGACAAGAAGCACTTCACCAACAACGCCGACACCTCCGGCGTCCCTGTCGGCTCGACCTGGAAGCCGTACGTCCTCGCCGCGGCGATGGAGCACGGCACCCACAACTCGGGCGGTGAAGGGCTCTCGCCGCTGAGCAAGTACAACGGCAACGACATGATCGAGATCAAGTACCCCAGCGGTAATCCGGTCCCGGGAAAGAACGGGCAGCCGTTCCGTCAGAAGAACGAGAGCGACAAGGCGTACGGCTACGTCACGCTCAGGGAAGCGATGGAGAAGTCCATCAACACCCCGTTCGTGCAGCTCGGCATGGACGTGGGCCTGGACAGGGTGGCCGAGATGGCAGCGAGCACCGGAATCCTCGAAGAGAGCATGGACCAGCGGAACGCGTCCTTCTCCCTGGGTACGTCCACCCCGAGCGCCATCCGCATGGCCGACTCGTACGCGACCTTCGCCGACTCCGGCACGCACCGCGAGCCCTACTCCGTGAATGAGGTCCGCCTGAAGGGCGAGCAGCTGCCCGGCTTCGAGAAGCCCAAGGCCCAGCGGGCGATCGACCCTGACGTCGCGGACAACGTCACCGACGTCCTGAAGAACGTCGTCGAGAGTGACGAGGGCACCGGCAAAAAGGCGCAGGAGCTGGGGCGCCCGGTCGCCGGCAAGACCGGTACCACCGACAAGAACAAGTCGGCCTGGTTCGTCGGCTACACCCCGCAGCTGTCGACCGCGGTCACCCTGTTCCGTACGGACCCCGAGTCCCGCAAGCTGCTCTCGATGAACGGAACGGGCGGCGTCTCCTCCATCCACGGTGGTGACATTCCCACCGAGGTGTGGACGAACTACATGCGCGACGCGCTCAAGGGGGAGGAAGTGGAGGACTTCCCCGAAGCGCTCCCCATCGGCAAGAAGGCCGACTCGGCCGGTGCGCCGACGCCGAAGCCGAGCGTCACGCCCAGCCAGACGCCGTCCTCGACCCCGTCCTCGACCCCGTCCTCGACCCCCTCGGAAACCACGCCAACACCCTCCGCGACCCCGACCGAGACCGAGACGTGCGAGCCGCTCGACTGGGCCTGCGAGAGCGGTGGGAACGACAACGGCGGCACTGCCGACGGCGGCACGGACGCGGGCGGCACCGACGCCGGCGGTACGGACGCAGGCGGAACCGATACCGGCGGCACCACCGGCGGCGGAACCACCGACGGCACCACGACCGACGGCACGACAACCGACGGCGGCACCGACGGCAAGCCGGGCAACGGCAACGACGGTGGCCTGTTCGGCGGAGGCGGCGGCTGACGCCACGCCCCACCCCACCCCTGACGAGGGCCGTCGCACCCCGGTGCGGCGGCCCTCGCCGCATGCACAGCCCCGTACGGCAGGATGACCCCCATGACGAGCGTGCACGAGGACCGGCCCGTAGTACGGCCCACGCAGCAGGACAAAGTCGCCGCGGCGGGCAGCGAGCTGATCGGCGGACCCGTCGGCCGGTGGGCCCGGCTGGAAGCCGGCCGGCTCACGCCGGTCCGCGTCGTAGCCCTCGTCGCCATCGGCATGTTCGCGCTCGGCATGGTGCAGAAGATCCCGTGCTACGAGTGGGCCTGGTTCCGCGGCACCAGTTCGCAGTACACCCACGCCTGCTACTCCGACATCCCGCACCTCTACCTGGGGCGGGGCTTCGCCGACGGTCTCGTACCGTATTTCGACCGCCTGACCGGCGACATGGAGTTCCTCGAATACCCCGTCCTGACAGGGCTGTTCATGCAGGTCGCCGCCTGGTTGACCATGCCCTTCGACGGCTCCGTCCAGGAGCGCGAACAGGCCTACTGGATGGTCAACGCGGGCATGCTGATGATCTGCGCCGCCATCATCGCCGTCTGCGTCGCCCGTACCCACCGACGACGCCCCTGGGACGCCCTGCTCGTCGCTCTCGCGCCCGCCCTCGCCCTCACCGCCACCATCAACTGGGACCTGCTCGCCGTCGCCCTCACCGCCGCCGCGATGCTCATGTGGTCCCGGGGACGCTCCCTGGCCTTCGGCATCCTCATCGGGCTCGCCACCGCCGCGAAGCTCTATCCCGTACTGCTCCTGGGACCGCTCCTCGTGCTCTGCTGGCGAGCCGGGAAATACCGGGAGTACGGAGCCGCGCTGCTCGGCGCGACAGGCGCCTGGCTGCTCGTGAACCTGCCCGTCATGATCTTCGCCCCCGAAGGGTGGAAGAAGTTCTACACCTTCAGCCGGGAACGGACCGTCGACTTCGGCTCGTTCTGGCTGATCATCACGCAGCGCACCGGCAAGTCGCTCGACGTCGAAGCCGTCAACACGTACGCCACCCTGCTGATGATCCTGCTGTGCGCCGGCATCGCCGCGCTGACGCTGACAGCGCCGCGCCGGCCGCGCTTCGCCCAGCTCGCCTTCCTGGTCGTCGCCGCGTTCATCCTCACCAACAAGGTCTACTCACCGCAGTACGTCCTGTGGCTCATCCCCCTCGCCGCCCTGGCCCGGCCGCGCTGGCGCGACTTCCTGATCTGGCAGGCCTGCGAGGTCATGTACTACCTCGGGATCTGGATGTACCTCGCGTACACCACCAGCGGCGACAAGCAGCGCGGACTGCCCCCCGAGGGCTACCAGCTCGCCATCGCGCTGCACCTGCTGGCCACGCTCTACCTGTGCGCCGTCGTCGTACGCGACATCCTCATGCCCGAACGGGACGCCGTACGGCGCGACGGCTCGGACGACCCCTCGGGCGGCGTCCTCGACGGGGCCGAGGACACCTTCGTCCTGGGGAAGGCGGCGCACCCGCCGCGGCACGCGGTGCACCACTTCGAGGGACCACGGGTGGAATGGGGCACCACGTCCCGGACATGACCTCCCGGGACAAGCGTCAGCGGCTGCTCAGCGGTCGACGATACGGTCGAACTGCGTAGTCGTGTGGCGCAGATGGGCCACCAGCTCCTCGCCCACCTTCGGCTCCTGCGCGTCCGAGGGGACGAACAGGATCGACACCTGCATGTGCGGCGGCTCCGCGAACCAGCGCTGCTTGCCCGCCCACACGAACGGCGCGAGATTACGGTTCACCGTGGCCAGACCGGCCCGCGCCACGCCCTTCGCGCGCGGCATCACCCCGTGCAGCGCCTTGGGCGCCTCCAGGCCGACACCGTGCGACGTACCGCCCGCCACCACCACGAGCCACCCGTCCGACGCCGCCTTCTGCTGGCGGTAACCGAACCGGTCGCCCTTGGACACCCGGGTCACGTCCAGCACCGCGCCGCGGTACTCCGTGGCCTCGTGGTCGCCCAGCCACAGCCGCGTGCCGATACGCGCACGGAAGCGGGTCTGCGGGAACTGCTGCTGCAGCCGCGCCAGTTCCTCGGCCTTCAGGTGGCTGACGAACATCGTGTGCAGCGGAAGACGCGCCGCCCGCAGCCGGTCCATCCAGCCGATGACCTCCTCGACCGCGTCGGAACCGTCCGTACGGTCCAGCGGGAGGTGCAGGGCGAAGCCCTCCAGGCGTACGTCCTCGATGGCCGCGTGGAGCAGCCCGAGCTCCTCCTCCTTCACGCCGTGACGCTTCATCGAGCTCATGCACTCGATCACGACACGGGCGCCGACCAGCGCGTGCACCCCGTCGACCGACGACACCGAGCGCACCACCCGGTCCGGCAGCGGAACCGGTTCCTCACCGCGCCGGAACGGCGTCAGGACGAGCAGGTCACCGCCGAACCAGTCCTTGATGCGGGCCGCTTCGTAGGTGGTGCCGACGGCCAGGATGTCCGAGCCGAAACGGGTCGCCTCGTCCGCGAGCCGCTCATGGCCGAAGCCGTAGCCATTGCCCTTGCAGACCGGCACGATTCCCGGGAACTGGTCGAGCACGGACTTCTGGTGCGCCCGCCAGCGCGCGGTGTCGACGTAGAGGGTGAGCGCCATGGCCGGTCCGGAACCTTTCTCGTGGCTGCGGTGTATCAGAGGTATGAACGGAAACGGGGTCGGGCAGGGATCAGCGGTACGACATGTACATGTCGAGCGCCTTGTGCAGCATCTTGTTGAGCGGGAAGTCCCACTCGCCGACGTACTCCACAGCCTCCCCACCCGTACCCACCTTGAACTGGATCAGGCCGAACAGGTGGTCGGTCTCGTCGAGAGAATCGGAAATACCCCGCAGGTCATAAACGGTCGCACCCATCGCGTACGCGTCACGCAGCATCCGCCACTGCATCGCGTTCGACGGCCGGACCTCACGGCCGATGTTGTCCGAAGCGCCGTACGAGTACCAGACATGCCCACCGACGACCAGCATCGTCGCCGCCGACAGGTTCACCCCGTTGTGCCGCGCGAAGTACAGCCGCATCCGGTTCGGGTCCTCGGCGTTCAGGACCGACCACATCCGCTCGAAGTACGAGAGCGGACGCGGCCGGAACCGGTCACGCACAGCCGTGATCTCGTACAGGCGCTGCCACTCGGCGAGGTCCTCATAACCGCCCTGCACAACCTCGACACCGGCCTTCTCGGCCTTCTTGATGTTGCGCCGCCACAGCTGATTGAAGCCCTTGAGCACGTCGTCCAGCGACCGGTTCGCCAACGGCACCTGGTACACGTAACGCGGCTGCACGTCACCGAAACCGGCGCCGCCGTCCTCGCTCTGCTGCCAGCCCATCTTCCGCAGCCGGTCCGCCACTTCGAAGGCACGCGGCTCGATGTGCGTCGCCTCGATGTCCCGCAGCCGCTTCACATCCGGATCCTGGATACCGGCCTTGATGGCCGGCGCGTCCCAGCGCCGGATCACCACCGGCGGGCCCATCTTCACGGAGAACGCCCCCTGCTGCTTCAGATGCGCCAGCATCGGCTGCAGCCAGTCGTCCAGATTCGGCGCGTACCAATTGATCACCGGGCCCTCGGGCAGATACGCGAGATACCGCTTGATCTTCGGCAGCTGCCGGTACAGCACCAGGCCGGCACCGACCAGCTGGTCACTCCGGTCGAACCAGCCCAGGCTCTCCGAACGCCACTCCGTCTTCACATCAGCCCACGCCGGGACCTGGCAATGGCTCGCCGACGGCAGGCTCTGGATGTACGCCAGATGCTGCTCGCGGCTAATGGTCCTCAGGGTCAGGCTCATGCGGGGCGCTCCTCGGCAGGTCTGTCCCCATGGGATCAGGGGCTCCGGCTCTCGCGCCGAAGCCTACTGCGCCTAAGGAGCGCCCCGACTGGCCCGCTGACCCAGCCGGGCCTATCCCAGCACCCCACCGAACAGGCCACCGTGCGCCATACCGAGGTAGAAGCCGACCGCGGACGCCCCCAGCCCGACGATCAGCAACGTCCGCTCGCGCGTCGTGACCGAGATGAACTGCCCGTACGCACCCGCGATGATCCCCACCAGCCCCGTCCAGGAGCTGATCAGATGCAGGTCGTGGAACATCGCCGTGACAAAGGCGACCACGCCCAGCAGCACCGTCACGGCGACCAGAGTGTCCTGGCGCGGATGGGGCTTGCCGTCGGTCTCGAAGAGGGAAGTCGAGGAGTGTCGTCGCATTGCCTGTGCCATGGGGCACCTCCTGCTCGAAGCGGCGAACCGTGATGCCGCACACACCCGATGTGTACAGATTGTGGGCCTTCCCGCCCGGATTTCAACCGCAAGGCGGTGAGCAGGTAGTCTGTACGGTCTGCACCGGTGTCTGCCCATGTCAGAAAACAAGCCTCTTCTCTCGAAGAAGGCGGCTTGTCAGTGGCGGCCGATACCGTTGCGTACGCATCACGACCCTCCTGCCACGGAACGACCGTGGCCGCTGAGTCCAAAGGAGGTGGGTTCCACATGCGTCACTACGAAGTGATGGTCATCCTCGACCCCGATCTCGAGGAGCGCGCTGTCTCCCCGTTGATCGAGAACTTCCTCTCCGTCGTCCGTGAGGGCAACGGAAAGGTCGAGAAGGTCGACACCTGGGGCCGTCGTCGTCTGTCCTACGAGATCAAGAAGAAGCCTGAGGGCATCTACTCGGTCATCGACCTGCAGGCCGAGCCCGCAGTCGTCAAGGAGCTCGACCGACAGATGAACCTGAACGAGTCGGTCCTCCGGACCAAGGTCCTCCGCCCCGAAACCCACTGAGCTCAGTAGCTCAGCGGTAATCGGGTCCGAGTAGCAACAAGCAGCCAGCAGCAATCCCCGCCGAGAGGTTCACCCATGGCAGGCGAGACCGTCATCACGGTCGTCGGCAATCTCGTCGACGACCCCGAGCTGCGCTTCACCCCGTCCGGTGCGGCGGTCGCGAAGTTCCGTGTCGCGTCCACTCCCCGCATCTTCGACAAGCAGACCAATGAGTGGAAGGACGGCGAAGGCCTGTTCCTCACCTGCTCGGTCTGGCGTCAGGCGGCGGAGAACGTCGCAGAGTCGCTTACGCGAGGCATGCGCGTCGTCGTACAGGGCCGGCTCAAGCAGCGGTCCTACGAAGACCGCGAGGGCGTCAAGCGCACGGTCTACGAGCTGGACGTCGAGGAAGTCGGCCCCAGCCTCAAGACAGCCACGGCCAAGGTCACCAAGACCACCGGCCGCGGCGGTCAGGGCGGATACGGCGGCGGTCAGCCGGGCGGCCAGCAGGGCGGCGGCAACTGGGGCGGAGCCCCCAGCGGCGGCGGCCAGCAGCAGGGCGGCGGCGCACCCGCCGACGACCCCTGGGCCAGCAGTGCACCGGCCGGCGGCGGTCAGCAGCAGGGCGGCGGCAGCTGGGGCGGAAGCTCCGGCGGTTCCGCCGGCGGCGGCTACTCGGACGAGCCCCCCTTCTAGGGCGGGCCCGTACACCACTTCTTGATCACACAGGAGAAACACCATGGCGAAGCCGCCTGTGCGCAAGCCTAAGAAGAAGGTCTGCGCATTCTGCAAGGACAAGGTCACGTACGTGGACTACAAGGACACGAACATGCTGCGGAAGTTCATTTCCGACCGCGGCAAGATCCGTGCCCGCCGCGTGACCGGCAACTGCACGCAGCACCAGCGTGACGTCGCCACGGCAGTCAAGAACAGCCGTGAGATGGCGCTGCTGCCCTACACGTCCACCGCGCGATAAGGGAAGGGTGACCGAAAAATGAAGATCATCCTCACCCACGAGGTCTCTGGCCTCGGCACTGCCGGCGACGTCGTTGACGTCAAGGACGGCTACGCTCGCAACTACCTGGTCCCGCGTGGTTTCGCGATCCGCTGGACCAAGGGTGGCGAGAAGGACGTGGCGCAGATCCGCCGCGCCCGCAAGATCCACGAGATCGCGACCATCGAGCAGGCCAACGAGATCAAGGCCAAGCTCGAAGGCGTGAACGTCCGTCTGGCCGTTCGCTCCGGCGACGCCGGCCGTCTCTTCGGTTCCGTCACCCCGGCCGACGTCGCTTCGGCGATCAAGGCTGCCGGTGGCCCCGACGTCGACAAGCGCCGCGTTGAGCTGGGCTCGCCGATCAAGACCCTTGGTTCGCACCAGGTCTCGGTGCGTCTGCACCCCGAGGTTGCCGCGAAGCTCGGCGTCGAGGTCGTCGCCGCCTAAGGCTGCGCACCTCACAGCAGTACGAAGGGCCGCACCCCACGGGTGCGGCCCTTCGCCGTTTCACGTGAAACATCGCTTTCGCCCAGCGCGTGGCTTCGCTCAACGCGTGGCGCCCGTGACAATCCAGCGGCCCGAACGCGCACGCAGCCAGAGCGTCACCATCCGCACCGCCATCATCAGCGTCATCGCCCACCACAGGGCGGTCAGCCCACCGCCCAGCACCGGCACCAACAGTGCCACCGGCGTGAAGACCGCCAGCGTCGCCAGCATGGCCCACGCCAGATAACGCCCGTCCCCCGCGCCCATCAGCACACCGTCCAGCACAAAGACGATCCCCGAAATCGGCTGCGAGACAGCCACCACCAGCAGCGCCGTCAACAGCGCGTCCCGCACCACCTGATCGCTCGTGAACAGCGGAATGAACAATGGCCGCGACACCGCGACCAGCACGCCGAGCACGACCCCGGACGCGATGCCCCACTGCACCATCCGGCGGCACGCTTCCTGCGCACCCTTGGCGTCGCCGGCGCCCAGATAGCGCCCGATGATGGCCTGGCCCGCGATGGCGATCGCGTCGAGGGCGAAGGCCAGCAGACTCCACAGGGACAGAATGATCTGGTGGGCGGCGACATCCGCGTCACCGAGCCGGGCGGCCACCGCGGTGGCGATCACCAGGACGGCACGCAGCGAGAGCGTACGCACCAGCAGCGGTGCTCCGGCCTGCGCGCAGGCCCGTATGCCCGCGGCGTCGGGGCGCAGGGATGCGCCGTGCTTCCTGGCGCCCCGTACCACCACCACGAGATAGGCGGCGGCCATCCCGCACTGGGCGATCACAGTGCCCCACGCGGAACCGGCGATGCCGAAACCGGCGCCGTACACCAGGCCCACATTCAGCAGAGCGTTGGCGGTGAATCCGCCGACGGCGACGTACAGCGGTGTCTTCGTGTCCTGGAGACCGCGCAGGACACCGGTGGCCGCCAGGACGACGAGCATCGCGGGGATGCCCAGACTGGAGATCCGCAGATAGGTGATGGCGTACGGAGCCGCCGTGTCGGAAGCGCCGAAGACGTCGACGAGCCAGGGGGCGGCGGGCAGGACGATCGCGATCACCGCGGCGCCGAGGAGCAGCGCGAGCCAGATGCCGTCCATTCCCTGCCGGATGGCGGCCTGGAGATCGCCCGCGCCGACGCGGCGGGCGACCGCGGCGGTGGTGGCGTAGGCGAGGAAGACGAAGACGCTCACCGCGGTCATCAGGAGCGTGGCGGCGATGCCGAGACCCGCGAGTTGCGGGGTGCCGAGGTGGCCGATGACCGCGCTGTCGACCATCACGAAGAGGGGCTCGGCGACCAGGGCGCCGAAGGCCGGGAGGGCGAGCGCGATGATCTCGCGATCGTGCCGGCGTCGGCTGGTCTTCGCTGCCGTGGGGGCCTGAGTCATGAGGTCAATCTAATCTTCCACAGGTAAGAGATGCAATGGCCTTGCGATCCTTACGGACGGGTGCTTTTCGGGTTCGGCTGTGCGCCGTTTGTTCTGATCTTGAACCGGGGGGCGAAGTTTTTCTTCCCCACAGCCGGTGGATGGAGAAAGTGCAGGTCAGGGCCGTGGAGGTGGGTGCGTTATGAGTTTGTCCACAGTGCTGTCCCCCGGTCCGTGCACAGGTTCGGTGGACTTCTCCACAGCAAGTGGTCTTTCGTCCACATGGCCTGTGGATAACAAGATTGGCTGACGGTGCCCGCGGGCCTACCGTGGTGCGGCGCCCGCCTTCCGTTCCGGCCCCGGAAGCTCGTCGAACCCGATGCGCCGGAACCGGAGTCGGGCGTCTCATTTGTCAGAGCCGTGCCGTAAGAAAGAGTGGCACAGCGAGGTCCGCGCAGCGGACGGGAGGAGGTGGCCCGGTGAGCATTTCCGAGCCATTGGACGACCCCTGGGCCGACAGCGGTCCTGGTGACCGTCTGCCCGCCTCCCGTCGGCGCCGGGGTGAAGGCAGGGGGCGGGACGAGCAGCACGACCGCGGCGGTGAGAGTGGTGGTGGCTGGGAGGGCGGGGCTCCTGCCTTTGAGCGAGTACCCCCGCAGGACCTTGACGCGGAGCAGTCCGTTCTCGGCGGCATGCTGCTGTCGAAGGATGCCATCGCCGACGTGGTGGAGATCCTCAAGGGGCATGACTTCTACCGCCCGGCCCACGAGACCGTCTACACGGCGATTCTCGACCTCTATGCCAAGGGTGAGCCGGCCGACCCCATCACGGTGGGCGCCGAGCTGACCAAGCGCGGCGAGATCACGAAGGTCGGCGGCGCCTCGTATCTGCACACCCTTGTGCAGACGGTGCCGACGGCGGCCAACGCGGAGTACTACGCCGAGATCGTCCATGAGCGGGCGGTGCTGCGCCGGCTGGTCGAGGCGGGCACGAAGATCACGCAGATGGGATACGCGGCCGACGGCGATGTCGACGACATCGTCAACGCCGCGCAGGCGGAGATCTACGCCGTCACCGAGCAGCGGACCAGCGAGGACTATCTGCCGCTCGGCGACATCATGGAGGGCGCGCTCGACGAGATCGAGGCGATCGGTTCGCGTACGGGCGAGATGACCGGTGTGCCGACCGGTTTCACAGACTTCGACTCGCTGACGAACGGCCTGCACCCTGGCCAGATGATCGTCATCGCGGCCCGTCCCGCCATGGGTAAGTCGACGCTGGCGCTGGACTTCGCGCGGGCCTGCTCGATCAAGAACAACCTGCCCAGCGTGATCTTCTCCCTGGAAATGGGGCGCAACGAGATCGCGATGCGCCTGCTCTCGGCGGAGGCCAGGGTGGCGCTGCACCACATGCGTTCCGGCACGCTGACGGACGAGGACTGGACGCGGCTGGCGCGGCGTATGCCGGATGTCTCGCAGGCGCCGCTGTATATCGACGATTCGCCGAACCTGTCGATGATGGAGATCCGGGCGAAGTGCCGTCGGCTGAAGCAGCGCAACGATCTGAAGCTGGTGATCATCGACTATCTGCAGCTGATGCAGTCGGGTGGTTCCAAGCGTGCGGAGAGCCGCCAGCAGGAGGTCTCGGACATGTCCCGAAACCTCAAGCTGCTGGCGAAGGAGCTTGAGCTGCCGGTGATCGCGCTGTCGCAGTTGAACCGTGGTCCCGAGCAGCGTACGGACAAGAAGCCGATGGTCTCCGACCTGCGTGAATCCGGCTCGATCGAGCAGGACGCGGACATGGTCATCCTGCTGCACCGTGAGGATGCGTACGAGAAGGAGTCGCCGCGCGCGGGCGAGGCGGACCTGATGGTGGCCAAGCACCGTAATGGTCCGACGGCGACGATCACGGTGGCGTTCCAGGGTCACTACTCGCGCTTCGTGGACATGGCGCAGACCTGATCCGTATAAAAACCTGATCCGTATAAAAGGGGTCGACGGGGTGGGGTCGTGCCGGTAGGTGTTGACCATGACCTCACCGCTCGAAGAGCTGCTTCCCAGTACGCAACGCGCCCTCCTGCATCGCATCGCCACCGCACAGGCCGAGGGGAGGGCGCCCTCGTTCGTCGCGGCGGTGCAGCGTGATGGGCAGACCGTGTGGACGGGGTCCCGTACCTGTGTCGACGGGCATGGGCCGGATGCGGATACGCAGTACCGGATCGGTTCGATCACCAAGACTTTCACCGCTGTGTTGGTGCTGCGGATGCGCGACGAAGGCCTGCTCGACCTCGGTGACCCGCTGGAGAAGCATCTTCCGGGTACGGGGGTGGCGGGTGGGGTGACTGTTGCTCAACTGCTCAGTCATACCGGCGGGTTGTCAGCGGAGGCGCCGGCGCCGTGGTGGGAGCGGACGCCTGGCAGTCTGCGTCCTGAGTTGGCCGATGTGCTGGGTGAGCAGGCGCGTATGCATCCGGCCGGGCGTACTCACCATTACTCCAACCCCGGTTACACGCTGCTGGGTCAGCTTGTGGAGGCGGTGCGTGGGGAGTCCTGGGCGGAGGTGCTGCGGCGGGAGGTTCTTGAGCCGCTGGGGATGGGCCGTACGAGCGCGGAGCCCGAGGCGCCGCATGCCGGTGGGTGGGCGGTGCATCCATGGGCGGATGTGATGCTGCCGGAGCCGGCGGTGGACCTTGGGCTGATGGCTCCGGCCGGTCAGCTCTGGTCTACGACCGGCGACCTCTGCCGCTTTGCCAGGTTCCTTGCGGTGGGCGACGAGAAGGTGCTGAGTGCGGAGTCCGTACGGGAGATGCGTACGCCGGCTGCTCCGGCGGGTTCTGGGGACGCGGTCGGTGGCTATGGGCTGGGGTTGCAGATCGTCCAGGGCGGCGGTCGGACGCTGGTGGGGCACTCCGGGTCGTTGCCGGGCTTTGTGGCGGGCCTGTGGGTGAGCGTGGAGGACGGGGTGGCTGCGGTGGCGCTCGTCAACGCTACGTCGGGGGTGTCCGCTCCGGCGGTGGCGGCCGATCTGATCCGCATTGTGGTGGAGGCCGAGCCGCGGATCACGGAGCCTTGGCGGCCGCTGCCTGAGGCCGAGGTCGACCAGGAGCTGCTGGCGTTGACGGGGCCCTGGTTCTGGGGCACTTCGTCGTACGCCCTGACTCTCGTCGCCGATCGTGGCGTGGAGCTGCAGCCGCTGCGGGGCAACGGGCGCGGATCGCGATTCGCCGCGCGGCCGGACGGTATGTGGACCGGTCTTGATGGTTACTACCTTGGGGAGACGCTCCGGGTGGTTCGGCGGGAGGACGGGTCGGTGAGTCATCTCGACCTGGGGTCGTTCGTCTTCACACGTGAGCCGTACGAGCCGGGGGACGCGGTTCCTGGAGGCGTGGACGAGGGTGGCTGGCGCGGGCTGTGACGTTTCACGTGGAACCCGGCATGCGGGTGCCGGGCCGGTAGAGTGCGAGCGGGCCCGAAGCCGCAAGTTCGGATTGCGACTTCGGGCCCGATCTGTGGACAGACTCCAAGGGTCGTGTCTTTAAGACACGACCCCTTAAGGTGCGACGTTGAGGACCTGCAGCTGGGCTCCGTTGTTCCATGCCTCGAGCAGGCCGCGGTGGACAGCCGTCACGTCGTGGCGGGCGGCCAGCAGGAGGGCGTCCCGTGTGAAGGGGCAGGTGGCGACGAGTAGCGCGATGTCGGCGTTGTATTCGAGCTTGGCCATGCCGATGAACTGCTGAACGTCGCCGCTGGCGATGGTCGATCCGGGGTTGCGGGACTTGCACTGGACGACGATGCGGCGGCCGTCGGGGGTGTAGGCAACGATGTCTGCGCCGGTGTCGCCGTGGCCTCCGGTGACCGTCACCCGGTCGCAACCGTCGCGTCGGCAGAGCCAGGCGATGTGTTGCTCGAACTGGCGGGGGTTCATGGCGTCGAGTGCGCCCATCGATCCGGCTGCCTCGCGTTCGCGCAGAACGCGCCGGAGGTGGGTGACTTCGTCCTCGAGGGCCTGGATGCGGCCCCGGTGTTCACCGTCGTTCTCGACGGCGGCGTTGAGCAGGGGGACGACGGCGCGGCCGATAGTGGTGCGGCAGACGTCCTCCGCGATGTCGGCGATCTTTCCGTCGGTGCGCGTGGCCAGACGCTGGTCGAGGACTTCGGTGATGTGCTCGTCGAGCAGCGAGGCAAGCCTGTGGACAAAGTTATCCACAGGCTGCGAGCGCTGGTTTTCCTCGACGTCGAGCAGGTGGGTACGCACCTGACGTGCGACGATGCTGTCGCGCAGCAGCATTGCGACGTTGAGCACGGTCCTTCTCGTGAACAATCCGACCTTGCTCGTGTAGCGGTCCACGGAGGCTCCTGCCTTAAAGCGAGTAACCTCCTCGCTGGTCGCCAGGCGGTAGCCGTTCGACTCGAGCTCCTCGCGGTGGTCGCTCACCATGTTGTGAATGGTGGTCTCGAGTACCTCGAAGTATGTGGCGACCATCTGTGTCGTCACATGCGTCCCGTCAGGGAGCAGTGAGAGCGCCTTGACTTTGTCGAGCGCTTCGGTGCGCTCAGCGACGCTGTTGCGCAGTGCCCTTGATTCCAGCAGGGCGACTTCGTTGACCATCCGGCTTGTCTCCTCCTGGGCCTTGAGGCCCGTTCGAGTGGAGGGGCGGCATCCGGACATACGGCCGCCCCTCATGCCAGGGGCAACGAGTCAAATCGGATAAAGAAACGGTTTTCAGATACTCAGCTTGAATCCGACATGGGAGGCTTCGAAGCCGAGTCGCTCGTAGAAGCGGTGGGCGTCGGTGCGGGTGGCGTCGGAGGTGAGTTGGACCAACTGGCAGTTCTGTCGGCGGGATTCGTCGATGGCCCACTCGATGAGTTGGGTGCCGAGGCCGCTGCCGCGTTCGTCGGTGTGGATGCGTACGCCTTCGATGATCGAGCGGGTGGAGCCGCGTCGGGACAGCCCGGGGATGACCGTGAGTTGCAGTGTGCCGACGATGCGGCCCTCGCGTGCCGCGACTACCAGGTGCTGATGGGGGTCGTCGGTGAGGCGGGTGAGGGCGGCGGTGTACGGGGCGAGGTCGTCGGGGGACTCGCGCTGGGCGCCCAGGGGGTCGTCGGCGAGCATGGCGACGATGGCGGGGAGGTCTTCGGGGGCTGCGGGGCGTATCTCAAGGTCGCTCATGGGGGCAGGTTACGCAGCGGGTGCGGGGGCGCGCAGTTCTTCGACTGCCCTGACCAGGGGCGCCAGTTCGGGGTTCTTCGCGGCTTCGTCGAGGGCTTCGCGCAGTGCGGCGTCGTTGGTGGGGCGGGCTTCGGCGAGGAGGGCTTGGCCGGCTTCGGTGACGTCGGTGTAGATGCCGCGCCGGTCGGTGTCGCAGAGGTAGCGGGTGAGCAGGCCGCGGTCTTCGAGGCGGGTGACCAGGCGGGTGGTGGCGCTCTGGCTCAGTACGACGGCTTCGGCGACCTGCCGCATTTGGAGGTGTCCGCCGGGGCCGCTGTGCTGGCGGCTGAGGACGTCGAGGAGGGAGTACTCGCGGACGCTGAGGTTGTGCCGGCTCTGGAGGGCCTTCTCGATGTGGGCGTCGATCCTGCCGTGCAGCAGGGAGAGGGCGCACCAGCCTTGGGAGAGGGCGGTGAGGGCGGGGTCTGTCGCTGTCATGGATCTCTCCTTGTCCGGAGCGGCTTGAGCTCAGGATAGACGACGGGCGCAAAAGCCCGCGCTTGCATTTAGCCCGCGTCTGCAATTATTGTCGACGCTTGTAAGGCGCATGTGCAATCTATTCGGAAGGTCTGGCCATGCCACTCGCGCTCCTCGCCCTCGCTATCGGGGCGTTCGGTATCGGCACCACAGAGTTCGTGATCATGGGGCTGCTGCCGGAGGTGGCCGCCGACTTCGGTGTCTCGATACCCACCGCCGGATATCTGGTCAGCGGTTATGCCCTCGGTGTCGTGCTGGGTGCTCCGCTGATGTCCGTCCTCGGTACCCGGATCTCCCGCAAGCGCATGCTGATGCTGCTGATGGGACTGTTCATCGCGGGCAATCTGCTCTCAGCTGTCGCCCCCTCGTTCGGCGTGATGCTCGGGGGCCGCGTGGTCGCCTCCCTCGCGCACGGTGCGTTCTTCGGCATCGGATCGATCGTCGCGGCCGATCTCGTCGCCCCGGAGAAGAAGGCCGGAGCCATCGCCATGATGTTCACCGGTCTCACCACCGCGAACGTTGTGGGTGTCCCGCTCGGTACGTTCATCGGCCAGAGCTACGGCTGGCGGATCACGTTCGCCGCGGTGGCCGCGCTCGGCGTGCTCGGTCTCGCGGGCGTCGCCCGGCTCGTACCGGAGACGCCGAAGCCCGAGGGCGTACGGCTGCGCCATGAGCTCGCCGCCTTCCGTAATGTGCAGGTGCTGCTCGCCATGGCGATGACCGTGCTGGGCTTCGGCGGTGTCTTCGCCGCGATCACCTACCTCGCGCCGATGATGACCGGCGTCGCCGGCTACTCCGCCGGGTCCGTCACCTGGCTGCTGGTTCTTTTTGGTCTCGGCATGGTCGGCGGCAACCTGATCGGCGGCAAGTTCGCCGACCGTGCGCTGATGCCGCTGCTGTACGTGTCCCTGGGAGCCCTCGCCCTGGTCCTCGCCCTCTTCACGGTCACCGCCCACCACCAGATAGCGGCGGCAGTCACGATCGTGCTGATCGGCGGGCTGGGCTTCGCGACCGTTCCGCCGCTCCAGAAGCGCGTCCTGGACCAGGCCGCGGGCGCTCCCACCCTGGCCTCCGCCGTCAACATCGGCGCGTTCAACCTCGGCAACGCGCTCGCCGCCTGGCTCGGCGGCCTCGTCCTCGCGGCAGGCCTCGGCTACACCGCTCCCAACTGGGTCGGTGCGGTGCTCGCTGCCTCGGCCCTTGGGCTCGCGTTCCTGTCCAGCACCCTGGAGCGCCGTACGGACGCCCGCAGCCGGGTTGTCGCGGGATCGGCGCCAGCCCCGGAGAAGCCGGCCGCTGCCGTCCCTGCCGCCGCACGGCGCTGAATCAATCCCCCTGAAACAACCAAGGAGTACCCCCGGTCGCTGTCACCGTTCTCGGAGCGCCGGACCAGGACCACGGCTTCGTGAAGGCGGCGGCTGAAGCCCTCGGCCGGTAGCTGGGAGGTCCCGGCCGTCAGCCCGCGGCGAGCGTGAGTGGGGCGAAGCGGCGGGTCCAGTCGCCGGGGAGGGCGGGGATCCCGTAGGTCATTGCGGCGTTGAAGGCGACCGGCTCCAGGCCGTGCGCCTTCAGCCATTCCAGCAGGTCCTCGTGGCGTACGTCGATGTCGGTGCGCAGCGGGCGGTCCGTACCGGCGGCCAGTGAGGCGATCAGTGCCTTGGCGGTCTCGGGGTCGCGGGCGATCAGCGGGCCGACGACGTGGGTGTGCATGTTGGGCCAGGCGGCGGCGTAGCCGATGAGGCCGCTCTCGTCCTCGGCGACGCGGATCTGGTGGGCGAAGGCGGGCAGGCGCGTGAGCATGTGGGTGCGGTCCAGGCCGAAGACTTCGGTGTCCAGGCGCAGGATCGCGGGCAGGTCGTCGGCGGTGGCGGGGCGGGTGGGTACGTCGGCCGGGGGCCCGGAGGGGCGGAAGTGGCCGCGGACCATCTCGGCGTTGCCGGTCATGGTGAAGCCGAGGTCTTCGTAGAGCGGGCGGCCCTGGGGTGTGGCGTGCAGGGTGAGGGGGGTGTCGCCGGCTTCTGCGAGGAGGTGGTGCATGAGGCGGCGGCCGATGCCCTGTCGTGCGTGGCGTTCAGCGACGAGGACCATGCCGATCACGGCGAGTCCGGGTTCGGACGAGGTCCGGGGGGCGTATGAGGTGAGGACGCCGGCGGCGGCGAGGCCTTTTCCTTCCGGTGCGTCGATGCCGTAGCCGGTGCCGGCTGCGAGCAGCAGGCCCCATTTGTGCTCCTGGCGTGGCCAGCTCCTGTTTTCGGAGAGGTCGGCGCAGGCGGTGAGGTCGCCCAGGGTCAGGCGGCGGATGGGCAGATCGGCGTGCGGAGTCGGCATTGGATCAGGCTGGCTGACGTACTGATCGTCCGTCCACCGCTTTACGTGAAGAGGAGGAGGCGGCTCGGAAACGCCTGCCGCGGCGGGTGAGTCCCCAGGGCTTGAGGACCGAGATCGCGGTCATGAAGAAGTAGGCACTGGATGCGACGATCGGCGCGGCGACCAGGCTGCTGTCGGGGATGCCCAGGGCCGCGGCCGCGCTGATTTCGGGGCGCAGCGCGAAGATCGTCGCAGCGCCCGTGATGAGGGTGAGCCAGAACTTCACCCAGACCCAGCGGTGTCTGGCCAGGCCCCACGGCGTGCCGAGAGAGAGCACAAGACCGGTGGCCAGCGACAGTAGCGCGACGGGTGCGAGGAGCCAGTCGCCGAAGACCTTCATGGAGGTGTAGGCGGCCTGCGTGATGGCTGGGGACTCGGTTGTGTAGGCGGTGATGCCGAGAGCGAGCAGTCCGACGGTGAGGCCCAGCCAGCCCACGGAGGCGGCGACGTGCGTGACGAGGAGTGCCCGGCGTGCGGGGCGAGGGAGTGGTTTCACGTGAAACACCGTGCCTGGCGGCGGGCCGGTCCGGCGTCTGACGGGGGGAGTAACCGCGCGTACTAGCCTCGGCGTACATGACGAGACTTCATCTCTTCGATCTCGACGGAACGCTGATGCGAGGTTCGGCGGCGGCTGTCGAGATCTCCCGCCAGTTGGGTGTGAGTGCCGAGATCGCGGAGCTGGAGCGCGATTTCCTGCTGCGGGGCATGGCGCCCGACGAGTTTGCCGTACGGGCCAGGGAGCTGTGGGCGGAGCTCACCGAGGCGCAGGTGGCGGCGGCCTTCGAGGGTGCGCCGTGGCTGTCGGGCATTGAGGAGGTGTGGGCGGATATCCGCTCGCGCGGTGAGTACTGCGCGGTGATCTCGCTGTCTCCGGACTTCTTTGTGGAGCGCTTGCTGGCCTGGGGTGCGCATGCCACACATGGTTCGCGCTGGCCGGCGGTGCCCTTCCTGGAACCGGTGGAGCGGGCGGGGATCTTGAACGCGGCCGCAAAAGTGAAGATCGCTGAACGGCTCTGTGAAGAATTCGGGCTGCTTCGGAGTGACTGCGTGGCTTACGGGGATTCGATGTCGGACGCGGAGATCTTCGCAGCGGTGCCGGTTTCGGTGGCCGTCAACGCAGATCACCATGTGTCGGACCTTGCAGTGCTTGCCTATCGGGGCGGCGATCTGCGTGAGGCGTACGAACTGGTGCAGTCCCGCCGGTAATTCGGGAATGGCCGCAGAGCGGGCGTGGGCCGGCGAGTGCGGGCTGCCGCGGCAGGGGGCTTGTGCGCCGCGCTACCGCCGGTAGGGTCGACTCCGGTTTGCTCCTGGTGGCCTTACTCCGTAAGGCATGGGGCAAAAGGAGCTTAACCAGAAAACGGGTTCGGATGCCCGGACTTCCTGGTCTTTGTCCGATGCGGGAGCGGTGCCTGGCATGCTGCGACGACGGAACTGCGGGCAATGTCACACTTTTGTCCGGCTCACCCCAAATCGGGGTGGGGGCGTGATTAGTGTGGGCCACCGGCAGCATTGACGAACTGACAGGACTGAAGCGCAGACCGACCGAAAGATGTTCGAGGCGAGGCACATCTATGGACGCTCCGACCACCACGTCGGCCGACAACGGCGCTTCCGGTGACAACGGCGCCGGCTGGTTCAAGCCGCGCAGGAAGCCGGGTGCGGGGCCCCAGCAGCCGCCCGGCCAGGGCTCGGACCCGGGTCAGGACCGGATACCGGGGGCGGGCGCGAGCCGTCCGAGCCGCCCGGTGTCCGCGATACGCCCGGTGGGCACCGGCGCCTCACGGCCCCGGCCCGCCGCCGCTCCCACCATGCCTCCCGCAGCCGAAGCTCCTGCTCCCGCGCCTGCTCCCATGGCCGCAGCGCCCGCTGTCGAAGCACAAGCCCCCGAGCCGCGAGCCCCCGAGCCGCGAGCCGCCGAGCCGGCAGCCCCCGAGCCCCAAGAGGCGCCCGCCACCCCCGCGGCGCCCGCCGCCCCCGTGTCCCCCGACGCGGCCCTCATCCGCCGCACCCTCGCCGACATCGGCGACGACGCCGGCAAGGTCACCTCGTACTTCTACGCGCTGCTCTTCACCCGTTACCCCGAGCTGCGCGCGCTCTTCCCCGCCGCCATGGACACCCAGCGCGACCGTCTCCTGAAGGCGCTGCTGACCGCCGCCGAGCACATCGACAACAAGCCGGTGCTCACCGAGTACCTGCGCAATCTGGGTCGTGGCCATCGCAAGTACGGCACCCAGGCGTCCCACTACCCGGCGGTCGGTGAGGCGCTGCTCGGGGCGCTGGCCCGTTACGCGACGTCCACCTGGGACGACGAGTCGGAGGCCGCGTGGATCCGTACGTACACCGCGATCTCGCAGATCATGATCGACGCGGCCGCCGAGAACCAGCTGCGCGCGCCCGCCTGGTGGCAGGCCGAGGTTGTCTCGCACGACCTGCGCACACCCGACATAGCGGTCATCACCCTGCGCCCCGACCAGCCCTACCCCTTCCTGGCCGGCCAGTACACGAGCCTGGAAACGCCGTGGTGGCCGCGGATCTGGCGGCACTACTCCTTCGCCGCCGCCCCCCGCCCCGACGGCCTGCTGTCCTTCCACGTCAAGGCGGTCCCGGCGGGCTGGGTGTCCAACGCGCTCGTCCACCGCGCCCGGCCCGGTGACACCGTGCGCCTCGGCCCGCCGGCCGGCTCGATGACCGTCGACCACACCACCGACAGCGGTCTGCTCTGCCTGGGCGGCGGCACCGGCATCGCGCCCATCAAGGCGCTTGTCGAGGACGTGGCCGAGCACGGCGAGCGGCGCCCCGTCGACGTTTTCTACGGCGCACGCACCGACTACGACCTGTACGACATCGACACCATGCTGCGCCTTCAGCAGTCGCACTCGTGGCTCTCGGTGCACCCGATGGTCGACGGCAGGACGCACTTCCCGGACGCCGTGCTGGAGTACGGTCCGTGGAACTCCCACGACGCCTATCTGTCCGGCCCGCCCGGCATGATCCGCAGCGGCGTCGACGCCCTCAGGAGCCTGGGGATCCCCGGCGAGCGCATTCGCCACGACTCCCTCGAAGAGCTGGTGGCGGCGGGCGACTAGCCACCGGGTGTCTGTCAGCCCAGGTCGTGGGCGTGCATGGCCCGTACGCCCTCGATGTTGCCGTCCAGGTAGTGCCTCAGCGACAGCGGTACGAGGTGCACCGCCGCGATCCCGACCCGGCTGAAGGGCACCCGTACGATCTCGTACTGACCGCACGGCTCGTCGATTTCGGGCCCGTGCCGCCGGGCGGGGTCCATGGACTCCAGTCGGCAGACGAAGAAGTGCTGCACTTTTACGCCCGTGACTCCGCCGCCCGCGATGTGCTCGACGGTGTCGACGAAGCAGGGCACCACGTCGGTGATCTTCGCGCCGAGTTCCTCGTCGAGTTCGCGGTGCAGGGCCTCGACGACGGTGGCGTCCTCCGGTTCGACGCCGCCGCCCGGCGTCAGCCAGTACGGATCGACGCCAGGCTTGGTGCGCTTGATCAGGATCAGGTCGTCGCCGTCGAGCAGGATGGCGCGTGCGGTGCGCTTGACCACGGGCCTCGCGGGTGCGGGTGTGGTCCCCTCGGGAAAAGAGGTGCCGGTCATGGCAATACAGTGGCCCACCTCACCCGTTCTGAAACTCCCGCACCGCTGCCGGATGCCGGCGTGTCGGCTCACGACCAGTCGGTGGCGGCGCGCAGCAGCCACTCGTGCGCCCGCGCGATGTGCGGGAGGGTGAGCGTG
Organism: Streptomyces sp. NPDC002994; assembly: GCF_040611155.1. NCBI lineage: Bacteria > Bacillati > Actinomycetota > Actinomycetes > Kitasatosporales > Streptomycetaceae > Streptomyces > Streptomyces sp. NPDC002994. The sequence continues at coordinate 25,843 of NZ_JBEXNQ010000009.1, forward strand.
CCGGTGCGTACGGCCAGGAAGTAGGTCCGCAGGGGCGGCACGGGAGGGTCGAAGAGCGCCACGACCTCCCCGCGCTCCAGCGCCTCTTCGCACAGATAGCGCGGCAGTACGGCGAGTCCCGCGCCGGCGGCCGTGGCGTGCAGCACGGCCCGCAGGTCGGGTGCGACGACGGTGCCGGCCGCGGCCGGCCGGGCGTCGAAGACGGTGGTCCAGTAGCGGGTGACCAGCGGCAGTGACTCGTGCACCTCCACCACCGGTAATTGCTCCAGTACCTGTGGCCCCTTGCGGCGCAGCAGCCCGGGGCCGATCCTTCCGGCCCAGCGCGGTGCGGCGACCAGGACGTGTTCCTCGTCGCAGAGGGCGGTCCCGGTGAGGATGGTGCCGCGCGGCCGGTCCGTGGAGATGGCGAGGTCGTGGTGTCCGGCGGCGAGGCCTTCGAGGCTCTCCTGGGCGTTGGCGAAGGAGATGCGCAGCGTCAGGCCCTGTGCGATGAGCGGGGAGAGCGTGGGCAGGACCCGTACAGAGGTGAACTCCGGGGGCCCCGCGAGGTGCAGGGTTCGTACGGCGGAATCCTCGTCGAGTCCCGCTTCGGTGATCTCGACGAGTGCGTCGAGGTGCGGCGCCGCCCGGTGCGCGAGCTCGTCGCCGACGGTTGTGGGGGTTACGCCGCGTGCCTGGCGCAGGAACAGCGGGCGGCCCAGCTGCCGTTCCAGGGTGCGGATCTGGCTGGTGACCGCGGGCTGGGAGAGTCCGAGGAGGGCGGCGGCGCGGGTGAAGGAGCCGGCTCGGTGAACCGTGACGAACGTGCGGAGCAGAGCCAGGTCCATGGCGCGGCCTCCCGTCCCGGCGAGGTCGCCGACGGTCACAACTATAAATATGTCGATAGGTCTCTGTCGCTACTGTGATTGGACACTGACGCAGAGTCAACTAGCCTTTGTTTCGCGGTTCTTCGCGCGTGGAACCGGGACGGTCCGAGTCATGAGGGGGGAGGCTCGGACCGTCCGTCGCACGTTGAGGACGCTCGTACGGTCCGCGCTACGGAGCCGCCTCGTCGAGCGCGCGCAGGACGTCCGCCACCAGGTCCTCGGGGTCTTCCGCCCCGACGGAGAAGCGGATGAAGCCCTCCGGTACGGCGTCGCCGCCCCACCGCCCGCGCCGCTCGGCCGTCGACCGTACGCCGCCGAAGCTGGTCGCGTCGTCGGCCAGCCGCAGCCCGTCGAGGAACCGCTCGGCGTAACCGCGGTCGGGCAGCGTGAAGGAGACGACGCAGCCGAAGCGGCGCATCTGGCGCGAGGCGACGGCGTACGACGGGTCGCCGGGCAGCCCGGGATGCCGCAGGCCGCTGACGGCGGGATGCTCGCGCAGGGCTTCGGCGAGGGCCAGCGCGTTCGCGCCCTGCTTGTCGGCGCGCAGCTGGAGGGTGGCCAGGGAGCGGTGCGCCAGCCAGGCCTCCATGGGGCCGGGGATGGCTCCGACGACCTTGCGCCAGCGCCGTACGCGCGCCGCGAGGCGGGCGTCGCGGCAGGTCACGTAGCCGAGCAGGACGTCGCCGTGGCCGGTGAGGCCCTTGGTGCCGCTGGCGACGGAGAAGTCCGCGCCCAGCTCCAGGGGCCGCTGCCCGAGTGGTGTGGCGAGGGTGTTGTCGACGGCGACCAGCGCTCCGGCGTCGTGCGCGGCGTCCGCGAGCCTGCGGATGTCGCAGACGTCGAGCCCCGGGTTGGAGGGCGTTTCTATCCACAGCAGCCGTGCCCCGTCGAGTATGCCGAGCTGGGCGTCCCCGCCGGTCGGGGCGGTGCGCACTGTCACGTCGTACGCCGCCAGTTGTTCGCGTACGAGCGCGAGCGCCTGGTAGCCGTCGTCGGGCAGTACGACCGTGTCGCCGGCCCGCGTCTGGGAGAGCAGGACGGCGGAGACAGCGGCCATGCCGGACGCGAAGACGACCGTCTCGACCCCCGTGTCCCGCGGTGCCTCCAGTTCGCCGATGGCCCGCTCGAGGTGCGTCCAGGTGGGGTTCTCGTCGCGTCCGTAGGTGTACGGTCCGGTCGGTTCACCGGGCAGGTGGTAGTGCGCGGCGAAGACCGGTCCCGGGAGCGTCGGTTCGTACGCGACGGGCTCGGGAAGGCCTGCGCGTACGGCCCGGGTGCCGTCTCCCACGGCGTCGTCGGGCTTGGTCTCGGGGCTCATGCGTCAGTCCTTCTCGGGCAAAATGACATTCAGCGCCCACGAGACGATGCTGATGATCAGGGCGCCGAGCACGGCTGTCCAGAAGCCCTCGACGTGGAAGCTGAGGTCGAACTTGTCGGCCAGCCAGGAGGTCAGCAGCAGCATCAGCGCGTTGATCACCAGGGTGATCAGGCCGAGGGTGAGGATGAAGAGCGGCAGCGTCAGCAGCTTCACGATGGGCTTGACGACGAAGTTCACCAGGCCGAAGAGGAGCGCGACGATGATCAGCGTCAGCGCCTTCTTGCCGGTGCTCTCGCCGGTCAGCGTGATGTCGTGCAGGAGCCAGATGGCTACCAGCAGGGCCCCCGCGTTGGCGATCGTCTTGACTAGAAAATTCATCATGTGTCTGATCGTGGCAGACATGATCTGCGCCGGACAGCGGCGCACGGCTGGGCGAGGGGCGGACGGACGATGAAGGCATTCCGACTGGACGAGCTGGAGGCGGAACGCGCCGCCAATGACGGTGCGTATCTGCAGTTCCTGCGGGAGAGGAACATGTCGGTCGGCCTGTACGCGCTGAACGCGGGCGAGAGCGACCCGCAGCAGCCGCACCGCGAGGACGAGGTGTACTTCGTCGTCAGCGGGCGCGCGTCGATCACCGTGGGCATGGAGACGACACAGGTGGGGCGGGGCAGCGTGGTGTACGTACCGGCCGGGGTGCCGCACAAGTTCCACCACATCACCGAGGATCTGCGGGTAATGGTCGTCTTCTCGCCGCCGGAGAGCTGACGCAGGAGAGCTGACGCCCCGAGGGACTGACACGGAACTCGGGGTTCCCTCGGGGGCCGATCAGGGGTCTTCCAGGGCTCCGGATGCCCCGCGAGCCACCCCTTCGCCCCTAGCATCGAGGTCAACGAAGCAGAACTCCGAGGGAGAAGAGGCAGGGCGATGGCTGTGCGGGAGATATACGCGGGGATGCCGTGGTGGGTGAAGTGGGTCGCGGTGCCCGTCATCGCTCTGGTCGTGTTCGGCGGCGCCATCCTGAGCGCGATCGGTCTGCTGATCGGCCTCCTCTTCAAGGTGCTGCTCTTCGTCGCCCTGGTCGGCGGACTGATCTACGTCGTACGGAAGTTCATGGCGTCGTCCTCGTCGTCCTCGTCGTCGGGCGGCGGCTGGTAGCCGGCCCCGGTTAGCCCACCTGAGGGATACGGGCGCGACAACCACTCTGCACGCAGGGGTTGGGCAGTTAGAGTGACGGCCGTGGCTACGTCACACACCGCCGCTGCTCCGACTCCGACTCCGACCCTGATCGGTTCGGTACAGCGCGCCCTGCGGCTTCTCGAGGCGGTGGGCGCCCATGCCGACGGTGCCCCAGCCAAGCAGCTCGCGCGGGAGGCCGGTCTTCCGCTTCCCACCGCCTATCACCTGTTGCGCACGCTGGCGCACGAGGGCTATCTGCGGCGCGAGGGCGGGGTGTTCGTCCTCGGCGAGGCGGCCGTGCGGCTGGCGGCCACGGGGGCGCGGCACCATCGTCGCGGCCTGATCACGCAGTCGCTGGAGTACTGGCGGGACGCGATCGGCGTAGCCGTCTACTTCGCGCTCTACCGCGAGGGTGAGATCGATCTCGTCGCGGTCGCGCAGGCCCCGTCGTCGCCGGCCGTGGAGGAGTGGGCCGATTTCCGTGAAACCGGTCATGCCCACGCCCTGGGCCAGTGTCTGCTGAGCCAGCTCGACGAGGAGTCCCGCCGGGATCATCTGGCCCGTCATCCGGTCGAGCCGCTCACGCCGTATTCGGTACGCGACCGAGGGGCGCTGCTGGAGCGGCTGCGGTCGCTGGAGCGGATGCGGCCGGTCGTGGAACGCCAGGAGTACGCGGTCGGCTCCGTCTGTGCGGCCATTCCGATCACGGTCGGATCGACGGCCGCGGCGATGGCCATTTCTCTGCCCGTCGAACAGGAGCGGCGGCTGCTGCCCGCGGTTGACCAACTGCGCGGTGGGGTGGGCGGGCTGATCAGCTCGTTCGCGTTCTCTATCAGTATCTGAAATATCACTCCTTGTGCCTCGGTCGGTGGTTCAAGCACGATGGGCGAATGCGCGAGTCGGTTCAGGCACAGGTCATGATGAACTTCCTTGTCTCGGAGGAGCTTTCCTTCCGGATCCCGGTGGAGCTTCAGTACGCGGTCAGGGATCCGTACGCGGTCCGGATGACGTTCCACCTCCCCGGCGACGACCCCGTGACGTGGGCGTTCGGCCGGGAGCTGCTTTTCGACGGTCTCGCCGGGCCGTGCGGCGAGGGTGATGTGCACATCGAGCCAACCGATCCTGATGAGCTCGTGGATGTTCACATCCGGCTTCAGGTCGCCGGTGAGGGTGCGCTGTTCAGTGCGAGCACCGCCCCGCTGGCGGCGTTCCTCGACCGTACGGACAGGCTCGTGCCGCTGGGGCAGGAGTGCGGCCTCGCGGGCTTGTGCGGGGACGTCGAGGAAGCGCTCGACCGGATCCTCGCCGAGGAGCAGAACGCCGGCTGAGCACCCCTGGGCGGGCGGTCAGCGCTTGCGGCGTCGTCCCCCGCCGCCGGTGCCGCGTGCCGGGGACGCCGCAGCGGCCTCGCCGGAGCCCGGACGGTCGGCCGAAACGACCAGCGCCGCGAGCGCGGTGGTCACCGGCACCGAGGCGACCAGGCCGATCGAGCCGACCAGGGTCCGTACGATCTCCTCCGCGACCAGCTCGCTGTTGGCGACCGTACCGACACTGCTCTGCGCGATCGAGAAGAGCAGCAGCAGGGGCAGCGCGGCGCCCGCGTACGCCAGCACGAGGGTGTTGACGACAGACGCGATGTGGTCGCGCCCGATGCGGATACCGGCCCGGTAGAGGGCGCGGGGGCCCATGGACGGGTCGGCCTGGTGGAGTTCCCAGACCGCCGACGTCTGGGTGACGGTCACGTCGTCGAGCACGCCGAGGGAGCCGATGATGACGCCCGCGAGCAGCAGGCCGCTCATGTCGATGTCCGGGTAGAGGCCGTGGATGAGCCCGGTGTTGTCGTCCGTGTTGCCGCTCAGGAACGCCCAGCCGATGAAGAGCGAGCCGAGCAGCCCGATCAGCAGCAGTGAGATGAGCGTGCCGACGACGGCGACGGACGTACGGGCGGTCAGGCCGTGGCAGGCGTACAGCGCGATGAGCATGATGGCGCTCGCTCCGACGACCGCGACGATCAGCGGGTTCGAGCCCTGGAGGATGGCGGGGAGGATGAAGAGCGTCAGGATCGCGAAGGACACGGCGAGCGCGATCAGCGCCATCAGGCCCTTCATGCGGCCGACGACGATCACCGCGAGGGCGAAGATCCCGGCCAGCAGGGCCATGGGGATCCCGCGGTCGACGTCGGTCACCGAGTACTGGAGGTCGCGGGGCGCGTCGGGGGCGTACGCCACCACCACGCCCTGCCCCTGGTTCAGCTGCCTGGGCGCGTCGGGCTGGACGATCTCGGTGAAGGTACGGCCCTTGTCCTTGCCGGACGTGACCTCGATCGTCGCTCTCTCGCAGGTGCCCTGCTGGGCCTGCTGGGCTTCGCGGCCGGACGGGGTGGAGGTGTCGCCGGTCGGTGGCACCTGGGCGGCGTTCACGTCCTTGCAGTCGACCTGCTGGACGGCCGTCACCTTGCCCGACACGGTCTGCCGGTCGAAACCGACACCGGTGCGCTCGTGTCCGGGCGCGCCGCCCGGCCAGAGCACGACGAGGCCGATGAAAACGGCCGTGGCGAATGGGATCAGCACCGCCGCGATGACCTTGCGCAGGTGCTTGGAGACGGGCGCGGCGGGCCCGTGGCTGTGGGTGTGGCCGTGGATTTCGGGCGTTGGCTGTGGGGACGTCACCGACCGATCATCGCAAGAACGGAGGGGGCCCTCTGTTCAGCGCGCCAGAAGGGACGCTAGCGTGGGGGCACCTTTGCACACGCGGGAGCTCGGAGCACCGGGCTGAGAGGGCGCTGACCTTCGTACGTAAATCCGTACGAAAGCCGCTGCGTCGACCGCCGAACCTGTTACCGGGTAATGCCGGCGTAGGGAGTAGGTCTCATGACCACAGCGGATGCACACACGCCTGCCACCAGCCAGGACGGGCGCAAGCCGGGCTGGCACAAGGGATACGTCTCGGGGCCCGAGGGCTCACGGTCGGATCTTCGCGTGCCGGTCCGGCAGGTGCACCTCACCAACGGGAAGGACGTGACGCTGTACGACACGTCCGGCCCGTACACCGACCCGACCATCGAGACGGACGTACGCCGGGGACTCGCGCCGTTGCGCGAGAACTGGATCATCGGCCGCGGCGACACCGAGGAGTACGCGGGCCGTCCGGTCCGTCCCGAGGACGACGGGATCAAGCACACCTCACCGCGCGGGGGCCTCAGGAACCTCGACGCGGTCTTCCCGGGCCGGCCTCGCCTGCCGCGCCGGAGCCGCGACGGGCAGGCCGTCACGCAGCTGGCGTACGCGCGCCGCGGGGACGTCACGCCCGAGATGGAGTACGTGGCGATCCGCGAGAACGTCTCCCCCGAGGTCGTACGGGAAGAGATCGCGGCGGGCCGGGCGGTCCTGCCGGCGAACGTCAATCACCCGGAGATCGAGCCGATGATCATCGGCAAGCGGTTCCTGGTGAAGGTCAACGCCAACATCGGCAACTCGGCGGTCACTTCCTCCATCGAGGAGGAGGTGGACAAGATGACGTGGGCGACGAAGTGGGGCGCCGACACGGTCATGGACCTGTCGACCGGCCGCAACATCCACACCACTCGCGAGTGGATCCTGCGCAACGCTCCCGTGCCGATCGGCACCGTGCCGCTGTACCAGGCCCTGGAGAAGGTCGACGGCAAGGCGGAGGAGCTGACCTGGGAGGTCTACAAGGACACGGTCATCGAGCAGGCCGAGCAGGGCGTCGACTACATGACGGTCCACGCCGGCGTGCGGCTGGCGTACGTTCCGCTGACGGCCCGCCGCAAGACCGGCATCGTCTCGCGCGGCGGTTCGATCATGGCCGCGTGGTGCCTGGCGCACCACAAGGAGTCGTTCCTGTACGAGAACTTCGAGGAGCTGTGCGACATCCTCGCGGCGTACGACGTGACGTACTCGCTCGGCGACGGTCTGCGGCCCGGTTCGATCGCGGACGCCAACGACGAGGCGCAGTTCGCGGAGCTTCGGACCCTCGGGGAACTCAACACGATCGCCAAGCGTCATCACGTGCAGACGATGATCGAGGGTCCGGGTCACGTCCCGATGCACAAGATCAAGGAGAACATCGACCTCCAGCAGGAAATCTGCGAGGAGGCCCCCTTCTATACGCTCGGCCCGCTCACTACGGACGTGGCCCCGGCGTATGACCACATCACCTCCGGCATCGGGGCGGCGATGATCGCGTGGTGGGGCACGGCCATGCTCTGCTACGTGACGCCCAAGGAGCACCTGGGTCTGCCCAACCGTGACGACGTGAAGACCGGCGTCATCACTTACAAGATCGCGGCGCATGCCGCGGATCTCGCCAAGGGGCACCCGGGGGCGCAGGAGTGGGACGACGCGCTGTCGGACGCCCGCTTCGAGTTCCGCTGGGAGGACCAGTTCAACCTGGCCCTGGACCCGGACACGGCGCGGGCGTTCCACGACGAGACGCTGCCCGCCGAGCCGGCGAAGACGGCGCACTTCTGCTCGATGTGCGGGCCGAAGTTCTGCTCGATGAAGATCAGCCAGGACATCCGGCGTGAGCACGGCGGCACGCAGGACGAGATCGAGGCGGGCATGGCGGAGAAGTCCAAGGAGTTCGCCGCCGCCGGCAACCGGGTGTACCTCCCGATCGCGGACTGAGCCGCTGAGGGGCCCCTGCCTGCCGTAAGGCGGGGGCCCATCGGCCGTGGGGTAACGGAACAGGCAAGAGCCACCCGCCTCTTGATCGTTCTGCCTACGCTCCTCACCATGGGTGGAATCGACGTGGCCAATGGTGTGGTGGGCGCCCTGCTGGGCATGGTGTTCGCCACGCTGTTTCAGCAGCCTTTGCAGGACGCCTGGTTCAGGGTCCGCAGGCGCTCGTCGAGTGCGGTCCGCAGCCTGCGCTCGCGCGGGGAGCCCAGCCGTGCGTGGACCTCCTTCGCTCTGGGGCCGCTCCACACCTGCGCCCTGATCGTGGAGGGTGACGGTGAATCCACGATCATGGCCGATGCCATCCACATTCAGGTTCTGGACGATGAAGTGGCCCTTCCGCCGGAAATGGCCCCGTGGCGTGACGAGATCGAGGCCGAGAGCGCGCAGCTCCAGGCCGGGGGCCGGACGCCCGTATGGAACGGTCCTCGTTACGCCGTCGAGGCGTTCGACATCTCGCGGAGCGCTCTCGACGAGCACCCCGAGGTCCACCTGAGGCTGCGGCCCACGGACTACTACACGTTCCTGGCCGCTCAGCAGCTCGACCGCCGGCTGCCCAACGGCGGCACTCCGCGGTCCCAGTACCTCGACCCGGACCGCCCGCTGGACGCCCCGGCCTTCCTGCAGTGCAGCTTCGCGGTGAACGTCGCCGTGGTGACCGCCGACGACATGCTGGTGGTCAGTCAGCGAAGCGAACGGGTGCGCATGGCGCCCGGGGTGTGGAACTCCTCGGTGAACGAGGGCCTGTCCCGGCACATCGACTCCTCCGGCCGCAACGCGCCGGACCTGTACGCCGTCGCCCGGCGCGGTATGCGCGAGGAACTCTCCCTGGAGCCGCCCGAGTACACCCTCGCTCTGCTGGCCTTCGTGCTGGACGTCGACAAGCGCCACTGGAGCGCCCACTTCTACGCGCGCCTGAAGACGTTGACCCGCGAGGGCGTGCAGGCGCGCATGAGCAGAGGCGTCGCCGACCGGTGGGAACACCAGACGACGGAGTTCGTCCCCTTCCGCCCGGCGGACGTGTCCAGGTATCTCCTGCGTACGGACCGGATCCACCGGTGGGCGCCCCTGGCTCCCGCGCTGTTCCACCTGGCGCTGGTGCACGTCCACGGGCGTGCTTCGGTGGAACGCGCCGAGGCGCAGGTGGTCCGTCGGCTGTAGGAGTTGTTGGGGTTACTCCGGTTTGTGGTCGGGGCCGCCGAAGTCGGGGCTGGAGAAGTCCGGGCTGGAGAAGCTCGGGCGCGGCCCCGGTGTGGTGCCGCCGTCCGGGCCGGGGCTGCTGTAGTTGGGCCGCGAGTACCCCAGGTCGGGGATGCGGCCGGCGGGCCGGCGCGGCGCCGGGGCGGCCGGGGGCGTACCGGGGTCGGCCAGGGCGTCCCGCAGGAACGGTACGACGCCCCGCTCCAGCAGGGCGTGGCGCCAGGCTTCCCTGGCCCGGTCGACCTCCTGCGTACGCTCGCTTCCGCGTCCGTCGGAGAACGCCGTCGAACCGTTGCGCAGAGCTGTCAGCAGCAGTCCGACGGCGGCGACCAGGATGCCCGCCGCCGTGAGCGCCCCGAAGATCCAGCCTGCCGTCAGGAGCGTCTGGGCGAAGGCGGGCTCGGGCGTGAGCATCTTGAGGAGGTACCCGACGAGCAGGAAGATCGCCGCCGCGGTGCCCGCCAGTACGGGTGTCAGCACGGCGACGACGGCGACGGCGCCCGCCCCCGTGGTCTCGGTGGCGTCGCCCATGGCGAGGACGGAGCCGGTGTGGGCGGCCGCCGCGGTGGGTGTGCGCCCTTCCTCGCGGACCTTTACGTAGTGGTCGTACTCGGCGGCCGCGGCCGCCGCGACGATCGCACTGGCGTTCATTGCCATGGTGCGCAGTTGTTCCGTGTTGAGCCGCTGCCCGACGGCGGCCAGTTCCGGGCGGTCGTGAGCAGTGCGCAGTGCCTCGTCGAGGACGCGTTCGTATTCCGGGCGGTCCTCGGCCAGCAGGTGCGGAGCGCTGCTGTTCATGTGCATCCCCCGATGCTCCGTAGGGCCGGACAACCCGCTTCGGGCGGGTAATTGGGCGGAAACGGAGGAGAGCCTGCTACGGATAAGCCGATGGTAGAGCGCCTACGGCACGGGGTGACAGGGGGTTTCCGGAAATAGGGCCCAGTGGTAAGTGCGGAATGTATATGGCCGCGCCTTCCCCGGCGAAGTTCAGTTATGCAGGGGCAGTTGGACGACCAGCAGCTTTCCGGCCATGGTCACGCCGCCGTCCATGGCGATGGCGAGTCCGTCGGCGTACACGTGAGGGCCTTCCACGACCGGCCCGGAATTCTCGTCGCCGCCGTCCGAGCTCTCATTGCCCACCTCGCCGAGGAGGTAGGGAATGGGGCTGTGACCATGGACGATGCGTTCGCCGCCGTACGCGTCGAGGAGCTCGCGGACCGCCTGGGCGCCGCCCTCGTCACGGAAGGCGAAGCGCTTGGTGAACTTGCGGAAGACGTCCCAGCACTCGTCGGCGTCGTTGCGGGTGAGGATGGCGTGGACCGTGTCGTTCACGTCCTCGATGGTGCTGCCGTAGTCCAGGTAGGCGGTGGTGTCGGAGTGGGTCAGCAGATGCGCGTCTTCCAGCGCGACCGCGTCGAGGCGCGACATCCACTGAAGGTGTACGTCCTGGAGCCGGTCCATGTCGGCCTTCTGGCCGCCGTTGAGGAGCCAGGCGGCCTGGAAAGTGGCCGTGCCCGCCCCGGAGTTGACGGGCGTGTCGCCGAACCGTTTGGCGCCGATGAGCAGCAGTTCGTGGTTGCCCATGAGGGCTTTGCAGTAGCCGCCGGCGGCCGCGGCCTCGGCGGACAGGCGCATCACGAGGTCGATGACGCCGATGCCGTCGGGTCCGCGGTCGGTGAAGTCGCCGAGGAACCACAGCCGGGCGTTGCCCGCGGACCAGTGGCCCTCGGCGTCGATGAGGCCCTGTTCGGCGAGGGCGGCGTACAGCTCGTCGAGATAGCCGTGCACGTCGCCGACGACGAAGAGCGGGCCGAGGCCCTCACCTGCGGCGGGCCGCGGTTCGGGCTCGGTCTGCACGCTCACCTGCACCGTGTCGCCGGGGCCGCCGCGGCTGATCACCGGGAGGTCGCGCTGCGTGGGTGTGTAGCCCTCCGGTTCCTCGTCGGGGGCGTAGGCGCTCTCGTACGGGCTCGCGTAGGCGTTCCCGAAAGCGTTCGTGTGCGCGGGATCGGGGGCCTGTGCGTACGGCGGTACGCGGAAGTCCCGCAATGTAGCCGTCCGCACTGCGGGTCCCTGACCGGCCCCCTGAGTCATCGACCCCTCCACCACCGTCGCGCGCCGCCGTACACCTTTGGGTCCCACCTGGTCGTGGTTGGTCCGCGGTGTCGTGCGCCCATCATAGGAATGAGGCTCGTGGTCTGTGACGCACCAGGGGTGGTGAATCCGGATGCGCGCGCGGTTCGCTGGTTGTTTCGTACCGATTAGGGGGTTCGGTCCCCGTCAGTCGGTCCCCGTCAGTCTCCGGCAGGTGAGCGCGGCGGACTCACCGTGGTGCGTGGCGGCCGGCGCTGTGAAGAGGTCCGGACGATGAGTTCGGTCGGTATTACCTGTTCGACGGGACTGTCGGTATTGATGCCTTCGATGGCGTCGATGAGGAGCTGGACCACGGCGGTGCCGATGCGGCGCGGTTTCAGCGAGAGCGTGGTGATGGGCGGTTCGGTGGCGGCGTACACGGTGGATTCGCTGCAGCAGACGAGCAGCAGGTCCTCGGGTACGCGCAGCCCGTAGCGGCGGGCGGCGGCGAGCAGGTCGGTGCCGTTGGGGTCGAAGAGCCCGTACACGGCGTCGGGCCGGTCGGGGCGGGCGAGCAGCCGGTCGGCGGCGACGGCGCCCGCGCAGGGGTCGTGGGCGGGGTAGGACTCGTAGACGGGGTCCTGTCCGACGCGCTCGCACCAGCGCAGGTACGCGTCGGTGGACAGGCGGGTGTAGGTGTCGGTGGTGTTGCCGGTGAGCAGCCCGATGCGGCGGGCTCCGGCGTCGGCGAGGTGGTCGAGCAGGTCGAGGACGGCGGCTTCGTGGTCGTTGTCGACCCAGGCGGTCACGGGCAGGGTGCCGGCAGGCCGGCCGTCGGAGACGACGGGAAGGCCCTGGCGTACGAGCTCGGTGACGACCGCGTCCTGGTCGGACGGGTCGATGACGACGGTGCCGTCGAGGGCGACGTTCGACCAGACGTCGTGCCGGGAGGTGGCGGGGAGGATGACTAGGGCGTACCCGCGGGCGAGTGCGGCGGAGGTCGCCGCTCTCGCCATCTCGGCGAAGTATGCGAATTCGGTGAAGGTGAAAGGTTCATCCCCGTAGGTGGTCACGGTCAGGCCGATGAGGCCCGACTTGCCGGTACGGAGGGTTCTGGCGGCCGCGGAGGGGCGGTAGCCCAGTCTCTCGGCGACCTCGCGAACATGGCTGCGGGTGGCGTCCGGGAGCCGGCCCTTGCCGTTGAGCGCGTCGGAGACCGTCGTAATCGAGACACCGGCTGCGGCGGCTACGTCTCGAATGCCCGCTCGTCCTGGCCGGGTGCTCCGCCGGGGGGTTTCCGTCCGGCTCACCTGATGCTTCCCTGCTGCTGTCATGGCGAGCCGATAGTAGGGCTCGGGCGGGCGGTTAGGGCGGATGCATATGCAGTCGTTGACAGGCACGTTTCTGCAAGGCGATATCTGCCCAATGGCCTTTGATTTAAAGGCAGTTGATGAGAATGGCCGGTCGGTCACGGTTGTCGACCGGCATGCTCCTGCCCAGTGGCCGAGGTCTCGAAGAGGTCTCAACTCACCTTCACGGGGGATGCGCGCCACGGAGTGAGCCACCGGCGCGCGGCGGAACGCAGAGCGCTCCCCCCAATTCCGTGCGCCTGCCATTCGCAGCGCGGCGCAATCCTCATAAGGTGAGCAGCATTGGTGGTACGTACGGTCGAGGAGGACCCGAAGTGAGCGAGACGAGCCCCAAGCTGCGTGCGGTGCTGGACGGCATTCCCACCTACAAGCCGGGGAAGCCTGCCGCCGCCGGGGGACCGGTGGCGTACAAGCTGTCCTCCAACGAGAATCCGTATCCGCCGCTGCCCGGTGTGCTGGAGAGCGTGATCGGCGCGGCCGGGAACTTCAACCGCTACCCGGACATGGCCTGCACCGGCCTGATGAACGAGCTCGCCAACCGGTTCGGGGTGCCCGTGTCGCACCTCGCGACCGGTACCGGCTCCGTCGGGGTGGCGCAGTCGCTGCTCCAGGCGACCTCGGGGCCCGGTGACGAGGTGATCTACGCCTGGCGGTCGTTCGAGGCGTACCCGATCATCACGCGGATCAGCGGCGCCACGGCGGTGGAGGTGCCGCTGACCGACGGTGACGTGCACGACCTGGACGCGATGGCCGAGGCGATCACCGAGCGGACCCGGCTGATCTTCGTCTGCAACCCGAACAACCCGACCGGGACGGCGGTGCGCAGGGCGGAGCTGGAGCGCTTCCTGGACCGGGTGCCGTCGGACGTGCTGGTGGTGCTCGACGAGGCCTACCGGGAGTTCGTACGCGATGACGAGGTGCCGGACGGCATTGAGCTGTATCGCAGCCGCCCCAATGTGGCGGTGCTGCGTACCTTCTCCAAGGCGTACGGGCTGGCCGGGCTGCGGGTCGGCTTCGCCGTGGCGCACGAGCCGGTGGCGGCCGCGCTGCGCAAGACGGCGGTGCCCTTCGGCGTGAGTCAGCTGGCGCAGGACGCGGCGGTGGCCTCGCTGCGGGCCGAGGACGAGCTGCTGGGCCGGGTCGGTTCGCTGGTCTGCGAGCGCAAGCGGGTGTACGAGGCGCTGGTCGAGCAGGGCTGGACCGTGCCGGACACGCAGGCGAACTTCGTGTGGATGCGGCTGGGGGAGCGTACGGCCGACTTCACGGCGGCCTGCGAGAAAGCCGGCGTCATGGTCAGGCCCTTCGCGGGTGAGGGGCTGCGGGTGACGATCGGCGAGGACGAGGCCAACGACATCTTCCTGCACACCGCGGAGGCGTACTTCAAGGAGCTGTAAGTCACACGCTCCGTCCCGCCCGGGCGCTCCGCCTTGGTTCTGGCGGCCGTATCGCCGCTTCTCCCTTGCTTTCCTGTGCCCTCGTGCGCCTTTTCGGAGGTGTTCGAGGGCGCAGTTGTACCCCCCGGCTGGATGTCGCAGAACGCGTGTGCGCAATACTGTTGCTTGTGAATGTGAACGCGTTCACAAGCTCCACAAGCTCCGATGCGATACGAAGGAGAAGGCGACGTGGACCTAGCTCTGGCGCCGGAGACTCTCGCGCGATGGCAGTTCGGCATCACCACCGTCTACCACTTCCTCTTTGTCCCCCTGACGATCTCGCTGGCCGCGCTCACCGCGGGGCTGGAGACCGCCTGGGTGCGTACGCAGAAGGAGAAGTACCTCAGGGCCACGAAGTTCTGGGGCAAGCTCTTCCTGATCAACATCGCGATGGGTGTCGTCACCGGCATCGTCCAGGAGTTCCAGTTCGGCATGAACTGGTCCGACTACTCGCGCTTCGTGGGTGACGTCTTCGGTGCGCCACTGGCCTTCGAGGCCCTGATCGCCTTCTTCTTCGAGTCCACCTTCATCGGGCTGTGGATCTTCGGCTGGGACAAGCTGCCGAAGAAGATCCACCTGGCCTGCATCTGGATGGTCTCGATCGGCACGGTCCTGTCCGCGTACTTCATCCTGGCGGCCAACTCCTGGATGCAGCACCCGGTCGGCTACCGCATCAACGAGGAACGCGGCCGCGCCGAGCTCACCGACTTCTGGCTCGTCCTCACCCAGGACACCGCGCTCACCCAGTTCTTCCACACCATCACGGCCGCGTTCCTGGTCGGCGGCGCCTTCATGGTCGGCATCGCCGCCTTCCACCTGGCGCGCAGGAAGCACATCCCGGTGATGCGCACCTCGCTGCGGCTCGGGCTGATCACCGTCGTGATCGCCGGAATGCTCACCGCCGTCAGCGGCGACCTGCTCGGCAAGGTCATGTTCAAGCAGCAGCCGATGAAGATGGCCGCCGCCGAGGCGCTGTGGGACGGAGAGGCGCCGGCGCCGTTCTCGATCTTCGCGTACGGAGACGTCGAGAAGGGCCACAACACGGTCGCCGTCGAGATCCCCGGCCTGCTGTCCTTCCTCGCCAACGGCGACTTCACGTCGCACGTCCCCGGCATCAACGACGTCAACAAGGCCGAGCAGGAGAAGTTCGGACCCGGCGACTACCGGCCCAACATCCCCGTCGCCTACTGGGGCTTCCGCTGGATGATCGGCTTCGGCATGGCGTCCTTCTCGCTCGGCATGCTCGGGCTGTGGCTGACGCGCAAGAAGTTCCTGCTGCCGGCGGCGCTGCGCACCGGCGACGACGAAGTGCCGAATCTGGTGCTCTTCAAGAACAAGGCGCTCAGCCCGAAGTTCGCCAGGTGGTACTGGATCGTCGCGCTGTGGACGATGGGCTTCCCGCTCATCGCCAGCTCGTGGGGCTGGATCTTCACCGAGATGGGCCGCCAGCCCTGGGTCGTGTACGGCGTGCTGCGCACCAGCGACGCGGTCTCCCCCGGCGTCTCGCAGGGCGAGGTCATCGCCTCGATGACCGTCTTCACGCTCCTCTACGCCATCCTCGCCGTCATCGAGGTCAGGCTCCTCCTGAAGTACGTCAAGGCCGGACCGCCCGAACTCACGGAGGCCGACCTCAACCCGCCCAACAAGATCGGCGGCGACCACGCGGGCGCCGACCGGCCGATGGCCTTCTCGTACTGAGGACTGAGGAGCTGCTGAGGTATGGAACTCCACAACGTCTGGTTCGTACTCATCGCCGTTCTGTGGATCGGCTACTTCTTCCTGGAGGGCTTTGACTTCGGGATCGGCGTACTGACGAAGCTGCTGGCTCGTGACCGCAAGGAGAAGCGGGTCCTCATCAACACCATCGGACCCGTCTGGGACGGCAACGAGGTGTGGCTGCTGAGCGCCGGCGGTGCGACCTTCGCCGCCTTCCCCGACTGGTACGCCACCCTCTTCTCCGGGTTCTACCTGCCGCTGCTGCTGATCCTGGTGTGCCTGATCGTGCGCGGCGTGGCCTTCGAGTACCGGGTCAAGCGCAGTGAGGAGCGCTGGCAGACCAACTGGGAGCACGCGATCTTCTGGACCTCGCTGCTGCCCGCGTTCCTGTGGGGCGTCGCCTTCGGCAACATCGTGCGCGGCGTGAAGATCGACTCGGAGATGGAGTACGTCGGCACCCTGGGCGACCTGCTCAACCCGTACGCGCTGCTGGGCGGCCTCGTCACCCTCACCCTCTTCACCTTCCACGGTGCGGTCTTCGCCGGGCTGAAGACGGTCG
Source organism: Streptomyces sp. NPDC002994 (assembly GCF_040611155.1). Classification (NCBI taxonomy): domain Bacteria; kingdom Bacillati; phylum Actinomycetota; class Actinomycetes; order Kitasatosporales; family Streptomycetaceae; genus Streptomyces; species Streptomyces sp. NPDC002994. The sequence continues at coordinate 42,254 of NZ_JBEXNQ010000009.1, forward strand.
GCGACATCCGGGAGCGGGCGCGGAAGCTGGCGCTCAAGCTGGGGGTCGTCGGTGGGGTGCTGGCCGTTGCCTTCCTGGGCTGGACGCAGCTGGAGAACGGCGACTCGGCGAGCCTGGTCGCGATGGGCGTGGCGGCGCTGGCACTGGTCGCGGCGCTCGGGTTCACGGCGGCAGGGCGCGAAGGATGGGCGTTCGCGCTGTCGGGGGTGACCATCGTGGCCGCGGTCGCGATGCTCTTCCTCACGCTGTTCCCGAACGTGATGCCCTCGTCGCTGGATGACGCGTGGAGCCTTACGGTCACCAACGCTTCTTCCACGCCGTACACCTTGAAGATCATGACCTGGTGCGCGGGGATCGCCATGCCGGTGGTGCTGCTGTACCAGGGCTGGACGTACTGGGTGTTCCGCAAGCGGATCGGCACGCAGCACATCGCCGATGCGCACTAGTAGGGAATGTTTCACGTGAAACCGATCGACCCGCGTCTGCTCCGTTACGCCCGCGCCACCCGCCTCTTCCTGGGGGCCGTGGTGCTCCTCGGGCTGGCCGGGGCAGGCCTGGTCGTCGCCCAGGCGATGATCGTCGCCGAGGTCGTGGTGGGGGCGTTCCAGCGCGGGCTGGACGGCTCCGAGCTGCGTACGCCGCTGATGCTGCTGGCGGCGGTCGCGGTGGGGCGGGGAGTGGTGGCCTGGCTGACCGAACTCGCCGCGCACCGGGCGAGTGCGGCGGTCAAGTCGGAGCTGCGGGGGCGGCTGCTGGCGCGGGCCGTTGAGCTCGGGCCCGGGTGGCTGACGGGGCAGCGGGTCGGTTCGCTGGTGGCGCTCGCGACGCGGGGCGTCGACGCACTGGACGACTACTTCGCGCGGTACCTGCCGCAGCTCGGGCTCGCGGTCGTGGTGCCGGTCGCGGTGCTCGCGCGGATCGTCACCGAGGACTGGGTCTCGGCGGCGGTGATCGTGGGGACGCTGCCGCTCATTCCGCTCTTCATGGTTTTGATCGGGTGGGCCACCCAGGCGCGGATGGACCGGCAGTGGCGGCTGCTCTCGCGGCTGTCCGGGCACTTCCTGGATGTCGTCGCCGGGCTGCCTACGCTCAAGGTCTTCGGGCGGGCGAAGGCGCAGGCCGAGTCGATCCGGACGATCACGGCCGAGTACCGGCAGGCCACCATGCGCACGCTGCGCATCGCCTTTCTGTCGTCGTTCGCGCTGGAGCTGCTGGCGACGCTGTCGGTGGCGCTGGTCGCGGTGGGCATTGGTATGCGGCTCGTGCACGGGGACCTGGATCTGTACACGGGTCTGGTGATTCTGGTGCTGGCGCCCGAGGCGTATCTGCCGCTTCGGCAGGTCGGGGCGCAGTATCACGCGGCGGCGGAGGGGCTGGCCGCCGCGGAGGAGATCTTCGACGTACTGGAGACGGAGCCGCGGGGGCCTGCGGGTGGCGCGGATGCGCCTTCGGGGCCGCTGCGGGTCGAGGGTGTGACGGTCCGGCACGCGGGGCGGACCGAAGCGTCGCTGGACTCGGCGTCGCTGGTTGTGGGCGAAGGCGAGACGGTCGCGGTCGTCGGGCCGAGCGGGGTCGGCAAGAGCACGCTGCTGAACGTGCTGCTCGGGTTCGCCCCGGTGGACGAGGGGCGGGTGGTCGTCGGCGACGGGCCGCAGGCGGTGGACCTGGCGACCGTGTCGATGGAGCGGTGGCGGGAGCGGATCGCGTGGGTGCCGCAGCGGCCGTACCTGTTCGCGGGAACGGTCGGGGAGAACGTACGGCTGGCGCGCCCGGATGCGGACGACGCGGCGGTGGCCGCGGCGTTGCGGGACGCGGGGGCGTACGACTTCGTGGCCGCACTCCCCCAGGGCGCCGGGACGCGGCTCGGGGAGGACGGCGCGGGGCTCTCGGCCGGGCAGCGGCAACGGCTCGCCCTGGCGCGGGCGTTCCTCGCGGACCGGCCGCTGCTGCTGCTGGACGAGCCGACGGCGAATCTGGACGGGGAGACGGAAGAGGGGATCGTCGACGCGGTACGGAGGCTGGCGGCGGGGCGGACCGTGGTGCTGGTGGTGCACCGGCCCGCGCTGCTGGCGGTGGCGGACCGGGTGGTGGAGCTGGGTGCTCCGGCGGGGCGGGGCCCGGGTGCGGGTGCGGGTGCGCGTGGTGGGGCGGCGGATGCGTGCCCCGGGAGCCCGGGGGAGCCCCCGGCGCCCCGGGTGGCAGCGGGGGCTCTGGGGTCGGTGCCGCGTCGGGGCGTCTCCTCGGGCGTCGAACGTTCGGCTACGTCGGTTGCTTTGGGGCGGTTGCGTTCAACGCCCTGCGGGGAGCGCCCCGACACGTCCCCTCCTGGCACCGCGACTTGTGGCGCGGGGGCAGACGTGGCCGCTGGTGGGCGGGTGGCCGGCTTGCGCTCGTCCCGGGCCCGGTCGGTGTTGGGGCGGGTTCGGGAGGCTGCTGGGGAGTTGCGGGGGCGGTTGGGGCTCGCGTGGGGGCTGGGGAGTCTCGCGCTCGGCTCGGCCGTGGGGCTCATGGCCGTGTCCGGGTGGCTCATCTCGCGTGCCTCCGAGCAGCCTCCAGTGCTTTATCTGATGGTCGCCGTCACTGCTACCCGGGCCTTCGGCATCGGGCGGGCCGTCTTCCGGTACGCCGAGCGGCTCGTGTCGCACGACGCCGTACTGCGGATGCTCGCCGAGATGCGCGTCGCCGTGTACCGCCGGCTGGAGCGCATCGCGCCCGCCGGGCTGCGCGACGCCAGGCGCGGGGATCTGCTGTCCCGGCTTGTTGCGGATGTGGACGCGCTGCAGGACTACTGGCTGCGTTGGTCGCTGCCCGTCGGGACCGCCGTGCTTGTCGGTGCGGGCTCTGTGGGGTTCACCGCGTGGCTGCTGCCCGAGGCCGGGGCCGTGCTGGCCGCCGGGCTGCTCGTCGCCGGGGTCGGCGTGCCGTGGCTGAGCGGGGCCTGTGCCCGGCGGGCGGAACGGCAGCTGGCGCCCGCGCGCGGCGTGCTCGCCACCCGGGTCGCCGATCTGCTCGGCGGTACGGCCGAGCTGACCGTCGCCGGTGCGCTGAAGCGACGTACGGACAGCGTCAGGGAAGCGGACGGGGTGCTCACCCGGATCGCCTCGCGCGGTGCCACCGCGACCGCCCTCGGTGGCGGTCTCTCCTCGCTGGCCTGCGGGCTGACCGTCGTGTTCGCCGCGCTCGCCGGGGTGCAGGCCGTGCACGACGGGCGGCTGTCGGGTGTGACGCTGGCCGTGGTCGTGCTGACGCCGCTGGCCGCCTTCGAGGCCGTCACCGGACTTCCGCTCGCCGTGCAGTACCGCCAGCGCGTCAAGCGCAGTGCGGAGCGCGTGTACGAGGTGCTGGACGCGCCGGTGCCGGTGCGTGAGCCGCTGACGCCTGCCGCCGCGCCCGCGTCGCCGTTCCCCCTGGAGGTACGCGGGCTGAGCGCCCGGTACGCCGGGCAGGAGCGGGACGCGCTGGCGGGCTTCGACCTGACGCTGGAAGCGGGCCGGCGCATCGCCGTGGTCGGCCAGTCCGGCGCCGGGAAGACGACGCTCGCCCAGGTGCTGCTGCGCTTCCTGGACGCGCGGGAGGGGACGTACACGCTCGGCGGAACGGACGCCGCCGAGCTCGACGGCGACGACGTACGACGGCTCGTCGGCCTGTGCGCGCAGGACGCGCACATCTTCGACAGTTCGGTACGGGAGAACCTACGGCTGGCCAGGACCGACGCGAGCGAGGAGGAGCTGCGGGACGCCCTGGCCGCCGCTCGGCTGCTGACCTGGGTCGACGCGTTGCCCGACGGGCTCGACACGATGGTCGGCGAACACGGCGCCCGCCTCTCCGGCGGCCAGCGCCAGCGCCTCGCGCTGGCCCGCGCCCTCCTCGCCGACTTCCCCGTGCTCGTGCTCGACGAGCCCGCCGAGCACCTCGACCTCGCGACGGCGGACGCGCTGACGGCCGACCTGCTCAGGGCTACCCAGGGGCGTACGACGCTGATCATCACGCACCGGCTCCAGGGCCTGGAGGCCGTGGACGAGGTGATCGTCCTGGATGAGGGGCGCGTCGTACAGCGCGGTGCGTACGCGGACCTGGTGGATGCCGGGGGGCCGCTGCGGCGGATGCTGGAGCGTGAGCTGGAGGCCGGGGTCCGACTTTCCCGTTGAAATAGGACTTATTAGGCTCAAGGGCATGTCAGTGCAGGACGTGCCGGACCCGAACGACCACCTTGAAGCCGCCGCTCGGGCGGCCCGCAGTCTGCAGGGCCTTTCCCCCGAGCTCACCGCGCGCGTGCCCCAGCTGCTGGAAGCCATGCGATCCGTCGGCACGGGGCTTGATCTGCACTCCACGCTCGACCGGATCTGCGAGACCGCCGCAGAGCTCGCCGACGCCCGGTACGCGGCGATCGGCGTCGTCGACGAGGAGCGTGGCGGCCTCCGCGACTTCGTGACGTACGGGATGACCGAGGAGCAGGCCGCGTGGATCGGGCGGCTGCCCGACGGTCTCCCCGCGCACCACCCGGCGATGGGGACTTTCCTGGGCGTCCCCATCCGCGTACGGGGCGAGGTCTTCGGCAATCTCTACCTCGCCGAGAAGCACGGCGGGGCCGACTTCAGCGACTACGACCTGCACATGGTCCGGGTGCTCGCCACGGAGGCCGGGATCGCCATCGGCAATGCCCGGCTGTACGAGGCGGCGCGGCAGCGCGAACGCTGGATCGACGGGTCCGTCGCCGTCACCACCGCGCTGCTGTCGGGCGGCGACGCCGACGACGCGCTGAGCGTCGTAGCGGAACAGGCCCGTCGCCTCGCCGACTCGGCAGCCGCAATGGTGCTGCTGCCGGCGCGGGACGGCGGCCTGGAGATCGTGGCGGTCTCGGCCGACGACCCGTCCGAGTCGCTCGGTGTGGTCATCCCGCCCCAGAACCCGGTCGCCGCCCGGCTCCTCGCGGGTGAGGCGGTGTTCATCGGCGACTTGGCGAGCGAGCCGCGCATGATGAACAGGGCGGCGCGGCGGTACGGGCCGAGCATGCTGCTGCCGCTGCGCAGCGGCGGCCGGGTGCTGGGCGCGCTCGCCACACCCCGGGCGCGGGGCGGCAGGCTGTTCACGGAAGCCGAGCGGACCCTGGCCACGCAGTTCGCCTCGCAGGCCGCGCTGGCGCTGATGATGGCGCAGGCACAGCGGGACCGGGAACGGCTCGCTGTGTACGAGGACCGCGACCGCATCGCCCGCGATCTGCACGACTTGGTCATCCAGCGGCTGTTCGCCACCGGGCTGATGCTGGAGAGCGCGCAGCGCAGGTCCGTCGTCCCCGAGGTGCGCGACGGGGTGGGCAGGGCGGTCGACGAACTGGATGTGACGATCCAGGAGATCCGTACGGCCATCTTCGCGCTCCAGCAGGGCCCGGCCGAGGCGCCTTCGGGGCTGCGTACGCGCGTACTGCGGGAGATCAACATGGCGTCCGTGCCGCTGGGCTTCAAGCCCGGGCACCATTTCGTCGGCCCGGTCGACTCGCTGGCCGGCGAGCTGACCGGCAAGAACCTCATCGCGGCGCTGCGGGAGGCGCTGTCCAACGCCTTCCGGCACGCGCGGGCCTCCCGTATCGAAGTCGTCGTCGACGCCACCGCCGAAATGGCGGACGGGAGGCGCGGGGTGCGTCTGTCGGTCGCGGACGACGGGGTCGGCATCCCGGAGGGCGGCCGGCGCAGCGGACTGCGCAACCTCAGGCGGCGGGCCGAGTCGCTGGGCGGTACGAGTCGGTGCGGGCCGGGGCTCGGGGAGGGCGGCGGGGGGACGACGGTGGTGTGGGAGGTGCCGCTATAGGGCTCTTGTGCGGGGGCCGCCGCAGGACCCTCCGCAGGTGCCTGGGTAGGCCGGATGGCGGGACGACACCCCGGTGACGTGACCTCGGTGCACGAGATCGGGGGGTGAGCGGGACACGATCCGTGGATGCACCTCGGACCCTGCCAACGGCTGCTCGTGCCGGTGCTGTGCGTGCTTCTGTGCCTTCCCGCGCCGGCCGCCGCTGCTGCCTTTGCCGCTGCCCCCGCCGCTTCGGGTGCGCCCGCGCCGGCTGTACGTGCCGGGGGCGCCTCCTCCGACGGGCCCGCCATCGCCGCCGAGGTGGCGCGGCTGTACGAACAGGCCGCCCGGGCCGCCAAGACGTACGAGCAGGGCAGGCGGGCGGCGCGCGAGCAGCAGGCGAAGGCCATGCGCCTGGAGCGGCTGCTCGCGGAGGAGCGGCGCGAGATCCAGCGGCTGCGTGGGGACGTGGGCCGGGTCGCCCGCGCCCAGTACCGCGCCGGCGGCGGTGGAATCGCGTACACCGCCAAGCTGCTGCTCGCCGACGACCCGGAGGAACTGATGGACGGTCACCGGCTCGCCTGGCAGGCCGAACTCGCCGTGTCCCGGATGCTGGACCGGTCCGAGCGGGCCGAGCGCAGGCTGGTGAAGGACGAGCAGCTGGCGAAAGCCGCCTGGCACGACCTCGACGCCCGTACCCAGCGGCTCGCGTCGATCAAGCGGACCATCACGGCGAAGCTCGACAACGCCCGGTGGAAACTCCAGGGCGAGGCGGAGCGCAGCGTCGCGGCGGGGCGCTGCGCCGGCGCCGTACGCCTGAAGGAGCAGGGACGGTCGTCCACCAAGCGCGCGTGGGTGACGCCCGTCGAGGAATACGAGCTGTCCGCGGGATTCGGCGGTGAGGGTGCCCGCTGGAAGAACCGGCACACCGGGCAGGACTTCGCCGTGGACATCGGCACACCGGTACGGGCCATCGGTGAGGGCCGCGTCGTCTCGGTCTCCTGCGGCGGTGGTTTCGGGATCGAGGTGGTGATCGGGCACCCGGACGGCTACTACTCGCAGTACGCGCACCTGGCAGGCGTCATGGTCGACCAGGGTGAGCTGGTGCGTACCGGCCAGTGGATCGGGCAGGCCGGCACCACCGGGAACTCCTCGGGACCGCACCTGCACTTCGAGGTACGGCTCACTCCCCACCTGGGATCGGGGATCGATCCGGCGCCTTGGATGCGGGAGCGCGGGGCGGGTTTCTGAGGGCGCCGCGGCGGCCGCCCCCACCTGCGCGGCGGCTACAGGGCGGCCAGGATCCGCTCGATGACCACCGCGACGCCGTCGTCGTTGTTCGCGACCGTACGGCCGGACGCCGCGGCCACCACGTCCGGGTGCGCGTTGCCCATCGCGTACGACGTGCCCGCCCAGGCCAGCATCTCGACGTCGTTCGGCATGTCCCCGAAGGCCACGACCTCGGCGGGCGAGATGCCGCGCTCGGCGCAGCACTGCGCCAGGGTGCTGGCCTTGGAGACGCCGTAACCGCTGATCTCCAGCAGGGCCGTCGGGCTGGACCGGGTGACCGACGCGCGGTCGTCCGTCGTCGCGCGGGCCAGCGTGAGGAAGTCGTCGGGGGACAGCTCGGCGTGGTGGGCGAGCAGCTTGACGACCGGGGCGCCCGAGCCGGGGGTGGGCTCCTGGAGAAGCTTCTCGGCGGTGGCCACGGTCGCGCCCGGGTCGAGGTGGAAGGGCGGGTAGTGCGGCTCGTAGTGGATGCCGGTGGAGAGCTCGACCGCGAAGGACGTGCCGGGGGCGGCGGCGCGCAGCGCGAGCACGACGGCGAGGGCGTCCTCGCGGGCCAGCGGGCGGACCTGGATCAGCTTTCCGCCCGCGTGCAGGTCGACGACGGCGGCGCCGTTCGCGCAGATGGCCAGGCCGTGGCCGTGGACGTGGTCGCTGACGACGTCCATCCAGCGGGCCGGGCGGCCGGTGACGAAGAAGACCTCGATGCCGGCCCGTTCGGCTGCGGCGAGCGCGGCGATCGTACGGTCCGACACGGACTTGTCGTCACGCAGCAGCGTGCCGTCGAGGTCGGTCGCGATGAGCCGCGGGGTGGTGGTGGCGGCCGGGGCCGGCCGGGCCGGCTGGGCCTGCTGAGGGTCGGTAGCTGAGGTCACAGATCCATCTTCCCGTACGGGATGCACGGGCGTGCGAAGTGGCGCACATCTGAGACCTGCCGGAAGGCCTGCCGGAAGCGGCCTGCTGCCTGCCACCGGTCGGGATCAATCTCCTTGGGCATTGTCAGTGCCCGCCTCTACGATTGCCATCAACTCCGAGCCCTGTGCTTGCGTGTACACCTCGTGTTCCGTGCGTGCGTGTGCGTGCCACTCAGTGCGGGCCGGGCATCCATCGCGATTCGTGAGGGGGGGACCCCGCGATCGCCCGACCCCGCGCTGCGCGCGAGGTGACCCAATGAACCTGCCTGCTGCCCATTCCGACGCCAACGCCGCCGCCAATGCCCATGGCGATGCCAACGGCACGGCCCATGACGGCGCCTCCGTGAACACCTTCCAGGTGGACCTCAGAGGTCTTGTCGACCTGCTCTCCCACCACCTCTACTCCAGCCCACGCGTCTACGTCCGCGAGCTCCTGCAGAACGCGGTGGACGCGGCGACCGCGCGCCTCACGCACGACCCGGCCGCCCCGGTCCGTATCCGGCTGACCGCCACCGGGTCCGCCGTGAGCATCGAGGACACCGGCATCGGCCTGACCGCCGACGAGGTGCACACCCTCCTCGCCACCATCGGCCGCAGCTCCAAGCGCGACGGGCTCGAAAGCGCCCGCCAGGAGTTCCTCGGCCAGTTCGGCATCGGGCTGCTCGCCTGCTTCGTCGTGGCCCGGCAGATCCGCGTCGTCTCGCGTTCCGCGCGTACGCCCGACCAGCCTCCCGTCGAGTGGCTGGCCACCGACGACGGCTCGTACACCGTGCGTACGCTCCCCCACGAGGCCCGCCCCGAGCCCGGCACCACCGTCCATCTGGAGCCCAGGCCCGGCGCCGAGGAATGGGCGGCTCCCCAGCGCGTCGAGGAACTGGCGCGGGACTTCGGCTCATTGCTTCCGTACGAGGTGACCTTCGCGGGGCCCGACGGCGCCGTCCGCGAGATCACCGACCGGCCCGCCGTCTGGGACCGCCCGCACCCGACGCCGACCGCCCGCAGGGTCGCCCTGGCCGGCCACTGCGCCAAGGTCTTCGGCTTCACACCGCTCGACTCGATCGACCTGGACATCCCCGTAGCGGGCGTGCGCGGCGTCGCGTACGTCCTGCCGTCCGCCACCAGCCCCGCCCACCGCGCCTCCCACCGCGTGTACTTGAAAGGCATGCTGCTCACCGACGGGGCGGACAACCTGCTGCCCGACTGGGCCTTCTTCGTACGCGTCGTCCTCGACACGGACACGCTCCGGCCGACCGCGTCCCGCGAGAACCTGTACGACGACGAGACCCTCGCCGCCGTACGCGAGGCCCTGGGCGTTCGCATCAGGCAGTGGCTGACCGAGCTGGCCGCGGGCGACCCCGCCCGGCTCGCCGCCTTCCTCACCGTGCACCACCTCGGCGTGAAGTCCCTCGCCCGGCACGACGCCGAGCTGCTGGAACTGATGCTGCCGTGGCTGCCGTTCGAGACCAGCGACGGCCGCGTCACGCTCGACGAGTTCGTACGCGCCCACCCCGAGGTCCACTTCACGCGTACGGTCGAGGAGTTCCGCCAGGTCGCCCCGATCGCCGCCGCGCACGGCCTGGGCGTCGTCAACTGCGGTTACACGTACGACGCCGACCTCATCGCGCTCCTGCCGCGGATCCGGGCCGGCGTCAAGGTCACCGAGCTCGACGCGGGCGCCGTCACCGCGCACCTCGACCAGGTCGGGCCCCAGCAGGAGCTGGCACTGTCCGGCTTCCTCGCCACCGCCCGCACCCGCCTCGACCCGCTCGGCTGCGACGTGGCGCTGCGCGCCTTCCAGCCGGTCACCGTGCCCGCGCTGCACCTCGACGACCGCGACGCACGCCACGAGCGGGACCGGGCCGCCGCCGAGTCCGACGCCGACGCGCTGTGGAGCGACATCCTCGGAGCGCTGCGCGGCTCCGGACCCCGCGCACGCCTCGTCCTCAACCACAACAACCCGCTCGTCCGGCGGATCGCCGCGATCCCCGACGCCGAACTGGCCGGGACCGCCGTCGAGTCGCTGTACGGGCAGGCCCTGCTGATGGCACAGCGGCCACTGCGCCCCACCGACACCTCCCTGCTCAACCGGGCGTTCCTCGGACTTCTGGAGTGGGCCACCCACCCGACGGTCACCACCCCGACTGCCACCACCCCGCCCGCCGCGTCCTCGGAGGACCAGCAGTGACCAGCCCCGTGCCCCCGTCCCCCGACGCCGTCCGCCAGGCGCTCTGGGAGAACCGCAGCGCCCCGAACGGCCCGCTGCGCAATGCGCGCGGCGAGGAGATCGTCGCGGCGGCCGAGCAGACCGGCGACCGGGAGCTGCTGCGCCAGGCGCTGTTCGGCCTGATCAACGCGTACGAATACAGCACCGAGAGCGGCAAGATGCTGGTGCCGTTCGCCAGGCTGCTCCAGGAGTGGGACCGCGACCCGTCCGGCTTCGACAAGGCCGACACCCACAGCCTGCACTGGTTCTTCAAGTGGGCCAGTTCCGGGATGCTGAGCCTGCCCGAGGTGCCGATGACCTCCATCGAGAAGTGGCTCGGAGAGATGGAACGCCGCTACCGGATCGCCGGGTACTCCGAGGGCCCGGTGCGCAAGGTGGAGCTGCACGTCGCGGAGAATAGGGGCGACACCGAGCGGGCCGCGCGCGCCTTCGAGGCATGGACCGCGGCCGAGCGCACCCGCATGAGCGACTGCCACGCGTGCGAGCTCAACGACCAGGGCCGGTACTGGGCCGCCCAGGACGAGTACGAGAAGGCGCTCCAGGTCTGGGAGCCGGTTCTCGCCGGGCGGCTCACGTGCGCGGAGGAGCCGCACCGGGTGCTCGCCAAGTCCCTGCTGCCCCTGGTCGCACTGGGCAGCCTCGACCAGGCGCGCACAAACCATCTGCGCGGCTACCGGATGGCGAAGGGCAACGAGAGCCTGCTCTCCTCCATCGGCATGCACATCGAGTTCTGCGCGCTCACCGGCAACGAGGCGCGCGGCCTGGAGCTGCTGGCCGAGCACGGTCCGCACCTGGGCAACAGCGAGAAGCTCGAAGGGCGGCTGGGTTTCGTCACGGGCGTGCTGGTGCTGCTGGGCCGACTGATCACTCTTGGCCACGGGGACCGGCCCACCGTCGCGTACGAGGGGGAACAGCGCACCGTAAGCGAACTCCACGGGCTGCTGGCCCCGTTGGGGGTGGCGCGGGCGAAGCTCTTCGACGAGCGCAACGGAAGCACGGTCGTGTCCGACGCGCGGACGAAGCGGCTGGAGCGGCAGCCGCTGCTGGACGCGCTGCCGCTGGGGGTACGCAGTCGGGTGCTGGCCGGACCCGGTGTGTCAGCGGTGGGCGTGGTCTCCGCTGCTGCCCCGGCGGTGAGCGGCGACGTACAGGAACTGGCTGTCGAGGCACGGAGGTTGCGGGCACTGGGACATCCGGGCAGGACGGCCGCGTGGGAGCGGGTCGCGGAAGCCGTTGCCGAGGGGGTCGCGAACGGGGGCTATGAGCCGGACGCGCTGCTTGCCGCGGATCTCCTGTCGCACCGTGCGGTGCTGGCCGGGCGCCGGCGCGAGCCGGCCCGGAAGCTCTTCGCGGATGTGGCGCAGGCGTACCGCGCGGCGGGAGAACCCGGCGGGGCCGTGCTCAGCGAGATGCGCCTCGCCCTTGCCGCGCTCCAGGAGGGCGCCGAGGCGCAGGAGGTACGGCAGCTGCTCGACCTGGCCGCCGCTTCCGCCGAGGCCCTGGACCCGGCGAAGCCGGCGCGGCTGCGGCGGATCGCGGGCGTGCAGCTGATGCGGATCAAGATCGGCTCCTTCCTGGCCCACCAGGAGGCGCGCAGTCACGGAGATCACGACCACCAAGAAGCGCTCTCGGGCTTCCTGGAGCGGTACGCGGCGCACGGCGGTACGGGCGCGGTGGACGGCGTGGACGACATGCTGGCCGACGTCGAGATCATGCTCGCCGAGGACGCGTGGGAGGACGCGGACTGGATACGTGTCGAGGCTCTTCTCTCGTCCGCCGCCGCCCGCAGCGTCAGCACCGGGCGCGTGTGGGACAGCGTGGAGCCGCTGAGCCGGCTGGCCCGGCTGCGGATGATGCACGGCCGCTTCGTTCAGGCCGAGGAGTCGGCGCGCGCCGCCGTTAGCCACAGCGCGGAGCTGACCGACCCCGCTGAGCTGGGCGCCGTACGCCTGGCGCTGGCGGAGGCGCTCTACCGCCAGGACGGCAAGGAGGAGGAGGCGGCGACGTACGCCTTGGAGGCCGCGCACTGGTTCGACGCCGCGGGCGACACGGCGGGCGCGGGAGCGTACGCACGGTTGATCCTGGCCCAGGCCTACGGCGAGAGCGGGCGGCAGGCGGAGGCCGCGGAGGTGCTGGAGTCCGCGCTGCCCGATCTGCTGGAGCATGGCGAGGAACGGGCCGTGCGGGCACGCGAGACGCTCGCCGAGAACCTGCGCGGCCTGGGCGATTCGCGCGGAGCGGCCGAGCAGTACCTCCAGGCCGCCGAGGTGGCCAAGGGCTGGGGCGACCAGGTGCCACAGGCGAAGCTGGCGTCCCTGGCCGCGGAATGCCTCGCGGGCGGCGGGCTGACGGAGGAGGCGAAGCGGGCGTACGCGCGAGCGGTGGAGCTGTGGCGCCCCACGGGTCAGACCGTCCCGTACGTCAGGGCGCTGCGCTCGCTCGCCTGGCTGGAGGTGGACGGCGAGGGACCGGACGCGGAAGCCGTCGTACGGGCGCGGGCCCTGATGGACCAGGCGCTCGATGCGATGGAGGGCGGCCCCGAGGAACTCGTGGTGGAGCGGGCGCGTACGTGGGCGCAGCTGGCGGAACTGCTGGAAGCACAGCTCTACAAGTATGACGACGACGACGACGAGGACGAGGACGAGGACGACGACGAGGACGAGAACGTCGACGCCGTGCGCCGGGAGACGGCGGTCCTCTGGGAGAAGGCGATCGACGCCTTCACGGCCTCCGGTGCGGAAGCGCTGCAGGAGCGAGTGGAATGTGCGCTGCGCTGTGCTTGGAACGACAACAGCCTCGGGCGGTGGGAGAACGCCCGCCACCGCTTGCGCGAGCTGGCGGCCGAGTTGAGCGAGAGCGACAGCGACGAGGCACGCCGGCTGCTGCGGGCGGTGGAAGGCAACCTCAAGAACCTGACCTGAGGAACTGAGCTGACCCATGCGCAGCCCCCGGCCCCGGCCCTTGGGCCCGCCCCAGCGCGGGCGGCGTCCCGCGTAGGGTCGGGGGATGCGTCTGAGTACCGTGATCCTTCCCATCCACCGTTGGTCGCAGGGCGGCCGTGACGCCTGGCTGCGGGCCGAGCAGCTCGGCTTCCATGCCGCGTACACGTACGACCACCTGTCCTGGCGGACCTTCCGCGACGGCCCGTGGTTCGGCGCCGTGCCGACCCTGACCGCCGCCGCCGGGGCGACCACGCGCATGCGCCTGGGCACCCTCGTCACCTCGCCGAACTTCCGGCACCCCGTGACGCTCGCCAAGGACCTGATCACGCTGGACGACGTGTCCGGCGGACGTGTCACGCTCGGCATAGGAGCCGGCGGCAACGGATTCGACGCCACCGCCCTCGGCCAGGAGCCCTGGACGCCGCGCGAGCGCGCCGACCGCTTCGGCGAGTTCCTGCCGCTCCTGGACCGGCTGCTCACCGAGCCCGCCGTCACCCACGCGGGCACGCACTACTCCGCGGACGAGGCCCGCAACATACCCGGCTGCGTTCAGCGGCCCCGGCTCCCCTTCGCCGTCGCCGCGACCGGCCCGCGCGGGCTGAAGCTCGCCGCCCGATACGGCCAGGCCTGGGTGACCACGGGCGACCCGAAGCTCTTCGAGTCCGGTACGCCCGCCGAGTCGCTGGAGGCCCTCCGCGGCCAGATCACCAAGCTGGGCACCGCCTGCGCCGAAATCGGCCGGGACGCCGGCGAGCTCGACAAGATCCTGCTCACCGGTTTCACCCCGGAGCGGAGCGGCCCGCTGGAGTCGCTCGATGCCTTCGTCGACTTCGCGGGCAGGCACTTCGCCCTCGGCTTCACCGAGATCGTGCTCCACGCACCCATTCCCGGCTCGGATTTCGCGGCCGACGAGAAGGTCTTCGAGCAGATCGCGACGGAGGGACTGGCTCAGCTCGGTTCCTGACGTTTGTGATCAGGAAAGTGCGGGCGTTGCATGCCGAAGATCATCCGGGCTGCCTAGGGTGTTCCGTATGAACGGGGAAACGGTTTTGGCGGCCTTCAGGGCCGAATCGCAGCGCTTGTACGAGAAGGTCTGCGGGATCCCGGAAGCGGAGTGGGACCGGCCGAGCCCGTGCGACCCCTGGACCGTGCGTGAGGTGTTCGCCCACCTGACGGGCGCCGTCGGCCGGGTCGGCGTGATGCTGGCGGAGCCCGAGCCCGAGCCGTCGGGTGCGCTGGTGACGGCCGCTGGTTACTACGCGCCGGACGAGCGCTTCTCGCCGGGCGTCAACGACGTACGGATCGGGTCGGCTCAGGAGTCCGCCGGCTCGTACGAGGACGGCCGGGCACTGGCCGAGCACTTCGACGCCGTCTGGCGCACCGTCGCCGCCGCCTGCGCCAAGGAGCCGCCGGAGCGGCAGGTCCGTACCCGGCACGGTGACCCGATGCTGCTGTCCGACTTCCTCGTCACCCGCGTCGTCGAGGTGTGCGTGCACGGTTTCGACGTGGCGGCGGGGCTGGGTCACCCGCCGTGGCCGACCGGCGAGGCGGCGGACGTGGTGGCGAGGCTGCTGCTCGACGGGCGCCCGTACGACAGGCCGGTGACCGTGGCGGGGGCCGGCTGGGACCGTACGACGTTCCTGCGCAAGGCGACCGGGCGGCTGCCGATGTCCGCGACCGAACGCGCAGCGGCGGAGCGCCACGGGCTGCACTGGCTGACGCTGGGCTGAGGACCGACCGGAGGGACGGAGTTCAGCGCGGGAAGCGCAGGAACTCCGGCGGTACGGACGCGGTGAGCCATACGCCGTTGGCGCTCACCCGGAAGGCATGGCCGGCGCGGTACATGGACCCGGCGTCCACGCTGATGACGACGGGTCGGCCGCGCCGGGCGCCGACGCGGGTGGCGGTTTCGCGGTCGGGTGAGAGGTGGACGTCGTGCCGGGCCATGGGGCGCAGGCCCTCGGCCCGGATCGCTTCGAGGCTGCGGGCGACGGTGCCGCGGTAGAGGTACGCCGGCGGCTCGGCCTCCGGGAGCCCCAGGTCGACTTCCACCGTGTGTCCCTGGCTGGCGCGGATCAGGGGGCCGTCGATCGCGAAGCGTTGTTTGTCATTGACGGCGACGACGTGGTCGAGTTCCGCGCGGGTGACGGGGAAGCCGTGCGCGGCCGCGGCGCGGAGGAGGGTGTCGATCGCCACCCAGCCGTTCTCGTCGAGCGTGATCCCGATCCGTTCGGGCTGATGCCGCAGGTGCTTCGAGAGGTACTTCGAGACCTTTGTGGTGCGTCTTTCGTCCATCGCGTCAGAGTGCCCGGCGAGACGAGCGTCACGCCACTTATTTGGGCGCCCAGGTTTGATCCACAGCCAACTTGACTTTTCCACAAGGGATTTGAGGATTCTGTGGACAAGTCACATGTGATTTCAGGGAGTTTGGCCAACTTCTCCCGCTGTGCGGTGATTTGCGGCGAAGGAGTCCAATGTCCGGGCCTGTACCTCGCGTTCAGTCGCCGCAGCGATGAAGGCCGCAGCATTGCCGGGCCCAACCAGCCGTCGTACAGCGCGCATTGTTTCCTCGGGGAGCGTCACCGTGGCGGGCTCCGAGTCGGTTACGGGCGGGCCGTCCGCACCGAGGTGCTGCTGGAGGTGACGGGTGGCGAACAGCCGCATGGCGCGGGCGAGTTCCGCGTCGACCGTCTGCTGGGCGAGCGGCCTCAGCCGCCGCACCAGCGTCGCCGCCTGCGCCGCGTCCGCGTCCGTGGGCGGCCGGTGGCCGAGGTAACGGGCGAAGACGTGCTCGGTCGTGAACTCCAGGAAACGCGCGGCGATGTGCTCCACCTGCCCGCGAAGTTCCCGCAGGTGACCGGAGATCGCGGGCAGCGGAACGCCCGCCGCGTGCAACTCGGCTGCCACGGAGAGCTCTTGTGGCGAAGGCACCAGAAACTCGTCCTCCCGCCCCGCAATGCGCTCCAGGACCCCGAGCTCCACCGCCTCGTCGACCGCCGCGTCGTCGGGCTTTCCGCCGAACCGCTCGTCCAGCTCGGCCCGCGAGATCCGGTCCGCCTCCTCGTCCGTCCACGGACCGGCGACCTCGGTGACGAGTCCGAGCACCCCGCCGAGCCCCTTCCCCGCGTCCCACGCCTCCAGCAGCTCCTTGATGCTGGCCAGCGTGTACCCGCGGTCGAGGAGGCCGGCGATCTGATGGAGCCGGGCCAGATGCGTGTCCCCGTACACATTGGCCCGCCCGCGCCGCTCCGGCTTGGGCAGCAGCCCGCGGTCCTGGTAGGCGCGGATCGTACGGACCGTGGCACCACTGAGGTGCGCGAGGTCCTCGATCCGGTACTCGGCTGCCGGCTGCCCGGACCCGCTCACGCTTTCACTCCCTTGTCCTTCTCACCTATGACATCGCCGCCCGTCCCACCGCCCCCGCCGCGGCCCGGGCCGCGGGCGAGGTCGCGAGGTATTCGACGGCCTTGCGCAGCGAGCCTTCCTGCGAGGGATGGTACGACCGCCTGAAGTAGCGCGGAATCGCGGCGCCCAGCTCGCGCCAGGTCGGCAGCAAGCCCTTGGCGACCGCCCTGTTGTGCTCGCGCAGCGAGTACCGCATCCGGCCCGCCAGCTGAGGATCGTGGCGTATCAGATACGCCGCTCCCCACGCCCACAGCCACAGCAGCACCGGGGCGACCACCACCATCCCCTCGACGCGGCGGACGTACCGGGGCAGCCCCGTGCCCCCGCAGTGCTGGTACATGTCGAACGCCACGGCCCGGTGCTCGACCTCCTCGGCGCCGTGCCAGCGCAGCAGGTCGAGCATCACGGCGTCCGGGTCGGCGTGGTCCAGGCCCTCGGCGTGCAGCACCCAGTTCCCCAGGACCGCCGTGAACTGCTCGATCGCGGCGACCAGCGACAGCCGGAAACGCAGCCACTCCTGCGCCGGTATCGGCACCCCCAAGGGAGGCGCCTCGCCGAGGAGCTTCTCGAAGAGGAAGTCCACATGCTTCGTGTACGCGCCGGTGTCCAGGTTCTGCTCGGCCAGGTGGTTCAGCACATACGCGTGCTGCACGCTGTGCGTCGCCTCCTGCCCCATGAACCCCTTGACGTCCTTCAACAGTTCCGGATCACGGACCAGCGGCAGCGCTTCCTTGAAGACCCTGACGAACCACCGCTCCCCCGCCGGCAGCAGCAGATGCAGCACATTGATCACGTGCGTGGCCGTGGGCTCGTCCGGTATCCAGTGCAGCGGCGTCTCGCGCCAGTCGAAGGAGACCCGGCGGGGGGTGATGGCGTACTGCTCTTCCGTGCTCACAGCGGCGGCTCCATCCGGGCGATCGCGCGCAGCGTCTTCGGTGCGAAGCGCGACAGGAAGTGGGCGCCGCGCGCCTCGGGCGTCACCGGCACGACCGCCTGGTTGCGTACGACGGCCTTCAGGACCGCGTCGGCGACCTTCTCCGGCGGATAGTTGCGCAGCCCGTACAGGCGGGCCGACTTCTGCTGCCTGCGCTTCTCCTCGGCCACCGTGACCCCGGCGAACCGGGCGGTCGAGGTGATGTTGGTGTTCACGAGCCCGGGACAGATCGCGCTGACCCCGATGCCCTGGCCGGCGAACTCCGCCCGCAGGCATTCGCTCAGCATCAGCACCGCCGCCTTCGATGTGCTGTAGGCGGGCAGCACCTTTGACGGCTGGTACGCCGCCGCCGACGCGGTGTTGACGATGTGGCCGCCCTGGCCCCGGTCGGCCATCTGCTTGCCGAACAGGCGGCAGCCGTGGATGACGCCCCACAGGTTCACATCCAGGACCTTTTTCCAGTCCTCGGAGGTGGTGTTCAGGAAGGAGCCGGAAATGCCGACCCCTGCGTTGTTCACCAGGACGTCGACGACGCCGTACTCGGTGGCGACCTTTTCGGCGAGCTTCTCCATCGCCTGCTCGTCACTGACGTCGACCGTCTCGGCCCAGGCCTTCGGGGCCCCGATCAGCCGGGCCATCTCCGCCGTACGGGCCGCGCCCTCCGCGTCCCGGTCGACGGCCACGATCCGCGCCCCGGCCTCGGCGAACGCGTAGGCGGTGGCGCGTCCGATGCCGCTGGCCGCGCCCGTCACCAGGACGAGCTGGCCGCCGAACCGGTCGGCGTACGGGCCGCTCGCCACTGTGTCCCTGGGCGCCACCCCTGCCGCCGTGTCCTCGTTCCCGGTGACGAATTCGGTGATCCACGCCGCCAGCTGATCGGGGCGGGTGCGCGGCACCCAGTGCTTGGCGGGCAGCGAGCGGCGCACCAGCTGGGGTGCCCACTGCTCCAGGTCGTCGTACAGCCGCTCCGACAGGAAGAGGTCGCCGGTCGGCGTGATCAGCTGGACGGGGGCGTGGGCGTACGCGTCGGCTCGCGGCCTGCGCAGCCGGGCGCGGACGTTGTCGCGGTAGAGCCAGGCGCCGTGCGCCGCGTCCTGGGGCAGGGACGCCGTCGGGTAGTCACCGGCCGGCACCTTCTCGACCCGCTGGAGGATCTTGGGCCACTGTTTGCCGAGCGGGCCGCGCCACGCCAGCTCCGGCAGCACGGGCGTATGCAGCATGTACACGTACCAGGACTTGGCGCCCTGCCCGAGCAGCTGGACGGCCCTGCGCGGGGTCGGCCGCGCCATCCGCTTCTTGATCCAGTGCCCGAAGTGGTCCAGGGAAGGGCCGGACATCGACGTGAAGGAGGCGATCCTTCCCTCGGTCCGCTTGACCGTGACGAACTCCCAGGCCTGCACGGATCCCCAGTCGTGCCCGACCAGGTGCACCGGCTTGTCCGGGCTGACCGCGTCGGCGACGGCGAGGAAGTCGTCCGTCAGCTTCTCCAGCGTGAAGCCGCCGCGCAGCGGCTTGGGCGCGGTCGACCTGCCGTGGCCCCGTACGTCGTACAGCACCACATGAAAGTGCTCGGCGAGCCGCGCGGCGACCTCCGTCCACACCTCCTTGCTGTCCGGATAGCCGTGCACCAGCAGTACGGTCGGCCGCGCCGCGTCGCCCAGCTCGGCGACGCACAGTTCGACTCCGCCCGTACGCACCCACCGCTCGGTGGCTCCCTGGATACTCACGCCGACTTCTCCTCTGCCCAGCGCCGCACGTGCGGCAGATCGTCGTCGAGCCAGAACGCGCTCTGCTCCGGATCCTTGGAGTCCGTCACCACCAGAATCTCCTCGAACTTGGCGCCCGTACCCCGGAATCCGAGGTGCGGTTCGACCGCCCACAGGCCCGGCTGGGGCGGGTGGTCGGAGAATTTGTACGGACTCCACAGCGGCGACCAGCCGTCGCGGTGCCCGTGCAGTGCGTCGCTCGCCAGCCCCTTCAGTGACTGCGTGCCGAACCCGAAGAGATGCGGCGACCAGCGGCGCTCCTTGACCCGGTCGACCTTGTGGGCGATGACGCCGAAGGGGTACGCGCGATGCCGGTTGGCGTAGCCCTGACGGGCCATGAGCCGCTCGACGTCCTCGTAGATCTCGCGCAGCGGGCGCCGCTCGCGCACCTCGCGCAGGATCAGCTCGCGGTGCGGTTCGAGATCGGCGAGGAGTTTGTCGTGCACGGGGTTGAGGCCGAGGCATCCCGAGTAGCCGATGTCCGAGGTGAAGCCCTTGAAGACCGGGGCCATGTCGAGGATGAACGGCATCCCCGGCTCCAGCCGCCGGTTCGTCGGGAAGAACTGCAACGGCACCCGGAAGTTCACGAAGGCCGTACGGTCCCCGAACCAGGCGAAGGGCAAGTGGAACCAGTCCTTCACGCCCCGCTCGCGCAGCCAGTCCCGCTGCATCCGCGCCGCCTCGCGCTCCGTCACCCCCGGCTTGAGCTGGGCCGCGACGGCTTCCGCGCAGGCGTAGGCGAGGCGCTGCACCTCCCGGAACCCCCGCAGCTGCGCGGCGCTTTCACTCTGCGACGCAGAGACTGCTGAGACTGCTGCTGAAGCCATGCCACCTGTCCGTCCCGTGTTGCGGTACGCGTACGTAACTTGACACTGATGAATGTGACAATGCCCGGCGGCGACGTCAAGGGGTCGGGTGTTACCTGTGGAAACTTCCCTCTGGACCACCGCCCCCTACGGGCCCGTACGCCTTGAGTCGGACACCGATCCAGCCGCCTGGTCTGACGCGTGATGTGGTCCGCGCCACTACCTTCAAAAACGTGACTGTGATCGCGACCGAAAGCCTGAGCAAGCGGTTCCCGAGGGTGACCGCTCTTGACCGGCTCTCCTTGGACATCGGACCCGGTGTTACCGGCCTGGTGGGCGCCAACGGAGCCGGCAAGTCCACCTTGATCAAGATCCTGCTGGGTCTGTCCCCCGCCACGGAGGGCACCGCTGCCGTGCTGGGCCTGGACGTCGCCACCAGCGGCGGCGCCATCCGCGAGCAGGTCGGCTACATGCCCGAGCACGACGCGCTGCCACCCGACGTCTCGGCCACCGAGTTCGTCGTCCACATGGCACGCATGTCGGGACTCCCGCCGACCGCCGCCCGCGAGCGCACCGCCGACACCCTGCGCCACGTCGGCCTGTACGAGGAGCGCTACCGCCCCATCGGCGGCTACTCGACCGGCATGAAACAGCGCGTGAAACTGGCCCAGGCCCTGGTCCACGACCCGAAACTGGTCCTCCTCGACGAGCCGACCAACGGCCTCGACCCAGTCGGCCGCGACGAGATGCTCGGCCTCATCCGCCGCGTCTACACCGACTTCGGCATCTCGGTCCTGGTCACCTCGCACCTCCTCGGCGAGCTCGAGCGCACCTGCGACCACGTCGTCGTCATCGACGGCGGCAAGCTGCTCCGCTCCAGCTCCACCAGCGACTTCACGCAGACCACGGCCACACTCGCGGTCGAAGTGACGGACAGCGACACCCATCCGGACGGTACGCGCGCCCTGCGCGAGGCCCTCACCGCCGCGGGACTGACGCTCCAGGCGAGCGCCGAGGACGGCCTCCCGGGCGCGGGCCACATCCTGCTCATCGAAGCGACCGGTGAGGAGACGTACGACCTGGTGCGGGACGCCGTCGCCGACCTCGGAATCGGGCTCGTACGGATGGAACAGCGCCGGCACCACATCGCGGAGGTCTTCCGCACCAACGAGCACCCGCAAGCAGGCACAGACGCAGCCGTCGAGGCCCGTGAGCCCGTCGCAGCCGCCATGCCGCAGAAGGGAGACAGCCGCGATGGCAGCTGACCTCACGACACCGAACGGCACCCCGGGCAACGGCACCCCGGGCAACGGCACCCCGGGCAACGGCACCCCGGGCAACAGCACACCCGGCAACGGCACCCCGGGCACCGACCCGGCCCGTATCCACAACATCGGCTACCGCTCGTACGACGGACCCCGCCTGGGCCGGGCGTACGCACGCCGCTCGCTCTTCTCGCAGTCCCTGCGCGGCGCATACGGACTGGGCCGCAGCGCCAAGTCCAAGGTGCTGCCGATGATCCTCTTCTCGGTGATGTGCCTGGTCGCCGCCATCATCGTCGCGGTCGCCGTCTCCGTCCCCACCATGACCGACCTGCCGCTTCAGTACACGCGATACGCGATCGTCATGCAGGCCGTCATCGGGCTCTACCTGGCCTCCCAGGCCCCGCAGTCCGTATCACGCGACCTGCGCTTCAAAAGCGTCTCGCTGTACTTCTCACGCCCCATCGAGCGCGCCGACTACGTCCTCGCCAAGTTCGCGGCGATGGCGTCGGCCCTCTTCATCCTCACGGCGACCCCCCTGGTGATCCTGTACGCCGGTGCGCTGCTCGCCGAATTCGACTTCGCGGACCAGACGAAGGCGTTCGCACAGGGGCTGGTGTCCGTGGCACTGCTGTCCGTCCTCTTCGCCGGCCTCGGCCTGGTGATGGCCGCCCTCACGCCGCGCCGCGGCTTCGGCGTGGCCGCCGTCATCGCCGTACTGACGATCTCGTACGGCGCGGTGTCCACCGTCCAGGCGATCGCCTGGGAACAGGGCTCCACCGCGGCCGTCGAGTGGCTCGGGCTCTTCTCGCCCGTCACCCTCATCGACGGCGTACAGACCGCCTTCCTCGGCGCCACTTCAGCCTTCCCCGGAGGGGAAGGCCCCTCGGCCGGCAGTGGCGTGGTCTACCTGCTCGCCGTCCTCGCGCTCGTCTGCGGCTCGTACGCCGTGCTGATGCGCCGCTACCGAAAGGTCGGGCTGTGACCACTATCGACATCGACCACGCCTCCCGCTGGTTCGGCAACGTGGTGGCCGTCAACGACATCACACTGCGCGTCGCTCCGGGCGTGACCGGACTCCTCGGCCCCAACGGCGCAGGAAAGTCCACCCTGATCAACATGATGGGCGGCTTCCTCGCCCCCTCCACCGGCACCGTCACCCTCGACGGGAAGCCGATCTGGCGCAACGAGTCCGTCTACAAGGAGATCGGAATCGTGCCCGAGAGGGAGGCGATGTACGACTTCCTCACAGGACGCGAATTCGTCGTCGCCAACGCCGAGTTGCACGGCCTGACAGCGGAGGCGGCGCAGAAGGCACTCGCGACCGTCGAGATGGAGTACGCGCAGGACCGCAAGATCGCGACGTACAGCAAGGGCATGCGCCAGCGCGTGAAGATGGCCTCCGCCCTGGTCCACAACCCGTCGGTGCTGCTCCTGGACGAGCCGTTCAACGGCATGGACCCGCGCCAGCGCATGCAACTGATGGAGTTGCTGCGGAGGATGGGCGCCGAGGGCCGTACGGTCCTCTTCTCCTCCCACATCCTGGAGGAGGTCGAGCAACTCGCCTCGCACATCGAGGTGATCGTGGCCGGCCGGCACGCCGCTTCCGGTGACTTCCGCAAGATCCGCCGCCTGATGACCGACCGGCCGCACCGCTATCTCGTACGGTCCAGCGACGACCGCGCGCTCGCCGCCGCGCTGATCGCGGACCCGTCGACGGCGGGCATCGAAGTGGACCTGGCGGAAGGGGCGCTGCGCATCCAGGCCGTCGACTTCGGCAGGTTCACCGCACTGCTCCCGCAGGTCGCCCGCGCGCACGGCATCCGGCTGCTGACGGTCTCGCCCTCCGACGAGTCCCTCGAATCGGTCTTCTCCTACCTCGTAGCGGCCTGAAAGGAGCTTGAAGCGATCATGTACGAACCCACAGTCGCCCGGCTCACCTACCGGGCCCTCCTTGGCCGCCGCAGGGCCGCCATCCTCTTCGTCCTCCCCGCGCTGCTGATCGTCATCGCGAGCGCGGTACGGCTGCTCACGGGAGCGGACGACCAGATCGCTTCCGACGTCCTCGGCGGCTTCGCGATCGCCACGATGGTCCCGCTGATCGGCGTGATCGCGGGCACCGGGGCGATCGGTCCGGAGATCGACGACGGCTCGATCGTCTACCTGCTCGCCAAGCCGGTGAAACGGCCCACGATCATCTTCACCAAGCTCATCGTCGCGATCGCCGTGACGATGGCCTTCTCCGCGATCCCGACCTTCATCGCGGGCCTGATCCTCAACGGCAACGGCGGACAGATCGCGATCGCCTACACGGTCGCGGCGCTGGTCGCCTCCATCGCGTACAGCGCGATGTTCCTGCTGCTCGGTACGGTCACCCGGCACGCGGTGGTCTTCGGCCTCGTCTACGCACTGGTCTGGGAGACGCTCTTCGGCAGTCTCGTGCCGGGCGCGCGCACGCTCAGCGTCCAGCAGTGGGCGCTGTCCCTGGCCGAACGCATCGGCGCGAACGGCACGATCACCTCGGATGTCGCCCTGCCGACGGCGGCGGTGCTGCTGGCAGCGGTCACGGTGGCGGCGACGTGGTACGCGGGCCAGAAGCTCCGCACGCTCACCCTGGCCGGCGAGGAGTAAGCGGAACGCTGCCGTCCATCAACCCCCGCCCTCCCGGCGGGGGTTGATGCGTTTTCCGCGTAACTGTACGTTTATCGGCTCGTTGTTCACTATGCGTGGAGGCAACTGGAATCTGAGGCGTCGAGCGTTCGTGAATTTGGGAATTGCCGGTACCGGAACGCATCCGGGCCGGTCGCCAGAGTGAGTAGCCACCTTGAGCGTCCTCCGCCCCTAAAAAGCCCGGGGACAGGGCTGTCCATCGTCGGCTTTCCCGAACAGAAGGCATGCTCATGCCATCAGAAGTCACCCTGCTCGAATCGCGCACGATGCGCGACGAGCATCTGGGCCGCATCGACGTCCTCGACAAGGTCAAGGCGCTTGTCATGCTCCCGGACGGAGTTTACGTTCGCACAGAGGACGTGGCCCGGTATTTCGAAGTATCCACAGAGGTGCTGAAGAAGGTCGTTCAGCGCCATCGGGCGGAACTCAACGAGAACGGGTTGCAAGTACTGCGAGGCGATGACCTGCGGCGCTTCCATAGGGACATCTTGTCCCTATGGAGCGACGACCTGGGGACAAGTTATCCACAGGCGGCCACTCAACTGACGCTCTACACCCGCCGGACCGTCCTCAACATCGCGATGCTTCTTCGCGACAGCGACATCGCCCGCTGCGTCCGTACGTACCTCCTCGACGCCGAGGAGAACGGCTGGCGCGCAGGCTACGCCTCGCTCGACAAGCGCGTCACCAAGGTCGAGACGCATCTCGACACCGTGGGGCGCGCGCTCCAGGAGCTCGGCCCCGTCATCAACGGGATCTCGGTACGGCTCGACCGCCTCGACCGGCGTCTCGACGCCACCAACCAGGTGGTCGGCGCCATCAGCAACCGGCTCTGTGACCTCTCCGACCACATGCACCGCATGGAGGACCGCATCGACCGCAGGCTGGACGACGTCTCCCACCGGCTGAGCGCCCTGGAACGCGGTCAGCGCAGCAAGCGAGGTAAGCGCCGCTGATGCAACGCCGCCGCCCGAGGACCTCAGCCCAGCAGCAGCCGCGCCAGCACCGCCGTGTGGCTGCGGTCCGGGTCCTTGGCGGCGGTCAGCAGCGTCATCCGGCCCGCCTTCGCGAGCGTACGCAGGTCATCCAGGGCCGCGGCCGCTTCGGGAGCGGCGAGCTCGGACTCGTAGCGCCGGCAGAATTCCTCGTACTCTCCGGAAGGCCCGTGGTACCAGCGGCGCAGTTCCGTCGACGGGGTGAGGGCCTTCGGCCACTCGTCGACCTCCGCCGTCTCCTTGCTCAGGCCGCGCGGCCACAGCCGGTCGGCCAGGACGCGCGTACCGTCGTCGGCCGACGGCGGCTCGTACACCCTGCGCACTCGGACATCAGGTTTGGTCACGAGGACCAGCCTGCTACACCTTGCGGTCGCGCGCCGCGAAGAGGCCGACCATCAGGGCCGCCGCGCACACCCCCAGCATCAGGATGATCGGCAGCGTCCAGCCTCCGGTCGCCTCGTACACCGCGCCCGCCGCCGGCGGGCCCACCGCGGCCAGCAGGTAGCCCACCGTCTGCGCCATCCCGGACAGCCGGGCCGCCGTCACCGCGTCGCCCGAGCGCAGCACGATCAGCGTCAGGGCCAGGCCCACCGCACCGCCCTGCCCGACGCCGAGCACCGCGGCCCAGAGCCAGGCGCCGGACACGGGGGTGGCCATCAGGCCGGCGTAACCGGCCGCGACCAGGGTCGTGACCAGCACGATCAGAGGGCGCTGGCTGCGCATACGTCCGGCCAGCAGCGGCACCACGAACGCGCCCGCCACCTGGATGAGGTTGTTGAAGGCGAAGACCACACCGGCCGTGGAGCGGCTCATTCCGTGGTCCGTGAAGATCGTCGGCAGCCAGGCGATCAGGACGTACGTCCAGAGTGACTGCAGCCCCATGAAGAGCGTGACCTGCCACGCCAGCGCCGACCGCCACACGCTGCGGACGCGGACGTGGGCAGGGATGCGAGTTCGGTCGCTGCCCGTCGGTACGCCGCTCCGTACCTCATGTCCCGTACGGCCACGGGCGATCAGCACTTGCGGCAGCCACGCCACCGCGGCGACCACGGCGAGCAGCGACCAGAACGCCAGCGACGCCTCCCAGCTGCCGCCGAAAGCCCTCTCCAGCGGCACCGACGCTGCCGCCGCGACCGTCGCGCCCGCGATCATCGCGCCGGTGTAGACCGACGTCATCGAGGCGGCCCTGCCCGGGAAATCGCGCTTGATCAGGCCCGGCATCAGGACGTTGAGCAGCGCGATCGCCAGCCCGATCAGCAGACTGCCCCCGTACAGCGCCGTCACGGTGGGAACGGCCCGCACCACAATCCCCGCGCCCAGCAGCAACAGCGCGCCCAGCAGCACCACTTCAGTGCCGAATCGCCGCCCCAGCCACGGCGCCACCATCGCGCCCACGCCGAGGAAGAGCACCGGCACCGACGTCACCAGGCTGGTCGCCGTCGACGACAGCCCGAACGCCTCGCCGATCTCGCTCACCAGCGGCGACGTACTCGCAAGCGCCGCCCGCATGTTGACGGAAGCGAGCACGATCCCGATCAGCAGGACCACCGGACTGGCGAGCAACGCCCTTCTCGCGGCCGCCCCTTGAGCCGATGGCCGTACGTCGGCCTCGGCGTGCAGGAGGAGTTGACCGGAATCCGGGCGTGACAAGGCAAACACCTTTCAGGAAGGGATTGATGGGAGAAATCAGGGGGTGGTCAGGGCCGTCACCACATCGATCGGCACCTGGAGCACAGCCCGCGCCGCCCCTTCCGCCGCCGCCGCGTCTCCGCTCTCGATCGCGTCGAGCAGCGCCCCGTGCGCGGCGAGGTCGATCGGCGGCATCTCGTGGTCACCGAGCGCGGTCACCAGCGTCTCGTGCACCTGGGTGGAGAAGAAGCGGTAGACCTCGGTGAACGCGGCGTTGTGCGTCGCCTCGACGACCCCGAGGTGAAAGGCGAGGTCGGCATCCGCGGCCCGGTCACCCTGTTCGTGCAGGTCGGTGAGGGCGTGGCGCAGCGCGCGCAGGTCCGCCTCGTCGCGTCGTACGGCCGCCAGCCGCGCCGCCTCCGCCTCCAGCGCGACCCGCAGTTCCAGTACGTCGAGTACGCCCGCGTGCCGCATGCCGCGCAACACCGCCGCCGGGTCGGCGGCCGATCGGACAAAGGTGCCGTTGCCCTGCCGCGATTCGAGGAGCCCGGCGTGCACCAGCACGCGCACCGCCTCGCGCACGGTGTTGCGGCCCACGCCGAGCTGTTCGGCGAGATCGTGCTCGGTCGGGATGCGGTGGCCGACCGCCCACTCGCCCTCGGCGAGCTGGGCCCGCAACTGGTCCACGACGTTGTCCACCAGGGACTGCCGTCCCGCCGCCCGCAGCGCCATCCAGACCTCCCACTCGTAAGCTGTTTGCCCGGTTGCCCGGTCATCCTACAACTGGACAATACAGTGGCGCGGCTCAGCAGACGCGGGGACACTGGGTGACGCACCACTCACGGGGGAGGAGTGTTGGCCGGTGACGTGCCGACCCGGCCAACACTCGCCACGGTGAGAGGGCTCAACCTCAGCTGCTGAGCAGCTGTTCCAGGACGATCGCGATGCCGTCCCCGTCGTTCGACGCCGTGATCTCGTGCGCCACGGCCTTGAGCTCGTCATGCGCGTTGGCCATCGCCACGCCGTGCGCCGCCCAGCCGAACATCGGGATGTCGTTCGGCATGTCGCCGAAGGCGATCGTGTCCGCGGCCTTGAGCCCCAGCCGCCGCGCCGCCAGCGACAGGCCCGTCGCCTTGCTCAGGCCCAGCGGCAGCAGCTCCACCACGCCGGGACCCGCCATGACCACGTCGACCAGGCTGCCGACCGTCTGGCGCGCGATCCGCGCCAGCTCGTCGTCGTCCAGGTCCGGGTGCTGGATGTAGACCTTGTTCAGCGGCGCCGACCACAGCTCGGAAGGGTCCTCGAAGGCGACGTACGGGAGCGGGCCTTCCTGTACCCGGTAGCCCGCCCCGACCAGCACCTCGCCGTCCAGGCCGTCGCGGCTCGCGGCGAGCGCCAGCGGGCCCGCCTCCGCCTCGATCTTGGACAGCGCCAGCCCGGCCAGTTGCCGGTCCAGCGTCACCGAGGTCAGCAGCCGGTGCTCACCGGCGTGGTAGACCTGCGCGCCCTGGCCGCAGACCGCGAGGCCGTCGTAGCCCAGGTCGTCCAGGATGTGCCGGGTCCAGGGGACCGAGCGTCCGGTGACGACGATGTGGGCCGCGCCCGCCGCCGTGGCGGCGGCGAGCGCTTCGCGCGTACGGGCCGAGACCGTGTCGTCGGAGCGCAGCAGCGTCCCGTCGAGGTCGGTCGCGACGAGCTTGTACGGGAACGGCCGGGAAGCGGTGCTCACTTGGAGATGGGCTCCAAGATCTCTCGTCCCCCGAGATACGGACGCAGCACCTCAGGCACCCGCACCGAACCGTCCGCCTGCTGGTGGTTCTCCAGGATCGCCACGATCGTGCGCGGTACGGCGCACAGCGTGCCGTTCAGCGTCGCGAGCGGCTGCACCTTCTTGCCGTCGCGCATGCGGATCGACAGCCGGCGCGACTGGAACTCCAGGCAGTTCGACGCGGACGTCAGCTCGCGGTACTTGCCCTGCGTCGGGATCCACGCCTCGCAGTCGTACTTCCGCGAGGCCGAGGAACCCAGGTCACCGCTGGCCACGTCGATCACCTGGAACGGCAGCTCCAGCGACGACAGCCACTGCTTCTCCCACGCCAGCAGCCGGTCCAGCTCCGCCTCGGCGTCCGCAGGGGCGACGTACGAGAACATCTCGACCTTGTCGAACTGGTGCACCCGGAAGATGCCCCGGGTGTCCTTCCCGTACGTACCGGCCTCGCGGCGGAAGCAGGGCGAGAATCCGGCGTACCGCAGCGGCAGCTTGTCCGCGTCGA
Organism: Streptomyces sp. NPDC002994; assembly: GCF_040611155.1. Taxonomy (NCBI): domain Bacteria; kingdom Bacillati; phylum Actinomycetota; class Actinomycetes; order Kitasatosporales; family Streptomycetaceae; genus Streptomyces; species Streptomyces sp. NPDC002994. Next base: position 71,145 of record NZ_JBEXNQ010000009.1, read on the forward strand.
TGATCTCGTCCATGTGGTACGCCGCGAGGGGGACCTCGGAGGTGCCGACCAGGTAGTAGTCGTCCTTCTCCAGGTGGTACACGTTCTCCGCGGCCTGGCCGAGGAAGCCCGTGCCCTCCATGGCGCGCGGGCGCACCAGCGCCGGCGTCAGCATCGGGATCAGGCCGGCCTCGGTGGCCTGCGCGATCGCCGCGTTGACAAGTGCGAGCTCAAGCAGCGCGCCGATGCCGGTCAGGTAGTAGAAGCGCGAGCCGGACACCTTGGCGCCGCGCTCGACGTCGATCGCGCCGAGCGACTCGCCGAGCTCCAGGTGGTCCTTGGGCTCGAAGCCCTCGGCCGCGAAGTCGCGCGGGGTGCCGATGGTCTCCCGTACGACGAAGTCTTCCTCGCCGCCCACGGGGACGTCGGGGTGCACGATGTTGCCGAGCTGGAGCAGCAGCCGCTTGGACTCCTCGGCGGCCTCGTCCTGCTCGGCGTCGGCGGCCTTGACGGCGGCGGAGAGCTCGCCGGCCTTCCGCAGCAGCTCGGCCTTCTCGTCGCCGGAGGCCTTGGGGATGAGTTTGCCGAGCGACTTCTGCTCGGAGCGGAGTTCGTCGAAGCGGACGCTGGACGACCTGCGCCGCTCGTCGGCGGAGAGGAGGGCGTCGACGAGGGCGACGTCCTCTCCACGGGCGCGCTGGGAGGCGCGAACACGGTCGGGGTCCTCACGGAGCAGGCGAAGGTCAATCACCCCACCAGGCTACCTGCGACCGCTTCCGCCGATCGACTTGATATCGCATTGCGTGGCGCTTTGCCCGTATTGCCCTAAATCGGAATCCTGGGGAGCGGTCACTTCGGCGCCGACGACCCGCGTCAATAAAACAGGCGCTATTCCCTGAAACAGGGCAGTTTATGCTTGCCCCGTTGACGCTTCCCCCTTGCGTGAAGCGGGAGTTGGCGACTTGGTTGTCCACAGGAATGGGCGACTCCAGTGACTTATCCACAGGCTGTGCGAAAGATCTGTGGACACCGGAAGAGATCGTTCCCAAAGGTGCATGAGGGGCAGAGGATTCCCCGCTCAAACCCTCTTCACACGCTCATTCGGGTGGGAATTGCTCGCTCTAAAGAGTTGATCAATGGAATTGAGGTGACAGAGCCCGACCTGCCGTCCTGTGGACGGAAGCGAGGTCTGTGAGCAGATTTGTCGACGATGTCGGGATACGTTGTCGACTTGTCCCCAGGTCGAGAAGCGACCCTGTGGATAACTTCTGTGGGTAAAGGTCAGGCCCGGCCGTCCTGGCTCCGCGCCAGCCATTCCGCGGCCGCCACGAACTCGGCGTCCGAGGTCCCCGGCCGCAGAGACCGGACCTCCTGGGGCGTCACACCGGCCCGCGGATACGACCCGAGGAACCGCACATTCGGGCAGATCCGCTTGAGACCCATCAGCGCCTCGCCCACCCGCCGCTCCGAAATATGGCCCTCGGCGTCCACGGCGAAGCAGTAATTGCCGATCCCCGCACCCGTCGGCCGCGACTGGATCAACATCAGGTTGACGCCCCGCACCGCGAATTCCTGGAGCAGTTCGAGCAGCGCACCCGGGTGGTCGTCGCCCAGCCAGATGACCACCGACGTCTTGTCCGCCCCGGTCGGCGCCGACGGCCGCGCGGGCCGCCCGACCAGCACGAAACGGGTCTGCGCGTTCACGGCGTCGTGGATCTCGGTGACGAGCGGCACGAGGCCGTACGTCGCCGCCGCGAACTCACCCGCGAAGGCCGCGTCGTACCGGCCCTCCTGGACCAGCCGCGCGCCGTCCGCGTTCGACGCCGCCGACTCCCACAGGACGTCCGGCAGGTTCGCCGCCATCCAGTTGCGCACCTGCGGCTGGGCGGCGGGGTGCGCGGTGACCGTCTTGATGTCGGAGAGCTGCGTACCGGGACGCACCAGCAGTGCGAACGTGATCGACAGCAGCACTTCGCGGTAGATCATCAGCGGTTCGCCGGACGTCAGCTCGTCGAGGGTGGCGCTGATCCCGCCCTCGACGGAGTTCTCGATCGGTACGAGCGCTGCCGCGGCCTCCCCGTTGCGTACCGCGTCGAGAGCGGCCGGTACGGACACCATCGGGACGAGCTCCCGGGTGGCGGCTTCAGGGAGCGTACGGAGGGCGACCTCGGTGAAGGTGCCTTCGGGACCGAGATAGGCATAGCGCGTTGCCGACATACGGTCACCTTAATGCGCCGTACGAAGCAGCCGTGCGTACGTGTGCCGTCCGCCTTGCACCCTCAGGACTCCAGGAGCCGCTGTCCCACGTACTCCCCGTCGCGCGCCCCGCCCGGCACCGCGAACAGCCCGCTCGCCTCGTGCCGGATGAACGGCGAAAGCGCGTCCCCCCGGTCGAGCTTGCGCTGCACCGGTACGAAGCCGCGCAGCGGGTCCGCCTGCCAGCAGATGAAGAGCAGCCCGGCGTCCGGCGTCCCGTCCTCACCGATCCCGTCGTGGTACGAGAACGGTCGCCGCAGCATCGCCGCGCCGCCGTTCTGCTCGGGCGCGGAGATACGGGCGTGGGCGTTGGAGGCGATGACGAGTTCGCCGTCGGGTCCGGTCTTGTCGAGGTCGAGCTCGGTGGTCTCGCTGCCGCCCGTCAGCGGGGCTCCGTCGCTCTTGCGGCGGCCGATGACCGTTTCCTGTTCGCCGCGCGGCAGCTTCTCCCAGTCGTCGAGGAGCATGCGGATGCGGCGTACGACGGCGTAGGAGCCGCCCGCCATCCACTCGGGCCCCTCGGCTCCCGCGGCGTTCGCGGGCACGAAGATCCGCCGGTCGAAGTCGGCCTCGGCCGGCTTCGGGTTGCCCGTACCGTCGATCTGTCCCATGAGATTGCGGGCTGTCATGGGCTGCGCGGTCGCCCCCGGGGAACGGTTGAAACCGTTCATCTGCCACCGCACCCGTGCGGCGTCGCCGGCCTCTCTCTGGATCGCTCGCAGTGCGTGAAAGGCGACCAGTGAGTCGTCGGCGCCGATCTGTACCCACAGGTCGCCGTTGCTGCGGCGGGCGTCGAGGTGGTCGGAGGAGAAGTCGGGCAGCGGGTCGAGGGCCGCTGGGCGCAGCGCGTTCAGTCCCGTACGGCCGAAGAAGGTGCGTCCGAAGCCGAAGGTGACGGTCAGCGAGGAGGGGCCGGCGTCCAGCGCCACCCCGGTGTCGGCGTCCCCGGACGGCTCGCCCGCCATCATCGTGCGCGCCGCCGCCGACCAGCGCCGCAGCAGCGCCGCTGCCTCCTTGCGTCCGGCGCCGGGGGCGAGGTCGAAGGCGACGAGGTGGCCGCGGGCCTGGAGGGGCGTGGTGATGCCGGCCTGGTGCTCGCCGTGGAAGGGGACGGCGGTGGAGCCGAGCGACGTCAGGGCCTTCGCACCCGAGGGGCCCGAGGACGCGGACGCACCGGCGTCCGAAGCTGTCGCGTACACACCCGTGGCGCCGAGGGCGAGGCCGGCGGCTCCGGACGCGCCCGCGGCGGCGAGGAGCCGCCTCCTGGAGATGCCGTTGTCGCTCACTTCGTTGTTGCTCACGCCGGTCAGCCGATCTTCACGTTCTTCTTGACGGTCACTTGGTCGATGTCGGAGGTGCGTACGGTCACTTCGATCTCCCACGTCCCCGGCAGGGGGATCTGCACCCCGGTGGCACTCCAGTGTCCGGTGCCGATGCGGTCGGGGGCGGCGGGCAGCGGTCCGATCTCCTTGGCGTTGTGCGTGAACGCGACCTTCACTTCCGGTGCGTCCAGGGCACGTCCGTTGGGCCGCTCCAGCCATACGTGCAGGGCGTTGCTGCCCGAGCGGGCCGGGTCGAGTTCGATCCTCGCTGTGCCCTTGCCGTCCTCGCCGCCCGTGTCGAAGGGGATACGGACCTTGACCGGACCGGCGGGAGCGGCGGTGGAGGTCGCGCTCTTCCCCGCCTCCTTCTCCTCGGTGCGTCCGGGTTCGGTGCTCGTCAGTACGGTCGTCACGGCCAGCAGCACCACGGCGACCGCGGCCTCTGTCAGCACGGAGCGCCGCAGCCCGAGCCGCCCGGGGTCGGCGTCCCGTACCCGCTTCACGCGCGCGGTGGCCACCGCGGCCTTCTGGCGGGCGAGCTGGGCGGCCCGGGCGGGGTCGTCGGGGACGGTGACCGGTTCGGGCTCCTCGGCCGTCTCCTCGCCGACCGCGGCGGCCTCCGCGTCCTCCTTCTCCTCGGTGACCGCCTTCTCGGCCAGCCGCCCCGTCCAGCGCCGTGAGATCCAGGCGATGCCGACGAGGACGGCGACCAGTGCGATCTTGACGAGCAGGAGCTGCCCGTACGCCGTCCCGGTCAGTGCCGACCAGGAGCCGACCTGCCGCCAGGACTGGTAGATCCCGGTCGCGGCCAGTACGGCGACGCTCGCGAAGGCGACGCGGGAGAAGTTGCGTACAGCGGTACGTTCGATGCCCGGCACCCGGTAGAGCGCGACCAGGAGCGCGGCGAGGCCGCCGAGCCAGGTCGCGACGGCCAGGAGGTGCAGGACGTCGACGGGCATCGCGATGGCGGGCTGGAGGCCGGTCGAAGCGTGCTCGGAGAGCGCCCAGGTGGCCGCGATCCCGGCGGCCAGGACGCCGCCGCCGAGGGCGAGCCCGAAGGTGAGGTCCTTCTTTTCCGCCGGGTCGTCCCTCTTGGCGTACGCGCCGAACAGCACGGCGACGAAGAGCGCGGCCGCGCCGAGCAGCAGCAGCCGTGAGACGAGTGAGGCGCCGGTCTTTGTCTCCAGTACGGCCTTGAGCCCGCTCAGGTCGAAGGCGTCGGCGAGCTTTCCCGAGCCCGTGTAGGGGGCGCGCAGCAGCAGCATGGCCAGGGTGGAGGCGGTGAGGGTGAGCCAGCCCTGGACGACGAGGCGTTGCAGTGGCCGTTCGCGGGCGCCGCGTTGCCAGCAGGCGAGCACGAAGGCGCCGCCGCCGACGAGCAGGATGAAGCCGGCGTACGAGGTGTAGCGCGCGATGCCGTAGAGGGCGCCGACGAGGCCGCCGCCGGCGGACTCTTCGGGGAGGGCGACGGTGGTCTTGGAGGGGGCGCCGATGGAGAAGGTGAAGGCGCCGGAGATGGGGTGGCTGTCGGCGGAGACGGCCTGCCAGGCGACGGTGTATGTGCCGTCGGGCAGCCCCGGGTGCAGGGGAACGCCGTATTGGACGATGCTTCCGCTGCTCATGTCGCGTACTTCACCGGTGTCGGAGCGTTTCCCGCTCGGTTCCAGTACGCGGATCGAGTCGTTCCCGAGAGCGATCTTTTCGGAGAACGTGAGGGTGATGTGCTTGGGCGCGGTGGCGACAACCGCCCCGTCCTTCGGGTCGCTTCCCGTGAGCGCGGCGTGCGCGGACGCGGGTGCGGCTCCTGCGAGCAGGGTGCCGAGGAGTGCTGTGGTGATGAGCAGCAGCCTGATCACTGCGGCTGCTCCGAAGCGCGGGGCGGTTACCGGCATGGTGTGTCAGTCCCTCACTGCTTCTTGGGGTTGTGGGTGGACTCCTTCACGGGAAGCTCGGCCTTGACCGGGTCGGCCTTCTCGAAGTGCAGCTCCACGGACACCTTCTCGCCCTGCTTGGGCTTCTTCTTGAGCTTCAGGAACATCATGTGGTTCCCGCCGCGCTCCAGATCGAGCTCGCCGTTCGCGGGGATGTCGAAGGACGTGACCTCCTGCATTTTCTGGTTCTTGGTCTCGTGGATCTGGACCTGGCCGGCGATCTCGCTGGTGACGGAGGTGAGCTTGTCCGCGATGTCGCTGTCGTTCTTGACGGTGAGGAAGCCGGCGGCCATGTCGTCCATGACGGGCTCGGGCATGAAGGCCCCGCTGATGTTCAGCCGGGGCTTGTCGTCGCTCCCGGTGGAGCAGCCGGTCAGGACGAGGCCCGTGGCCAGGACCACGGCTGTCGCGAGGGTGGTGCTGCGGCGGCGCTTCACGGCTTCTCGCCCTTGAGGAGCTTGGGGAGGTCCTTGATGTAGTCGTCGGCGGAGGTGTCCTCGCTGTAGAGGACGTATCCGGCGTCGGTCTTCGGGGAGAACGCGATGACCTGTGCGCCGTGCATGGAGACGACGGTGCCGTTCTTTTCCTTCTTGGGCGGGTCGATGCCGATTCCCATCTGGCGGGCCCCGGCCTGGATGGTGGGGAAGTCGCCGGTGAGCCCGGTGAAGGCGGGGTCGCCCGCGCCCTTGAGCCACTCGCCGAGTACTTCGGGGGTGTCGCGTTCGGGGTCGGTGGTGACGAAGACGACCTGGAGCTTGTCCCGGTCGGCCTGGGGGAGCTTCTTGTAGGCGATGGCGATGTTGCTCATCGTCAGCGGGCAGACGTCGGGGCACTTGGTGTAGCCGTAGTAGATGAGTGTCGGCTTGCCCTTGGTCTGCTCGCGCAGGTCGTACTTCTTGCCGTGGGTGTCGTTAAGGACGAGGTCCGGCTTCTTGAAGGGCCGGTCGAGTACGGTCGCGGCTTTGTCGTTGGCGGTGGCGGAGACGTCGGTGACGGGCTTGGAGCCGCCGTCGGTCTTGCCGCCGCACGCGGACAGGGTGAGCGTGGCCGTGGCGGCGAGCGCCGCCACGGTCAGCGCGGTCTTCTTGCGCATGTGGATATGTCCTGGTGGTTCGTGAGGGGGGAGTTGGCGTCAGGCGGTGCGGCGGCGGCCGGCGAGTACGCCGAAGGCCACACCTGCGACGCCCACGATGATGCCGACGATGCCGAGGATGCGGGCGGTCGTGTCGCTGCTGGTGGTGTCGCTGTCGGCCGCCTTTTCGCTCTTGTGTCCGGCGTCGTCCTTGTGGTCGGCGTCGTCGGCCTTGGCGGCTTCCTTGCCGGAGGCGCCGTGGTGGTCGTCTCCGGCGGGCTCGGTCAGCTTGAGGACGGGCGCGGGGGACTGCGGCTCTTCCTCGCCGTCCTTGGGCTCCTCGATCCAGCGGACGACTTCCTCGTTGTCGTACGTCTGGACGGCCTTGAGGACCAGCTGGTCGGCGTCTTCGGGCAGCTGTCCGAGGGAGAGCGGGAACTGCTGGAACTGGCCGGGTCCGACCTTGCCGCCGCTCCAGGTGACCTTGGAGACGGCTTCGTTGATCTCCTTGCCGTGGACCTTGAGCGGCTTGTCGAGCTTGGTCTTGGTGACGTCGACCTTCCAGCCGGGCACGGGCTGCGGCATGACGGAGGACAGCGGGTGATCGGTGGGGAAGGAGACTTCGAGCTTGACGGTCGAGGCGTTGTCCCGCTCGTTGGGCACCTTGACGTTGACGGTGGCGTAGCCGCCCTTTTCGGCGACGCCGACGGGCTGTACGCCGACGTGCGCGAAGGCCGTTCCCGCGAACAGCAGGACGGTGGAAGCGGCGGCACCGGCGACGGAGACGGCAGCGATACGAGAGACGTTCATGTCTGGGAACACTCCACGGGGCAGAGGTGAATGACGCTCCGGTGCGCGGGTGCGCACCGGCATCGCGGCGCCGCTCCCGTGATCGTGCGTGTGTTACGCCGGAGAGTGCGCCGCGTCAGGCTGCGAGAACGAGCGCCGCAGTGGGCGGTCCGCGCCTGATCACCGTGTGCTGGAGTGCTTCGCCGGCCGGCCGTGGTGGCGTGACGAAGGGGGTGTGGGGGGTGCCGGGGCGCTGTGCGGGCGCTGCGGGGAGCAGGCCGGCGTTCAGTGCCCGTACGAGGGCCAGGGCGGCGCGCAGCGACCGTACGAGCGCGCCTTCGGCGACTCCGTGGGCCGACAGGAGGACCAGCCGGGACAGTGCGATTTCTCCGCGCCGCAGGAGCCATCCGGTGGCGACGGCGGCCAGGAGGTGGCCGAGCAGCATGGGGAGGGTGGGCAGCAGTCCGGCGGCGGGTTCGGTGGCTCCTGTGTGGTGCGCCGCGGTGTGTGCGGTGTGCGTGAGGTGCTGCTGCGCCTGGTGTACGGAGGCGGGGTCGAGGCCGGCTTCGGTGATGATCCGGCGCGCTTCGGCGGTGCTGAGCGGCAGTGCGCCGGCGCTGCACACGAGTTTCGCGGCGAAGGTGCGGAGCGAGGTGTCGGTGGCCGCGCTTTCGAGGGCGGGGTTGTGCTGGCCGAGTCCGAAGAGGGTGTGCAGTGCGAGTTGTCCCGAGGCCAGTGCGGTGGCGATGGCGGGCATGGAGCGGGCGCGCCCGGCGAAGGGTGCGATCAGGCCGAATACGGCGGCGGCGCCGAGTGCCAGGGTCCACCACGGGACGGTGGCGCAGGAGGCTATGGCATGCCCGGTCGCGGACAGCACGACGCAGACCGCGGTGAACACCGCGGTCCTGAGCAGCCGCAGACGGGCTCCGGCGCGTGCGTCGGACGTAGACATGGCCTCGACATCATCGCATCGCGTTCACAGCATTCCTACGGCAGGTCCAGGAGCGTATACACCGGCGTAAGGAGTGCGCGCGTCGGCCGAATGAGGGCAATCACGTTCACTCCACGCTTATGAAGCGCTGCTTGCGGCAATACGTATCCGTATGTCGAGCCGCAGCCAGGAGGCTGGAGCATGAGCATCTGGTGGTCTCTCCACTTGCGGCGCGAAGCCGCGAGCGTCCCGCTCGCCCGCCGCCTTCTGCTCGGCACCATGGAGACGGCGGGGGTGGATCCGGACATCTCCTACGACCTGTCGGTCGCGCTCAGCGAAGCGTGTGCGAACGCGGTCGAGCACGGTGGGGACGAGCGATCCGGGACACCTTCCGCGGAATATCGCGTGACCGCTTATCTGGACGGCGAGAAATGCCGTATTGAGGTCGCCGACTCCGGGCCGGGCTTTCCTTCTTCACGGCGGGGGCATCGCGCTGATCTGCGTCCGGCGCACACGTCGGCGGAGAACGGCAGAGGTCTGTGCCTGATCGAGCAGCTGGCCGATCATGTTCATTTCAGAAACAGGCCTGGGTGCGGCGCCGTGGTCAGTTTCGACAAGATCCTGAAATGGCGCGAGGGCGCACTGCTCAAGGTGTCCTGAAGCCCTGAGCGGCACGCCCTCGCGCGGGTGGGGCTGGTCGGCCGTACGTCAGCCCTGCTTGACCTGCGCCATCCATGCTTCGACCTCGTCGGAGCGGCGCGGCAGCCCGGCCGACAGGTTCCGGTTGCCGTCCTCGGTGACGAGGATGTCGTCCTCGATGCGGACGCCGATGCCGCGGTACTCGGCGGGCACGGTCAGGTCGTCGGCCTGGAAGTACAGGCCGGGCTCGACGGTGAGGCACATGCCCGGCTCCAGTGTTCCGTCGGCGTATGCCTCGCGGCGGGCGGCGGCGCAGTCGTGGACGTCCATGCCGAGCATGTGGCCGGTGCCGTGGAGGGTCCAGCGGCGTTGGAGGCCCAGTTCCAGGACGCGCTCGACGGGGCCTTCGACGAGGCCCCATTCGACGAGCTTCTCAGCGAGTACGTGCTGTGAGGCGTCGTGGAAGTCGCGGTACTTGGCGCCGGGCTTCACGGCGGCGATTCCGGCCTCCTGGGCGTCGTACACCGCGTCGTAGATCTTGCGCTGCAGGTCGGTGAAGGCGCCGTTGATCGGCAGGGTGCGCGTGATGTCGGCGGTATAGAGAGTGTGGGTCTCTACTCCGGCGTCGAGGAGCAGCAGGTCGCCGGAGCGTACGTCGCCGTCGTTGCGTACCCAGTGGAGGGTGGTGGCGTGCGGTCCGGCGGCGCAGATGGAGCCGTAGCCGATGTCGTTGCCCTCGACGCGGGCGCGCAGGAAGAAGGTGCCTTCGATGTAGCGCTCGCTGGTGGCCTCGGCCTTGTCGAGGATCTTGACGACGTCCTCGAAGCCGCGGACGGTCGAGTCGACGGCCTTCTGGAGCTCACCGATTTCGAAGGCGTCCTTCACGGCGCGGGCTTCGGAGAGGTAGACGCGCAGTTCCTCGTCGCGCTCGGCGGTGACCTTGTCGGCCAGGGCGGCTTCGATGCCGGCGTCGTGTCCGCGGACGTTGCGGACCGGTCCGGTGGCCTCGCGCAGTGCGGCGGCCAGTTCGCGGACGTCCTTCGCCGGGATTCCGAGCAGCTGCTCGGCCTCGGTGAGGGAGTGGCGGCGGCCGACCCACAGTTCGCCCTGGCCGTCGAGCCAGAATTCGCCGTTCTCGCGGTCGGAGCGGGGCAGGAGGTAGATCGTCGCGTCGTGGCCGCCGTCGGCTTCTGGACGGGGTTCCAGGACGAGGACGCCGTCCTGTGTCTGGTCGCCGGTGAGGTAGGCGTATTCGGTGGAGGCGCGGAAGGCGTACTCGGTGTCGTTCGAGCGGGTCTTGAGGTTGCCGGCGGGGATCACGAGGCGTTCGCCGGGGAAGCGTGCGGAGAGTGCGGCGCGGCGGTCGGCGGTGTGGCCGGCCTGTGCGATCGGCTCCAGGTCGTGCAGTTCGGTGTCGGCCCAGCCGGACTTCATGTTCTCGGCGAGCTCGTCGGACACGCCCGGGTACAGGCCGTTCTTCCGCTGCTTGATCGGCTCTTCGGTCTCTTCCGGGGTCTCCGGCATGAGCTCTTCGGACACGACTGTCTCCTTGATACGACACTGGACCGCCCTCCATCGTATGTGCGACGGGAAGACGGCCCAGGGCGCTGTGGGCAACTGTGACGGATCAGTCGAACCGTGCCGCGAGCAGCACGATGTCCTCCGCCGAATCCGCCGTGTCGGCGCCGCCGGGGAGCATGGTGCGCAGTACGTGGTCGGCGATCGCTCCGGGGTCGTTCCTGAGGGCCCTGGGCACGCTCGCGGCGGCGGCGTGCAGGCGTGCGAACGCGCGGTCCATGGGGTCGCCGGTGCGCTCGAGCAGCCCGTCGGTGTAGAGGAGCACTGTTTCGCCGGGTGCGGGGTTAAGTTCCACGCTCGGTGCCTCCCAGCAGGCGAGCATGCCCAGCGGTGCCGACAGTGAGGTCTCGACGTATTCGGTGCGGCGGTCGCCGATGATCAGTGGGGGGCTGTGTCCGGCGCCGGCCAGCACGATTTTGCGCTGGGCCGGTTCGCAGTAGGCGAAGAGCGCGGTGGCGGACCTGGCCGGTTCGGTGAGGCGCAGCAGCAGTTCGAGGTCGGACAGTACGGCGACGGGGTCCTCGCCCTCCATGACGGCGTACGCCCGCAGGCTGGCCCGCAGTCGCCCCATCGCGGCCAGGGCGCTGGGGCCCGTTCCGGAGACCGACCCGACGGCGAGCCCGAGAGCGCCTTCGGGCAGCGGCAGGGCGTCGTACCAGTCGCCGCCGCCCTGGGGGCCTGTGCGGTGGCGGGCGGCGAGCTGCATGCCGGCGACCCGGGGGAGTCTGCTGGGCAGCAGCTCTTCGGCGACGGTGGCCACCTGGGCGCGGGCGTGTTCGAGCTCCAGGAGCCGGGCAAGGTGTTCGGCGGCGTAGCGGGCGTAGAGGCTCGCGAGGTGGCGCTGGCGCTCCGCGGGTTCGGCCGGTTCGTCGTACAGCCAGACGGCGGCGCCCAGGCGCGGGGAGGTGTCGGTGGTCAGGGGCAGGGCGTAGCTGGCGGCGTATCCCAGGCGCGCGGCGACTTCGCGGTGGCGCGGGTCGAGTTCCGCCTCACCGAGGAGGTCGGGGTGGGCGATCTCGCTGGGGCGGGGGCTTCCGGGGAGTCCGTCGAGGAGCCGCCCGTACGACGTGGAGCTGCGCGGCACGGTCTCGATGTGGCCGAGGTCGGCGTGGGCGAGGCCGAGGCCGACGGTGGTGGCCGGGCCGAGGCCGTCGGCCGGTTCGAGGACGACGAGGCCGCGGCGGGCGCCCACGAGGGCGGCGCCGGCGCGCAGCAGTTCGTGCAGGGCGCTGTCGAGCGAACGGGTGCGGACCAGGCGTTCGGTGAGTTCATGGAGGGTGGTGAGGTCGGAGACCCAGCCCGCGAGCCGGTCCTGAAGCACCGCGCCGGCGGCGCCGGGTGGGGCAGGGGTGGCCGGATGAGGCGTGACAGTGTGCGCGGGGGGCGGAACCACTGGATCGATTCCAGCCACTTTCGGAACGTGAGGGGCGCTCATGATCGCCGGCTTTCCAGCTGGTGCGTTTTGCTCAATAGCATCGCAAACCCCCATGTCATTCTGCGCCGCTATCAATGCATCCACATGTACACGCACAAGTAAGGGGATGTCCAGCATTGTCATCGTGGGACTGTTGGTGTCTGTGGGATAGCCAACTTGGCCTAAAAATGCCACACACGGCAATAATTTGCGGTCGACTGAGGGTGTTCGACAGCGCGTCATATGAACCGTGATGGGTACCTAATCGGTGATGGCCAGGGGCAGTTGGGACCGCCCCGGAACCTGGCGGCGGGCCTGGGCGTCTTAACCGCCGTGGGCCGTGCCTCATCCCCGACAGCGGGAACAGCACGCGGGACAGCACTACGGATCTCCTGCAGATCCTGTACGGACCTGTACGGATCAGTTAAGCGCCATGTGTGCGCCACCCTCCGCTACGTTTCACGCCCGGCCCCGAGGGGTTACCCGTGCCGCAGGCTGAAAAGTGCGGCGATTGCACCACCAGTACGCAGCCAGTACGTGACGTGCACGCTCAGTGAAGATATGCACACATGGTGTGATATGGACCTCGGCGTTCAACGGAAAGGAACGAGCGCTCATGCGCGAGATCCCCGGAAAGCGACGCAGGCTCCGGTTCCGGCGAAGTGAGGGGCCTGCCCAACTCGGCGCGGCGCTGACCTGCGCCGGTGCTTGGCAGTGGCCCGTGCTCCCCGGAGTGGGCCTGAACGGACGGGCCTGTGCCTGTCCCGATCCCGAATGCGTGGTTCCCGGCGCGCATCCCTTCGACCCGGGCATCCTGGCGGCCACCACGGACGAACGCATGATCCGCTGGTGGTGGACCAACCGTCCGACCGCGCCCGTCATGCTGGCCACCGGGGGCGCGGCTCCGTGCGCGATCAGCCTCCCCGCGGTCGCAGGCGCCGTCGCGCTGGCGGCGCTCGACGACATGGGGATGCGCCTGGGCCCCGTGGTCGCGACTGCGACCCGCTGGTCGCTGCTGGTCGCCCCGTACTCCCTGGAGCGGCTCGGTGAGCTGCTGTACGCCAAGGACTGGGTGCCCAGTTCGCTGCGGTTCCACGGAGAGGGCGGCTATCTGGTGCTGCCGCCCTCCGAGACGGGGACCGGGCAGGTGCGCTGGGAAAGGGCGCCCCTGGCCGGTTCGGCCGCGCCCTGGCTGCCTGATGTCGAGGCGGTGGTGGACGCACTGGTGGCGGCGAGCAATGGCGCACCGGACGGCGGCAGCAGGCTCGCGTACTGACAGCCCACCCGTACTCACTCGTATGGGTGTGAGCGCGCCCGTGTTCTGAGGGATTCGGGCGCGCGGCTGCCGTGTCACCGGTCATCCGTCGATATCTTCGGCCCACCGTCAAGAATTTCCGGGCAGTTGACAGGTGGGACCCGCCTTGAATCTCCGCATGATCGGGCTCGCGGCCGTCGTGGTGTTCACCGTCCTGCTGCCGCTGGCCGGCGCCTCCGCGGAGCCCGAGCCGCTGTCCGTACCCGACGACGCCAAGGCGGCTGCGGTGAACGCTCCCGGGAACGCTCAAAAGGACGTTCCCCGGAACGCTCAAAAGGACGCTCCCGGGAACGCTCAGGACGACGTTCCCGGGAACGCTCCGCAGTGCGGTCCCGAGCTCAGCTCCCCGGAAGGCATCGAGGGCCAGACCTGTGTGCTGACCGAGGACGGCAGTACCTGGGCGCGTACGTACTACCGCAACGCGACGGGGACGGAACTGCGATCCGTACTCACCCTGATGGGCCCGGCCGGACGGACCGTTCAGATGCATTGTCCGGTGAGTGCGCAGGACGAACCCGGGGTGTGTGAAACACCGCGTGAGCCGTCGCGCGGAAAGGCAGATGAATATTCGGCGGTGTCGGAGTTCGCCGCGGCGGGAGACGGGCCGTTGCTGCTGCGCTCCGGAAGCAACTCGGCGGTGCCCGCGCGCCATTGACCGGGCGATGCGCCACGCGACGGAACGGGGATACAGAAAGACCCGGTCGCTGGCGACGGGGGATGCACCAGCGACCGGGCACTTAGAACGGTAACAAGAGATCTGCGGTTGGCAAATTCGATCTCCCTTATTCAGACAGGGATTTATCTGCTGAAACGGGGGTTGTGACCGGGGTCACCGATCGGCCGACAGAAATTGTCACTGTCAGCTGAGTGTCACCTGGCGGTTGGTGAGACCGCCCCGCGCGCGGCGCTCCTCCGACGTCAGCGGAGCGTCCGAAGCGAGTGCCACGGCCAGCCGCTCGGCGAGCTCCGCGGCGGCCTTCTCGATGTCCTGCGCCCCGGTCTCGCTCGGCAGGTCCCAGACCGGAACCATCAGCCCGTGCGCGCGGAAGGAGCCGACCAGACGAGTGCCTTCGCCGAGCGAGGACGTACCGGCGGCGTGCAGCCGGGCGAGTGCGTCGAGGAGCTCGTCCTCGGCGTACGGCATGACCCAGCGCAGGTGGTTCTTCTCGGGCGTCTCGCACCAGTACGCGGCGTCGACACCGGTCAGCCTGACCGTGGGGATCGCGGCGGCGTTGGCGCGCTCCAGGGAGGCGCTCACCTCGGGTGTCGCGTTCTCCGCGTCGGGGACCCAGAACTCGAACCCGGAGTGCACTGCGGGCTCGAAGGGCGCGTCGGCGTCCAGCAGGTCCTGCAGGCGCGGACCGTCCGCCGGGGCGCGCTCGGCCGCCACCGGCGTGCCGGGCTTGGCGGTCAGCGCGCGCCGCAGGGTGTCGGCGAGGTCGCGGCTGAGGTCGCCGGAGGGGGTGTCGTTCTGCAGGCCGAGCAGGACGGAGCCGTCGTCGCGGCGCAGGGCCGGCCAGGCCATCGGAAGTACGGTCGCCAGCGTGACGGAGGGGACGTCGTCCGGCAGCCCGTCCTTCAGCGTCAGCGGTACGGTCGCGGCGGGCACCAGCTCACGCAGGGCGACCCAGTCGCATTCGCCGGGCAGGCCCTCGAAGGGGCGCTGGACCAGTTCGGTGACGGCGTGCGAGGCGGCGCGGCCGTGGCAGGCCTTGTAGCGACGGCCGGAACCGCACGGGCAGGGCTCGCGGGCCCCGACGACCGGCACCTCCCCGCCGGCGACCTGGGCCTGCGGCTTGGTTCCCCTTGCGGGCTGGGGGCGCTTCTTGGCCATGGCTTGGCTTCTCCCGTTCACGGCAGTGCTGTGTCGGGCGCGAGCCTAGCCGCTGAGCCGCCCCCGACCAGGACCGGCCGGTACCGGAACCGGACGGTCGAGGTCGGTGAGAGGGTCGGTGAGGGGACCAGTGAGAGTCAGTGAGAGGTCAGTCCGGGGTCGGTCAGGTCGTCGAAAGGGGCCGCGAAGTCCAGTCCGGGGACGGCGACGCGCGTAGCGAAGTCCTCGCGACGGTGCCCCTCCGTCACGTTGACCCACACCGTGACCTCGCCGGCCACGCTGTCCCGTACGCCCCAGTCCTGCGCCAGGGCCGTAATGATGTTGAGCCCGCGGCCGCCGCGTGCGGTGACCGAGGGCGTGGCCGGAACCGGTCGGGTCGGACCGCCTCCGTCCGTCACTTCGACGGTCAGCCTGCCTGTTGAGTCGACGCGCCACGCGGCGCGGATGTCACCGTCACCGACCTCCGCCTGCCCCAGTGGCCTGCCATGACGGCAGGAGTTGCTGAGCAGTTCGGACAGGATCAGTACGGCATCGTCGATGACCGAATCGGACACGCCGCTGATGCGCAGTTCGTCGCGCATACGGCGTCTTGCTTCACCCACGCCCGCAGGGCCATGGGGTACGGCCATGCTCGACGACGTGGGCACTTCCCGTGCCACCACCAACGCCACCCCCGAGACCTCCTTCGCCCCACGCCACGGAGTGAATGCCCCAATGGCCTGGACCGGAAACCGGCCAAGCGCCGGTCAGTGACGCACTCGTAACGATCGAATACGGAATGAACGCGCCGGTGCACTCCCTGTAACCAGGGTTATAGGCGTCCCAATTGAGACAGGACCCGCTTCGGGCGGTTCGTGATGATTGCCTCCACACCGAGGCGCCGGCAGAGCTCGACGTCCTCCGGCTCGTTGACCGTCCATACGTGCACCCGGTGCCCCGCGCGGTGCAGCCGTTCGATGTAGGCGGGGTGGTTCCGGACGATCCGGATGCCGGGACCCGCGATGTGCGAGCCCGCCGGGAGCCGCCCGTCGCGCAGGCGCGGGGAGACGAACTGCATCAGGTAGACGGTCGGGAGGGTGGGCGCCGCGGCCGACACCCGGTGCAGGGAGCGCGCCGAGAAGCTCATGATGCGTACGGGCGAGGGCTCGTCCGCCGCGGGCGCGTCCAGGCCGAACCGCTTCAGCAGATGGAGCAGTCGCTCCTCGACCTGGCCGGCCCAACGGGTGGGGTGCTTGGTCTCGATGGCCAGCTCGACCCGGCGCCCGGCGTCCGAGACCAGCTCCAGGAGGCGCTCCAGGGTGAGTACGGAAGTGAACTCGCCGGGGGCCTGGCCCCGGGCCGGGTCCCAGTCCGGGGATTCCGCGCTGTCGCGCCAGGAGCCGAAGTCGAGGGCGGCGAGGTCGGCGAGTTCGAGGGCGGAGACGGCGCCGCGGCCGTTCGAGGTGCGGTTCACCCGGCGGTCGTGGACGCAGACGAGGTGCCCGTCCGCGGTCAGCCGTACATCGCACTCGAGGGCGTCCGCGCCGTCCTCGATCGCCTTCATGTACGCCGCCAGGGTGTGCTCGGGGGCGTCCTCGGAGGCGCCGCGGTGTGCGACGACTTGGATGGTGTGCTGCCGTGCGTGGGTCACGGCGTCATGGTGTCACCGCGGATGGGTAGGCGGGAAAACACGTCACAGGGGGCGGCCGATCGGCTCCTCTCGGCATGCGACCGTTTTGACCGATGTAAAGGATGTTCCGTGGATGCACAGGAACCGCTTACGGTCGTCTGATGTGCGGTGGGAAAAGCTGACAGCGGACACTTGCACAGTGGTGACGTTGACCGAAACCGACGTGGGACCGAGGAGAAGAGAGCTGTGAGCACCGAGAACGAGGGCACTGCGGTTCCGGCCGCCCCTTCAGCACCTCCCGTGCCGGTGGCCGCTCCCGGGCCCGCCTCCGACTCCACGGGTACGAACGCCGTGGACCCGGGGCGCGAGCAGACTCCCCCGGCCCCCGAGCAGCCCGTACACAACCCCACCGCGCAGGGGCACACGCCCGAGCCGCAGCCGGGGTACATGCCCGTCGCGCAGCCTCACGCGGCCGTGCCCGGGCCCGGTCCCGCCGCCGGATGGCCGCCGCCCCCGCCCGCGCACCCCGCCTACGGCGGCGGTGGCAGCGGCGACAGCGGCGGCCCCGCGTGGGGCGCGCCCATGCCGCCCGTACCGCCCGGTCCCCGCAGGAAGCGCACCGGCGGCCTGGTCGCCGGGGTGCTGGCCGCCGCGCTGGTCGCGGGTGGCGTCGGTGGCGGCATCGGGTACTGGGCCGCCGAGCGCAACGACAGCCCCACCGACTCGACCACCGTCTCCGCCTCCGGCACCGCGGAGGGTTTCAAGCGCGACCCGGGCACCGTCGCGGCGGTCGCGGCCAAGGCGCTGCCGAGCGTCGTCACCATCGAGGCGCAGGGCGGCGACGGCGAGGGCGGCACAGGAACGGGCTTCGTCTACGACAAGCAGGGCCACATCGTCACCAACAACCACGTGGTGGCGTCGGCGGCGGACGGCGGCGAACTGTCCGTCACCTTCTCCAACGGCAAGAAGTACGACGCCGAGGTGGTCGGGCGCGCGGAGGGATACGACGTAGCCGTACTGAAACTCAAGAGCGCCCCGGCCGGCCTGGCCCCGCTGCCCCTGGGTGACTCCGACAAGGTGGCCGTCGGGGACTCGACGATCGCCATCGGCGCGCCCTTCGGCCTGTCGAACACGGTGACCACCGGCATCATCAGCGCGAAGAACCGGCCAGTGGCCTCGGGTGACGGCCAGAACAGCAAGGCGTCGTACATGAGCGCCCTGCAGACCGACGCGTCGATCAACCCGGGCAACTCCGGCGGCCCGCTGCTCGACGCGCGCGGCGCCGTCATCGGCATCAACTCCGCCATCCAGTCCGCCGGCACGGGCGGCTTCGGCCAGTCCCAGGCGGGCTCCATCGGCCTGGGCTTCGCCATCCCGGTCAATCAGGCGAAGACGGTCGCCCAGCAGCTGATCAAGACCGGCGAGCCGGTCTACCCGGTGATCGGCGCCACGGTCTCCATGGACCCGAAGAGCGACGGCGGCGCCGTCATCGCGGACCGCGGCACGGGCGGCACCGCGGCGGTCCCGCCGGACAGCCCGGCGGGCAGGGCCGGTCTGAAGGCGGGCGATGTGATCACCAAGCTCGACGACCGGGTGATCGACAGCGGCCCGACGCTGATCAGCGAGATCTGGACCCACAAGCCGGGCGACAAGGTCACGCTCACGTACGAGCGCGACGGCAAGACGTCGACGGCCGAAGTCACCCTGGGCCAGCGCAAGGGCGACGACAGCTGACCGGTTAGGCTGTCTTCGCGCGACCCCCAGCGGGGCGATGGCGCGAGGTGGGTTGCCCGAGCGGCCTAAGGGAACGGTCTTGAAAACCGTCGTGGCAGCGATGTCACCGTGGGTTCAAATCCCACACCCACCGCGCAGCTCAACGCAGGTACAGGTCAGAAGGGGTGTCTCCGAGCCGGAGACACCCCTTCTGCGTTCACCCTGTCTGGAAGGGGCGGCCGCTGAGGAGGTCGCCGGCCGTGCCGAGCGTGAACGCGACCATGAATCCGGCGACTGCCCAGCGGGTACGCCCCCGCATGGCCAGGGCCGTCGCTGCGATGCCGACGGCTGTGCCCAGGGCACAGACAGCGACCCAGATGCCCGTGTTCACACCGGCGTCGAATCCCAGGGCGATGATCGCCAGAGGGGCGATGGCCGCCAGCGCCGAGACCGCGGTCGACATAATGCGTGCCCCCCGCGCCTTCCGAGCCCGGTCGTTCGTCAGTCCTGACCGCGCCTGTTGCTGAAAGCGCGCCCGCAGGTCGTCTTCCGTGTCCGACGTTTCTTGGCCCCGTGCAGTCATGGGGTGGAGCGTAGTGCCGGCCGCCCGCGGTACGGCCGGGGAGTCGCTCTAGGCTCGATGGCCATGACGAGTCCCCATGCCCAAGGTCCCGCCCCCACCGCCACACTCATACGCATGGGCCGCAGCGCCGCCCGGACCGAGGTTCCGGTCGGTGCCGGCTGCACCGTGGTCGGCGCGTTCGTCGTGCTGGGCGGCGTTGCCGTCATGGCCGGGCTGACCGGGAAGGCACCCAACCCCGGTGGGGTCGCCGGCGTCGTCATCGGGCTGCTGATCGGCTTTCTCGGCGTCGTTTTCCTGTCCGCCGGCTGGAAGTCCCGGCACACCTTCCTGTGCGTCGACCACACGGGCTTGTGGGTCAGCAACCCCGGCGGCCAGAAGGTCATCCCCTGGGACAGCCTCGCCGGTGTCGGTCTGAACTGGTGCGGGACGGGAAGCCGCCCCGCGAAGCACTACTCCGTCGAGCTGTACCCCAACGCGCCCGTCGATCGCGACGATCCGGTCCTGTGGGCCATGGTCCGCGACGAGGAGCCGTTGCGGCCCGACCTGCCGCGACTGCGCTACCGCCTTGTCGCCAACAGCGGTTTCCGGGAGCCCCTGGTGGCGGCGATCCAGCAGTACGTCCCCCAGCTGTGGCTCGGCGAGGCCGAACGCGAGCGGGGTTATCTCGGTCTGCCCGACGTCAAGGGCCACCGGGAGCGCACCCGCGGCCGCACGCGCTGAGGCGGGCGGCGGAGGCGATGGTGGCGCGGGCTTCGCGTTCGGTGAGGCCCGTGTGGATCGCCGCGTCCGTCAGTGCGTTCGCGAGGCAGTCGCCGATGCCGTTCTCGTACGCGCGGCAAGCGGCCCAGAAGAGGCGGGTGTTGCGCTGGCCTTCATGGGCCGCCAGTACGAACTGGACCAGGCCGTGGCCGCTTCCGTGCCCGCCCGCCGGGTGGTGCGCCGGGGAGTGAGGGCGTGCGGGGGGCGTGAGGAGGCGGAGCAGTGCGCCGGGGCAGGGGGCCGGCGCGAGGTGGCCGGTGCCGGGTGCGGTGCGGTAGGTGCCGCGGGTGGTGACGGAGCCGGGGCCGACCAGGTAGCCGCCGGTGCCCCGGATGTCGATGCCGGGGGCGAGGCGGCCGGCGGAGTTCGGGACGACGACGTCGGGCGGGCCGGTCAGCCAGATGTGGCGGCCGCCGCTGGGGGTGATGACGACGACGGTGTCCGGGATCGTGAAGAGATGCCGCAGTGCCAGGTGCCGTAGGGCCGCGGTGGCGTCGGTAGGGGTGGCGGTGTCGGTGTCGGCGGCGGTGTTCGTCGGCGGTTTCGTGTCCAGGTCTATGCCGATCAGGCGGTGTGGGGGGCGGCCGCAGGCGATCCCGTAACCCGTCGCCCAAGGCGCGGCGGCGAAGAGGGCGCGGACGGTGGCGGGGTCGGTGGTGGCGTCGTGTACGCCGTGCCCGGGGCGCCCGCATTCGCCCCGGCACAGGAACGGCTCAGGGGCGTCCCGGTGCGGGGAGCGCAGGGCGGGGAGTTTGGTGCGGGACAGGGGAATGACGGGGAGCCCGCGCTCGGCGGCGGAGAGAGCGTGGGCGAGGGCCAAGGTGGCGGCGCGCCGGTCGTGGGTGGCCATAGGTTTTATTTTCGTACGGGTGTTCGAAGAAGGGAAGGGGGGT
The DNA here is from genome assembly GCF_040611155.1 of Streptomyces sp. NPDC002994. Lineage (NCBI taxonomy): Bacteria > Bacillati > Actinomycetota > Actinomycetes > Kitasatosporales > Streptomycetaceae > Streptomyces > Streptomyces sp. NPDC002994. The sequence goes on from NZ_JBEXNQ010000009.1 coordinate 91,762, forward strand.
GGATTGGCGGAAAATGTGCTGGAACGCTTTTTCCCTTGCGGCGGCCGGGTTGCCGTGGTGCGAGAGGGATGAGCTGGGGTTTTGGGGGCGTGAAGGGTGTTTATCGACATGTCCTCACGCTTGAGGGGGAATAAGGGCCTCAGGGGTGGTTCGCCGGGGATTCGGTGGGCAATTCTGATCTCGCGACGTCGTGACCATCGCTGAGGCAGTCGGCCAACTGCCCCGGAACAAGCCGTACTTAGCGTTCCTGGAGGAATTCACATGGCAAGCATCCGTACCGCCCGTGTCATCGCAGCCGTTGCCGCCCTGCCCCTCGCGGCCGCTCTCTTCTCGGGTGTCGCCCTTGCGGACAACGGTTCCTTCGCGAATGACGGGTCGAACGCGACCGTGGCCACGGTTGGCGGCAGCGGTGTCGGTGGCCACAACCTCGGCAACTCGACCACTACGCAGCAGGTGGCGACGGGTGCCGGCGCGTCGAACCAGAACAACACGGCGAGCGTGAGCGGATCCGGCTTCACGGCGATCGACCAGTCCAACGAGAACGTGGCCGTGAACTTCGTGCAGCTCTGGTGAGTCGCGGCCCGGCCGGGGTCTGTGTTGCGGGGTGAATGACTGCCTGCGCGACGGCGCTTGTCGCCGTTGCGCAGGCCGTTCCCGTTTCGGGGCGTGCTGGTGCCTTGACAGTGCGCGTCGATCTGACGGACAGTCAGAAACCATCAGACTGTGACGCCGCCTGCCGTCGGAGGACGCTGCCGTGCACCTTGCCCCCACCGTGCGCCAGCGGCAGCTGCGCACCGAACTCCGCTCGTACTTCCGCGAAGTGATGGAGGGAGCGGACCCGCACGACGCCGCCGGACAGCGGGCGCTGCTGCGGCGGATCGGCCGCGACGGGATGCTCGGGCTCGGCTGGCCCGTCGAGTACGGAGGCCAGGGGCGCGGCGCCGACGAGCAGTTCGTCTTCTTCGACGAGGCGTACCGGGCGGGCGCCCCCGTCTCGATGGTCACGCTCAATACGGTCGGGCCGACCCTGATGAAGTACGGGACGCCCGAGCAGAAGGACTTCTTCCTCCCCCGGATCCTGCGCGGCGAGATCGTCTTCGCGATCGGCTACACCGAGCCGTCGGCCGGTACTGACCTCGCCTCGCTCCGTACGCGCGCGGTGCGCGAGGGCGACGAGTGGATCGTCGACGGCCAGAAGATCTTCACCAGCAACGCCCAGAACGCCGACTGGATCTGGCTCGCCTGCCGTACGGACCCGGATGCGCCGAAGCACAAGGGCATCTCGATCCTGCTCGTGCCGACGCACGCGCCGGGCTTCTCGTGGACGCCGATCGAGACCGTCGGCGGGCTGACCACCACGGCGACGTACTACGACGGCATCCGGGTGCCCGCCGGGAATGTGGTGGGTGAGGAGAACGGCGGGTGGGGGCTGATCACCAACCAGCTCAACCATGAACGGGTGGCGCTCGCCGCGATCGGCATGCAGGCCGAGGACTGCTACGAGCAGGCGCTGGCGTACGCCGTGACTCCCGGCCCGGAGACGGGCGAGCGGCCCGCGGACCGGCCGTGGGTACGGGCTCGGCTGGCCGAGGCGCACGCCAGGCTGGCGGCGGTGCGGCTGCTGAACTGGCGGCTGGTCGGCGATGTGGGGGCGGGGGCGCTCGCGCCGGGTGATGCAAGTGGCGTGAAGTTTATGGGAACCGAATCGGCTGTTGCGGTGTATCGAATGTGTCAGGAAGTTGCGGGCGAGGCGGGAATGGTGCGCTCCGGTTCTGTGGGGGTCTGGGGAGACGGGGAGCTGGAGCGGATGAACAGGGCGGCGCAGATCAATACGTTCGGGGGCGGGGTGAGCGAGGTGCAGCGGGAGATCGTGGCGACGATGCGGCTCGGGATGCCGAGGGGGCGGCGGGGATGAGTGCGAATGGGGGTGCGGACGCGAACGTCGGTGCGGACGCGGAGGCGGGCGCGGGTGCGGGTGCGGATGGGGATCTGTACGGGCTGCTGAAGGCGTTCGAGGGGCGGGCGGCGGTGGTCGCCGGGGTCGGCAAGGACCCTGTCAACGAGCCGATGATCAGGCACTGGTGCGAGGCGATGGGGGACGGCGCGGCGGCGTACTCCGGCCCCGGTGCGATCGCCCCGCCGACGATGCTCCAGGCCTGGACGATGGGCGGCCTGTCCGGGCATACGGACCATACGGGCAGGTCGGCGGCGTACGACGAACTCCTCGCGCTGCTGGACGGCTCGGGGTACACCTCGGTGGTCGCGACCGACTGCGAGCAGGAGTACGTGCGGGATCTGCGGCCCGGGGACCGGATCACCTTCGACGCGGTGATCGAGTCCGTGTCGGAGCGCAAGACCACGAAACTGGGGACCGGGTACTTCGTCACGACGCGGATGGACGTCCGGGCGGAGGGGGAGCCGGCGGGGACGCACCGCTTCCGCATCCTCAAGTACGCGCCGGCCGCGGGGAAGCGCGAAGCGCGGGGTCGCGACGGGCGAGGTGAGCGGCCCCGGCCCGTTGTCAACCGCGACAACGCCGGGTTCTGGGACGGGGTGGCCCGGCACAAGCTCCTGATCCAGCGGTGCGAGGGCTGCGGGACGCTCCGGTTTCCCTGGCTGCCGGGGTGCGGCGGCTGCGGGTCGCCGGAGTGGGACACGGTCGAGGCGGCCGGGGCCGGCACGGTCTTCTCGTACGTCGTCATGCACCATCCGCCATTTCCGGCCTTCGACCCTCCGTACGCCGTCGGGCTGATCGAACTCGCGGAGGGCGTGCGGATGGTCAGCAATGTGGTCGGGGTGCCGTACGACAAGGTGCGGATCGGGATGCCTGTCCGGCTGGGATTCCTCCGGGTGGACGGGGAGTTGGAGCTGCCGGTCTTTCGGCCGGTGGCGAGCGGCGGCGGCGGGGGTGACGGCTGATGGATTTCACGCCCACGGACGAGCAGGCGGCGGCGCGGGACCTGGCCGCGCGGATCTTCGGGGACCTGTCGACGCACGACCGTCTCGCCGCGGCGGGGACGGGCACGGACAGCGAGGTCTGGAAGGCGCTGTGCGGGGCTGGGCTCATCGCCGCGGTCGGGGAAATCGGTCTGCTCGGGCTGGTGCTGCTGCTGGAGGAGCAGGGGCGTACGACGGCGCAGGTGCCGCTGGCTGTGACGTGTGTGTACGGGATGCTGGCTGTCGGCGCGCACGGGACCGAGGAGCAGCGGGCGCGGCTGTTGCCTGCGATTGGTGATGGCTCGGTGGTGGTGACGGGGGCGTTTCCCGCTAGCGGGACGGTACGAGCCGACGCGCCCGCGCCCCCGCCCGCTTCCGCTTCCACGGCCGGGGCGCTGAGCGGCACCGCGGGCGTGGTGCCGTGGTTGCGTGACGCCACGCATGTGCTGGTTCCGGATGCGGACCGGGGGCTGTGGCTCGTGGCGACGGCGGATGCGGGGGTGACGGTTGAGGCGGTCGATACCACCGCGCCCTGGTCAGCGGGGCGGCTCACGTTGGACGCGGCTCCCGGGGAGCGGATCGGGGTCCTGCGGAGCTTTCCCCGACCCGCCCCTTCCCGCTGTGACATTTTGCGGCTCCGCCGCGTGGGGGGCTCCGCCCCGGACCCCGGTCCTCAAACGCCGGACGGGCTGGATGTGGCCCGGGGAGGGCTCGGTGCGGCGCCGGGTGGGGCGAGTGTGGCGCCGGACGGGCTGAATGTGGCCCGGGGAGGGCTAGGTGTGGCGCCGGATGAGGCGGATGGGGGTGGTGCGGCGTACGAGGAGGTGCTTGGGGTGGGGCGGGTTGCTTTTGCTGGGGTTCAGGCGGGGGTTTGTGCCGGGGCGGTTGCCCGTGCTGTGGCTCATACCTCGCAGCGCGAGCAGTTCGGGCGGCCGCTCTCGGCCAACCAGGGCGTGCTGCTGCGGGCCGCCGACGCGTACATGGACACCGAGGCGATACGCGTCACGGCGTACGAGGCGGCCTGGCGCTACGACGAGGGCCTGCCCTTCGCCACCCACGCCCTCACCGCCGCCTGGTGGGCCTCGGATGCCGGGCACCGCGTGGTGCACGCCGGGCAGCATCTGCACGGCGGGACGGGCGCGGACCTGGACCATCCCGTCCACCGGCACTTCCTCTGGGGCCGGCAGCTCGACGCGTATCTGGGCGGAGCAAGTCAAGTGCTGGAGGAGCTGGGGCAGTTGCTGACTGGTGAGAAGGGCGACGAGGAGGAGACGGCGGTATGAAGGTCGGGCATGAGTTGGCGCCGCTGGAGATCCCGATCACCCGCACACTGATCGTCGCAGGCGCCGTGGCCTCCCGCGACTACCAGGACGTCCACCACGACGCCGAGGCCGCGCGGGCGAAAGGCTCGCCCGACATCTTCATGAACATCCTCACGACCAATGGGCTGGTCGGCCGGTACATCACCGATCACTTCGGCCCGGGCGCCAGGCTGCGCGCTGTGAAGATCCGCCTCGGGGTGCCCAATTATCCCGGCGACACCATGGTGCTGACCGGCACCGTCACCGCGCTCGACGCGGACGGCACGGCCGAGGTTCGGGTCGTCGGCGCCAACCGGCTCGGCCATCACGTCACCGGCAAGGTGACCGTCGGAGTTCGGGAGAAGGACTCATGAGCGTACGCAGCGCCGACACGCTCGGCGAGAAGGCCGCGATCGCCGGTATCGGGGCGACCGAGTTCTCCAAGGACTCCGGGCGCAGCGAGCTCAAGCTCGCCGTCGAGGCCGTGCGGGCCGCCGTCGAGGACGCCGGGCTCACCCCCGCCGACGTCGACGGCATGGTCACCTTCACGATGGACACCAGCCCCGAGATCACCGTCGCCCAGGCGGCGGGCATCGGTGAGCTGTCGTTCTTCTCCCGTATCCACTACGGCGGCGGCGCGGCCTGCGCCACCGTCCAGCAGGCCGCACTCGCCGTGGCGAGCGGGGTGGCGGAAGTCGTCGTCTGCTACCGGGCGTTCAACGAACGCTCCGGCCGCCGCTTCGGCTCGGGCGTACAGCACCGCGAGCCGTCGGCAGAAGGCGCGGCGCTCGGCTGGAACCTGCCGTTCGGGCTGCTCACGCCCGCCTCCTGGGTCGCCATGGCCGCCCAGCGCTATCTGCATGTGTACGACCTGACGACCGACGTCTTCGGCCACGTCGCCGTCACCGACCGCCGTCATGCCGCCCGCAACCCCGCCGCGTACTTCTACGAGAAGCCGATCGCCCTCGCCGACCACGCCGCCTCGCGCTGGATCGTCGAACCGCTGCGGCTCCTCGACTGCTGTCAGGAGACCGACGGCGGGCAGGCGGTCGTCGTGACCTCCGTCGAGCGGGCCCGGGATCTGCCGCACCCGCCCGCGGTGATCGTCGCCGCCGCGCAGGGAGCCGGGCGCGGACAGGAGCAGATGACGAGCTTCTATCGCGACGGGCCGGACGGTCTGAACGGGCTGCCCGAGATGGGTGTGGTCGCCCGGCAGTTGTGGCAGACCTCGGGGCTCCGGCCGGCCGACATCGATGTGGGCATCCTCTACGACCACTTCACACCGTTCGTGCTGATGCAACTGGAGGAGTTCGGGTTCTGCGGGCCCGGCGAGGGCGGCGGTTTCGTGGCCGAGGACAGGCTGGCGCTGAACACGCACGGCGGCCAGCTCGGTGAGGCGTACCTGCACGGCATGAACGGCATCGCGGAGGCGGTCAGACAGCTGCGCGGTACGTCGGTGAACCAGATACCGGGCGCGGCCACGTCACTGGTGACGGCGGGCACCGGTGTTCCCACGTCCGGGTTGATCTTGGGGGCGGATGGCTGAGGCCGGGGCGTGAGCGGTGGTCGGTTCGGGTGGGGGCACGTTCACTCTCCCCATGTACCTGCAGAAGATCTACGCGCAGAAGCTCCTCGGATACACAGTCGCGCTGGCCGGCCTGCTGGGAGTGCTGGTCGTGCCGCACCAGGTGGACGCCGCCGCCCGATCGCGAGCACCGGCCGGCGGACCGGCCGCGGTCGCGGCCGCCTCCACCGTGAAGTTCCGCGGCCGCGCCTTCGACACCTGCCACGCACCCTCGCTCTCCACCATGCGGGCGTGGCGTTCCTCCCCGTACCGGGCCGTCGGTGTCTACTTCGCGGGCCGCGGCCGGCACTGCCAGAAGCAGCGCCACCTCAGCAAGCACTGGGTGGCGGCCGTGGACCGGATGGGCTGGCGGGTGCTGCCGGTCTTCGTCGGTTCGCAGTCCCCCTGCGTACAGGCCAAGAACAAGCAGCGCGTCAGGATGGGCCGCGCGCCCTGGCGCCAGGGCAAGAAGGAGGCGAGGCAGGCGGTCCGCGCGGCGAAGGCGCTGGGCATGCGCGCCGGCAGTGCGCTCTACCTCGACATGGAGGCGTACAACGAGGGGAACAGCCGCTGCGCCCGCACCACCCTCGACTTCATCCGCGGCTGGAACCGTGAAGTGCGCAAGTACGCGTACCTCCCGGGCTTCTACAGCAGCGCGGAGTCCGGCGTACGGCACATGGAGCGCGCCCGCAGGGCGGGGGTGACGGACCTGCCGTCGGCGATGTGGTTCGCCCGCTGGGACGGCAAGCCGTCGCTGTACGGCGAACGCGCCCTGTCCAAGCGGGCCTGGCACCCGCACCGCCGCATCCACCAGTACGCCGGAAACGTCGTGGAGAAGCACGGCGGCCGCCGCCTGAGCATCGACCGGAACGCGGCGGACGCCCCGGTCGCACGGATCGGCCGCTGACCTGCTGTAACGGAGGAAGAGACGGCCCCGCCCCTGAGACGCGACCCCTACGGAGAGTCGTGCGGTCTCCACCCTCAGGAGGTGGGGCCGTCCCCACCCCTACAACCTGAGGCGGATCCGGTTTCGGGACCTGGGGCCGATCCGCCGCGCACGACGCGCTCCTAGCGTGGTCCTTATGACCACGCCTGTCTGCACCAGCGCATCCAAGGCGGCGACAAGGGCGGCGACGCCGACGCCCTACCCGTCGTTCTCCACGTACGTACGCGCCCGGGGACCCGTACTGCTGCGCACCGCCCGCTCGCTCACCGCCAATCCGTGCGACGCGGAGGACCTGCTGCAGACGGCGCTCACGAAGACGTACGTCGCCTGGGACCGCATCGAGGACCACCGCGCCCTCGACGGTTACGTACGCCGCGCCCTGCTCAACACTCGCACCTCGCAGTGGCGCAAGCGAAAGGTCGACGAGTACGCCACCGACGAGCTCCCCGAACCCGCCTCCGCCTCCAGCACCGCCACGGCCACCGCCCTCGCCAACGACCCCGCCGAGCAGCAGGTGCTGCGCGACGCCATGTGGCGCGCGATCATGAAGCTGCCGGACCGCCAGCGCGCCATGGTCGTCCTGCGCTACTACGAGGACCTCAGCGAGGTCCAGACGGCCGAGGTTCTCGGCGTCTCCGTCGGCACGGTCAAGAGCGCCGTCTCGCGCGCCCTCGGCAAGCTCCGCGACGACCCGGAGCTGGCCCCGGTCCGCTGACCTGTCCGCCGGCCTGCCGGCGGACCTCCCCCGATCGCATTCGATTCGTACTCCCGGAAGTAGTGACATACCGCCTGGTACGTGCGCAGAATCAGGCCACCCTTATTACTGCCGCGTAGCGCCCACCGGGAGGACGCCGTGCTGAGCACCATGCAGGACGTACCACTGACCGTGACCCGCATCCTGAAGCACGGGATGACGATCCACGGTCGCTCACAGGTCACCACATGGACGGGTGAGCAGGAGCCACAGCGCCGCACCTTCGCCGAGACCGGCGAGCGCGCGACACGGCTCGCGAACGCTCTGCGCGACGAGCTCGGCGTCGACGGCGACCAGCGCATCGCGACGCTCATGTGGAACAACTGCGAGCACGTGGAGGCGTATCTCGCGATCCCCTCCATGGGCGCCGTACTCCACCCGCTCAACCTGCGCCTGCCCCCGGAGCAGCTGGTGTGGATCGTCAACCACGCCGCCGACCGCGTCGTGATCGCCAACGGCTCGCTGCTGCCGCTGCTCGCGCCGCTCCTCCCGCACCTGAAGACCGTCGAGCACGTGGTCGTCTCGGGCCCCGGCGACCGCTCGCTCCTCGACGGCTGCGCGCCGCGCGTGCACGAGTACGAGGACCTGATCGCGGACCGCCCCACCACGTACGACTGGCCCGAGCTGGACGAGCGTGCCGCCGCGGCCATGTGTTACACCTCCGGCACCACCGGCGACCCCAAGGGCGTCGTCTACTCCCACCGCTCCATCTACCTGCACTCCATGCAGGTCAACATGGCCGAGTCGATGGGGCTGAACGACAAGGACACCACCCTCGTGGTCGTCCCCCAGTTCCACGTGATGGCGTGGGGGCTGCCGCACGCCACCTTCATGACCGGCATCAACATGCTCATGCCGGACCGCTTCCTCCAGCCCGCCCCGCTCGCCGAGATGATCGAGCGCGAGAAGCCGACGCACGCCGCAGCCGTCCCCACCATCTGGCAGGGCCTGCTCGCCGAGGTCACGGCCAACCCCCGCGACCTCTCCTCCATGGCGAGCGTCACCATCGGCGGCGCCGCCTGTCCGCCCGCCCTCATGGAGGCGTACGACAAGCTCGGTGTGCGGCTGTGCCACGCCTGGGGCATGACGGAGACCTCGCCGCTCGGCACCATGGCGCACCCGCCGGCCGGGCTCACCCCCGAGGAGGAGTGGCCGTACCGCATCACGCAGGGCCGCTTCCCGGCCGGTGTGGAGGCGCGCCTGATCGGGCCGAACGGCGAAATCCTCGCCTGGGACGGCGAGTCGGCCGGTGAGCTGGAGGTACGGGGCAACTGGATCGCCGGCGCGTACTACGGCGGCGCGGCGGGCGAGGACTTCACGCCCGCCGACAAGTTCAGCGAGGACGGCTGGCTCAAGACCGGCGACATCGGCGTCATCAGCCACGAAGGCTTCCTCACCCTCACCGACCGCGCGAAGGACGTCATCAAGTCGGGTGGGGAGTGGATCTCAAGTGTTGAACTGGAGAACGCTTTGATGGCGCACCCCGACGTCGCGGAAGCGGCCGTAGTCGCCGTACCGGACGACAGGTGGAGCGAGCGCCCGCTGGCCACGGTGGTGCTGAAGGAGGGCGCGACCGCCGGCTACGAGGAGCTGCGGGCCTTCCTCGCCGGCAAGATCGCGAAGTGGCAGCTGCCGGAGCGCTGGGCGATGATCCCGGCCGTGCCGAAGACGAGCGTCGGCAAGTTCGACAAAAAGGTGATCAGGAAGCAGTACGCGGACGGCGAGCTGGACGTCACGACGTTCTGACGCAGTTCTGACGCACCCGTGAACCACTGGAGGGGCCCCGCAACGGCGCGGGGCCCCTCCAGTCTTCAGTTCGTTCTCAGTTCGTGCCGATCTTCGCGAGCAGGTCCACGATCCGGCCCTGCACCTCACTGCTCGTCGAGCGCTCCGCCAGGAAGAGCACCGTCTCCCCCGAGGCGAGCCGGTGCAGTTCGCCCTCGTCGAGTCCGGCCGAGGTGTAGACGACCAGCGGCGTGCGGTTCAACTGCCCGTTGGCGCGCAGCCAGTCGACGATTCCGGCGCGGCGGCGGCGTACCTGCATCAGGTCCATCACCACCAGGTTCGGCCGCATCTGCGTCGCCAGCGTGACCGCTTCGGTGTCCGTCCCGGCGCGCGCCACCTGCATGCCGCGCCGCTCCAGCGTCGCCGTCAGCGCGAGCGCGATCTCCTCGTGCTCCTCGATCAGCAGCACGCGCGACGGGTGCTGCTCGCTGTCGCGCGGCGCGAGCGCCTTCAGCAGTACGGCGGGATCCGCGCCGTACGCCGCCTCACGCGTCGCCTGCCCGAGCCCGGCCGTCACCAGGACGGGGACCTCGGCGGCGACGGCGGCCTGGCGCAGGGACTGGAGCGCCGTACGGGTGATGGGCCCGGTCAGCGGGTCGACGAACAGCGCCGCGGGGAACGCCGCTATCTGCGCGTCGACCTCCTCGCGGGAGTGCACGATCACCGGGCGGTAACCGCGGTCGCTCAGCGCCTGCTGCGTGGAGACGTCCGGGGCGGGCCACACCAGCAGGCGGCGCGGGTTGTCGAGCGGCTCCGGGGGCAGCTCGTCGTCGACAGGCTGCGGCTGGGGCCGGTTGGCCACCTCCACGGCGCCGTTGGGGCCGTCCAGCGGCTCGGGGCCCTCCGAACCCTCGTCGGGTGCGCCTATGGCGTACGCACGGCCCTCGCCCTGGGGCGACAGCCGCTGCTGGAGCGGGCCCTGGCCCGGGCCCTGGGGGTGCGGACGGGCCGCGGGCTCGGCGCTGTCCTGCGTCGCGGTGCCTTCGGCGGGCGTGGACTGCTCCGCCTCCGTACGCGAGGCGGCGAGCTTACGGCGCCGTCCCGAACCCAGGGTCTGGTTCTGCTGCTGGGCGATCTGCTGGGCGAAGGGCATGCCCTGGCCGAGGGTACGGACGCTGAACGCGCGGCCTTGCGTGGAGTCGGCGGGCAGGGGAGCGGACGCGGGTGCGGGTGCTGCCGGTGCCTGTGCCGGTGCCGTGGCCGGTGCGGGGGCTTCGGCGGGGAGGGGCTGGGCGGGTGGCAACGGCTGCGCGGTGCGCGGCTGCTGTGGTCCGGTGGCGGGCTCGGCGTCGTCCTCGCTCACCGCTCCCACCGCGAAGCCAGGAGCGGGCCAGGTCTGCGTCGTACCGGTCGCCGTCGCGGTGGCTCCGCCGGGGGCGGCCGACCAGCTCGGGGGCACGGAGACGGCATCGCTGTCGTGAGCGGCGTTGCCGTCCGGAACCGAAGCCATTGCCCGCGCCGGTCGCGCCGGCTGTCCGGGCTGTCCGGGCTGCCCGGACTCCCCCGGCTGAACGTCGCTGGGCGCCCTGCGCCGCCCCGTCGGTGCCGGGGCCGGGTGCGGCTGCGGCGGAGTGTGGTCCGCCTCCGGAGTGGTGCGTACGGCGTCATGGCGGCCCGGCAGCGAGGCATCCGCCTCACCCGCCGTCGGCGGCACCCGGTCGGCGTCGGCCGGCGGCAGCGCGAACGCGCTGCGGGGGGCCGTCTCGGACCGCTCCTGCGGCGGCGGCGCGAGCGCCCGGCGCGCACGCCGCCCGGAAGCCTGCTGTTGCTGGAGCTGCTGCTGCGCGGACTCGTTCCCGCCAGACGGTGCGGAAGGCAGGGCGGGCAGCGCGGGTGCGTTCTCGTGCGCCGCATCCCCACCACGCCGTGCACGGCGCCCTGTAGACCCCTGTGCGTCGACGGGCACACCCTGGGGCGGCACCGTCTCCCCGAGCGCCGCGCGCCCGGTGCCGTGCGCCCCCTCGGAAGCCGTCACGACGGAGCCTTCCGAAACCGCACCCGAAGGTACGGGCGGCGCGGCGGCCGGCAGCGCGGCGCGCAGTTCTACGGCGCCGCCACCTCCACCGCCCGTACGCCCGTCGCCGCCACCCTCGACGGGACTGGGCCGCCCGCGCCTGCGCCCCGTACCACCAGAGCCGGAAACAGCACCGGAAGCAGCGCCGGAAGCAGCGCCCGGACCGTCCCCGGAGACCTGCGCCGGAATACGTTCCTGCGGCCCCGCCACCGCGCCCACCGCGCCTGCCGCGTCCGCCTCGCCCGGCCCGCCACGCCGCGCCCTGCGCCGCCCGGTGGGCGCCGCCGCCTTGCCTTCAGAGCCCGCAGGACCCACAGAGCCCGCAGCACCCGCGCCAGTGGGAACCGGCTCGGCCGCCGCGGCGGCCTGCTCGCCCGTCGCGCGCTTGCCGTCCAGCTCCAGGAAGGCGTCCGTGGACGACCGCCGCGCCCGCCGCCCGCCACCGTCCGCGGGTGCCGACTGCTGCGCCGGCACCGGCACCGGATCCGGGACGGCCGCCTTGCCCTGCGACGCCGGAGCGACCGCCCCGGCGCCCGTGCCGAGCGGCACTTCCAGCACATACGCGTTCCCGCCCACGCCGGGCACCTCGTGCGTCTGCAGCACGCCGCCGTGCGCCGCCACGATGCCGCGCACGATCGGCTCGTGCACCGGGTCTCCCCCGGCGTACGGCCCGCGCACCTCGATGCGTACGACCTCACCGCGCTGCGCCGCCGCGACCACGATCGTCGAGTCCGTGTAGCCGCCGCCGGGCGCCGCCGCCGGGGCCTTGCCCGTCGAGTCGATCCCGGCCACGTCGGCGACGAGATGCGCGAGCGCCGTCGCCAGCCGCCCGGCGTCCACCTCGGCCTCGATCGGCGGCGCGTGCACCGCGAACTGCGCCCGCCCGGGACCGATCAGATCGATCGCGCCCTCGACACCGGCCGCCACGACACCGTCGAGCAGCACCTTCGCCTTCGTCAGCTGCTCCGTGCCCGCCGCGAGCCGCTGGTAGCCCAGGACATTCTCGACAAGGGTCGTCATCCGGGCGTACCCGGCGGCCAGGTGGTGCAGGATCTGGTTCGCCTCGGGCCACAGCTGTCCGGCGGGGTCGGAGGCCAGCGTCCCCAGCTCGCCGCGCAGTTCTTCCAGCGGGCCGCGCAGCGACTCGCCCAGGACGGCGGTCAGCTGGGCGTGCCGCCCGGCCATCTCCTCGTACCGCTTGGTCTCGCGCTCGAGTACCTCTGCCTGCTTTTCGACCAGTTCGTCGTACGGCCGGCGGTCGGTGAAGGTCATGACGGCGCCGACGAGCTGGTCGCCGTCCCGTACCGGAGCGGTCGTGAGGTCGACGGCGACCGGCTTGCCGTTCTTCGCCCACAGGACCTGCCCGCGCACCCGGTGCTTGCGCCCGGACTTGAGGGTGTCGGCGAGCGGCGAGTCCTCGTACGGGAAGGGGCTGCCGTCGGACTTCGAGTGGATCGCGAGGGGGTGCAGCTCCTTGCCGCCGAGGTCGCTGGCGCGGTAACCCAGCATCTGCGCTGCGGCCGGGTTGACCAGCACCACGCGCCCGTCGGTGTCCGTCCCGACGACACCTTCCGCGGCCGCCCGCAGGATCATCTCGGTCTGGCGCTGCGAACGGGCCAGCTCGGCCTCGGTGTCGACGGTCCCCGACAGATCGCGTACGACGAGCATCAGCAGCTCGTCCCCGGTGAAGCTGGGGCGGTCGCTGTGGGACGCATACGCATCCCGGCCGTCCTCCAGGTTCGCGCTGGTCACCTCGACCGGGAACTCCGTCCCGTCCGTGCGGCGCGCGATCATCCGGGTCGGCTTCGTACGCCCTTGATCGTCCTCGCCGTCGGCCCGGCGCATGGATCCGGGGATCAGCTTCGAGTCGAACGTCGGCAGGAGATCGAGCAGTCCGCGCCCGACGAGGCCGGTCCCCGGGGACTCGAACGTCTCCAGGGCGATGGTGTTGGCATTGACGACGGTGCCGTTGCAATTGACGAGCAACAGCCCGTCAGGAAGTGCGTCGAGTATCGCTGCGAGGCGAGCAGCGCCTCGGGATGGCCTGCTGCTCACGACGACGGTTCCTCCCTGAACTACTGCACCTTGCCGACAGCCGGCCTCATTTTGCCCCTCGGGCCGCAAGCTGTCACTGGAGGGAGTCTAAAGGCAGGCGATGGGCGCGCGACGGCGGATGAGGGGGAGCTCTCACCAAGGTTGTGTGCGCTTGGGGCCCCGTCGGACGGCGCGGCGTAGGCCCTGACCAGGCACGAGTGCCTGTGGGCGGCGCTGCGCGCGGAGCGGGAGCGGACGGTCAACGCACGCTGGGAAGCACCGGCACCATCTGACGCCAGCGGGAGATTTCGCAGCCATTGCCCTGATTGAACGTCGCGTCGACGCTTCGCCCGTTCCAGGTACCGGTGATCCGCGCCGTGGCCGGCCCGCCGTGCTGGTGGGTGCACATCCGGTCCTGCGGCACGGGGGCGAAGGGGTCGCCGTCCTCCCCGGCCAGCTCCTCGAGCCGGTCGCAGGCGGCCTGCGCCTCCGGGTGCGTGCCGCCGGTGGGCCCGCATTTCAGTTCGTACGTCCCATTGGCGGCGCGGTTGCCCGTCTCGGCCGTCGTCACGGTGAGCCGGTCCTGCGTGTCCTGCGCGTCCTGCCCGTCCTGCGCGCCACCCTGGAGTACGTCCTGGAGCAGCGGAAGCGGGACGGGCGCCGCCACGGCCGACGTGCCGGGGACGGCGGCGGACAGTGCGGCGAAGGACGCGGCGGCGGTGAGGGTGAGACGGCGCAGCATGGAGGCTCCTGAGGTTCAAGAGGGGGCAGGGGCGCCCCGCACTCTCTAACGCTCCGCAGCCCCGGGCGTTGCGCAACCGGTAAGACTTTGCCCTGGCCCCTGCCTGCCTAGTACCGTGGGCTGCGATTGGTGGCACCCCGCAAGGCTGTGTCATCATCTGCACGCACCCACTCGCGCAGGCGAGAGAGTGTGCTGGAGGCGTCGCCTAGTCCGGTCTATGGCGCCGCACTGCTAATGCGGTTTGGGTCTTAAAGCCCATCGAGGGTTCAAATCCCTCCGCCTCCGCGCATGATCACCGAAGCCCCGGTCCCAGGACCGGGGCTTCGGTCGTTCCGCAGGCTGTTTCGAAGCCGTCTGAAGGTCGTTTCCGCAGCTCAGCAGGGGTGCGGCTAATGGATTTCGCGTGACGGCGCAGGTCATGTAATGTTGTTCTCGCAACGCCGACGGGGCAGAAAAAGCCCCGGACGCCAAGCACTCGTAGCTTAACGGATAGAGCATCTGACTACGGATCAGAAGGTTGCAGGTTCGAATCCTGCCGAGTGCACAACCGGCCAGAGGCCCTGACGAGAAATCGTCAGGGCCTCTGGTTTTTTGATCGTTGCCCGTCAATCGCCGTAGCGCCTGGCCGACTCAGCCTCCTGGGCGAGGCGGCGCAGGGCCAGTAGCGCGGGTTCCAGCAACACGGTCAGCAGCAGGGCTCGTTCGGCCTGTTCCAGGGGGTCGGTGGTGTCGGCCAGTTGGTCGAGATCGAGGGTGGCCGTGCGCTCGGCGAGTGCCGCGTAGGGGATGAGGGATCGCCAGTCGTAGTCCACGCCGAGTGAGCGCAGGGTCTCCAGGGTCTCGGCGACGACGCTCTTGGCCGGGGCGTGCTCGGAGACCTCCCAGCCCATCTCTGCCAGCAGTGCGTCCGTGTCGGCTGCCCCGGCAGGGCGTTCGCGGGAACCTTCCCCGGTGCCTTCTCCGGTGTCTTCCTCCGCTAGGACGGGCGGTCTGGCGCCGAGCACGAGGCCGAGTACCTGGTGCGGGTCCGTTTCGTTCTCGGACACGGCCTTCAGCACTTCCCGTGTTGCGCCGATCGACAGCCCCCGTACGCCGATGAGGGCGCGGATCAGCCGGAGGCGGCGTACGTGCGGCTCCCCGTACTCCGCCTGGGTGGCGGACGTCGGCCGGCCGGGTGGCAGCAGGCCCTCCCGGAGGTAGTGCTTGATCGTCGTGATCGGCACTCCGCTGCGGCGGCTCAGCTCGGAAATTCGCACCGGCTTGCTCCCCCATTTTCTTCTCGGCTGGCCATTAGAGAGTGTCACTCTCTAAATATGGATAGTGTCACTACCTCCCTACGAAGGCGAGAAGTGCGAGGGCCGACACTCCCCTGGGTCACGCCCAACGCCGCTCCGCCGCACGTTCAGGTCTTCGTACGGTCCGCGCCGGAGCCGCTGCCTGACGGCCGGCGGCCCGCCAGTTGTCAGAGGGGGTCGTTAGCCTGCGGGTATGGGCTGGCTGTGCGGTGGTTTGCGGTGGACGGCGGGGCGGCCGGCGCTTGCCTGGTACGGGGGCGGGAGCGGGAGTGGGAGCGGGGGACGGCCGGGAGGTGTCGAGCGCGTCAGTGAGCTGACGTACGGGGGCGATGTCGCGTTCCGGGTGGCGGGCGTCGAGCGCCTGTGTGTCGGGGCGCGCCGGGGCGGGTGTCCGCTGCGCGCCGTGGTGCCGCGACGGAGCAGCGGGGGGCAGTGCTCCGAGTGTGCGCGGCTGGACCGGTCGCGGTCGGTGGCGGCGGACACGATGGCCGACGATCCCCGGCCGTACGCCGTCTACCTGGCCTGGTTCGGGCCCGGGATGGTCAAGGTCGGGATCACGGCGGACGAGCGCGGGTCCGCCCGGCTGCTGGAGCAGGGGGCGGTCGCGTTCACCTGGCTGGGGCGCGGGCCGCTGATGGCGGCCCGGCGGACCGAGGAGCTGCTGCGGGCGGCGCTGGGGGTGCCGGACCGGATCCCGTACAAGGTGAAGAGGGCCGAGCGGGTCTCGTTGCCCGCGCGCGGGGAGCGGGCACGGGAGATCGCGGAGTTGCACCGGCGGGCCGGGGCGCTGGTGGGGTGGCCCGAGTCGCTGGAGCGGGCGCCGTTCGAGGCGGTGGACCACGCCGGGGTGTTCGGGCTCGAAGGGCTGCGGCCGATGACCGGCGTGGTGACCGAGCTGGCCCCGGGCGGGGTGGTCGCGGGGCGGCTGCTGGCCGCTGCCGGGCCCGATCTGCATCTGGGGACGGCGGACGGTGGGGTGGTGGTGCTCGATACGCGGCTGATGAGCGGGTGGGAGCTGGCTGGGGCCGACGCGGGGGCTGATGCCGGGGCCGGCGTGACGGTGCCGGTGATGAGCGTGGAGCCGGGGGTGCAAGGGGGGCTTTTCTGACGCGAAGGTCAAGAGATGGATCCCCTTTGGATCCCTTGTGGCCATGGGGCTGGACCGGGGGACGTGCGTGTCGGAGGGTGATCGACATGGACATCAGACCTGTCGAGGCGCATCAACCGCCCTACTACACCGTGGTTTTCACGTCGGTGAGGAGGGAGGACGGGGCCGGCGAATACGGCGAGGCCGCCGAACGCATGGCCGAGCTCGTGAAGGACGTGCCCGGGTTCCTCGGGTACGAGTCCGCACGGACGCCGGGCGGGCTCGGGATCACCGTCGGGTACTTCCGGGACGAGGAAGCGATCGGCGTCTGGCAGCGGAACGCGGAGCACCGGGCCGTGCAGCAGCAGGGCCGGGACGAGTGGTACGAGAACTACACCGTTCACGTCGCCAAGGTGGAGTGGAGTTACGGCTTTGAACGAGGCTGAAGACGTACGGCGGTTCTGGGAGCGGCTCGGGCTGCCGGGGATCATCGACGTACACACGCATTTCATGCCGGATCAGGTGCTCAGGAAGGTGTGGGCGTACTTCGATGCCGTCGGGCCGCTGACCGGGACGGAATGGCCCATCACCTACCGGCACGAGGAAGAGGAACGGGTCGCGCTGCTGCGGGAGTTCGGGGTGCGGCACTTCACCTCGATGATCTACCCGCACAAGGCGGGGATGGCGGCCTGGCTCAATGGCTGGGCGGCGGATTTCGCCGCCCGGACCCCTGACTGCCTGCATACGGCGACGCTCTTCCCGGAGGACGGGGTGGCGGCGTACGTGCGGCAGGCCGTGGAGAGCGGGGCGCGGGTCTTCAAGTCGCACCTCCAGGTCGGGGCGTACGACCCGAACGACGCGCTGCTCGACCCCGCGTGGGGGCTCCTGGCGGAGGCCGGTATTCCGGTGGTGATGCACTGCGGTTCGGGACCCGCGCCCGGCAAGCACACCGGGCCCGAGCCGGTCGGCCGGCTGCTGACGCGGCACCCGCGGCTGAGGCTCGTGGTGGCGCACATGGGGATGCCGGAGTACGCCGATTTCCTTGAGCTGGCCGAACGGTACGGGGAGGTCAGGCTGGACACGACCATGGCCTTCACCGACTTCTCCGAGCGCTTCACGCCCTTCCCCGAGGGGGAACTGGGGAGGCTGGCGGAGCTGGGTGACCGGGTTCTGCTGGGGACGGATTTTCCCAACATTCCGTACGGCTACGGGCATCAGCTGGAGGCCCTGGAGCGGCTCGGGCTGGGGGACGACTGGCTGCGGGCTGTCTGTTACGGCAACGCGGAGCGGCTCTTCGGGGTGTGAGGGGGCGGCGGGGCGCGTCGTCCGGGTTTCTCAGGGGATTCACAGGAACGGGAAAGAGCGCTCTCAGGGGCGTCGCCCAGCCTGGCCCCCATGCGTACCGAAATGCTGAGACCCGGCGGCGGGCCCGTACGGGTGCTCGTCGTGGACGACGAGGCGCCGCTCGCCGAGCTGCTGTCGATGGCGCTCCGATACGAGGGGTGGGAGGTCCGCAGCGCCTGCGACGGCGCGGGCGCGGTCCGTTCCGCGCGCGGCTTCCGGCCCGACGCGGTCGTACTGGACATGATGCTGCCGGACATGGACGGCCTGGCTGTTCTTGGGCGCCTGCGCTGCGAACTGCCGGACGTGCCTGTGCTGTTTCTGACCGCCAAGGACTCTGTGGAGGACCGAATCGCGGGGCTGACGGCGGGTGGCGACGACTACGTCACCAAGCCGTTCAGCCTGGAGGAGGTCGTGGCGCGGCTGCGTGGGCTGATCCGTCGCTCGGGCACGGCGGCCGCGGCCGTACGCAGTGCATCGCTTCTGGAGCTCGGGGACTTGACGCTGGACGAGGACAGTCACGAGGTGGCGCGGGGCGGCGAGGGGATTCACCTGACCGCTACCGAGTTCGAGCTGCTGCGCTTCCTCATGCGCAACCCGCGGCGCGTGCTCAGCAAGGCGCAGATCCTGGACCGGGTGTGGAGCTACGACTTCGGCGGGCAGGTGAACGTCGTCGAGCTCTACATCTCGTACCTGAGGAGGAAGATCGACGCCGGCCGCCCGCCGATGATCCACACCCGGCGTGGGGCGGGCTATCTGATCAAGCCGGGTGGGTGAGCGCGCGGTGTCCCTGCGGACGCGTCTGGTGGTGTCGGCTCTCGCGCTGATCGCGGTGGTCGCGGCGGTGATCGGGGCGGTTACGACGATCGCGCTGCACTCGTATCTGGAGAATCAGCTCGACGGCGAGCTGGTGTCGTCCGTGCGGCGGGCCGAGCGTGACCCGGCGGCGGAGGAGGCGCCGGAGGCGGGGGCGACGGAGGGGGCGGCGACGGAGGGGGCGGCGGCCGGCCGGGAGCTGAGGTTCGTGGCGGCGCCGGGACAGCCGCTGGGGACCGTCGGGGGGCGTGTGGGGGCGGACGGGACCGTGCGCGTCAGCGCGAAGAGCGTCGAAGCGGAGGGGGTACGGCCCGAGGCGCATCTGGCGGCGCTGTCCGGCGCGCAGGCGCGGGCGCTGGGGTCGGTCGAGCGGGACTCCGAGCCGCACACCGTGGCCGTTCCGGGGCTCGGTGACTACCGGATCGTTTCGGCGGGTGACGGCTCGGTCGTGTTGGGGTTTCCGCTCGGTGGCGTACAGGACACGGTGAGCACTCTGGTCGTGGTCGAGGTGTGCGTCACGGCCGCCGGGCTGGTGGCCGCGGGGCTCGCGGGGACGGCGCTCGTGGGGGTCGCGCTGCGTCCGCTGCGGCGGGTCGCCGCGACCGCGACGCGCGTCGCTGAACTGCCGCTGCACAGCGGCGAGGTGGCGCTGCACGAGCGGGTACGGGGCCAGGAGGCCGACCCGCGGACCGAGGTCGGGCAGGTCGGTGCGGCGCTCAACCGGATGCTCGGGCACGTCGGTTCGGCGCTGGCGGCGCGGCAGGAGAGTGAGACGCGGGTACGGCAGTTCGTGGCTGATGCGAGCCATGAGTTGCGTACGCCGCTGGCCTCGATCCGGGGGTACGCCGAGCTGACGCGGCGGGGGCGCGAGGCGGCCGGGCCGGATACGCGGCACGCGCTCGGACGGATCGAGTCGGAGGCGGCGCGGATGACGGGGCTGGTGGAGGACCTGTTGCTGCTGGCACGGCTGGACGCGGGGCGTCCGCTCTCGGTGTCGTACGAGGACACTGATCTCTCGCCGCTGGTCGTGGACGCGGTGAGCGATGCGCGGGTGGCCGGGCGGGAGCATGTGTGGCGGCTGGAGCTGCCGGACGAACCCGCCGTTGTGCGGGGCGATCCTGCGCGGCTCCAGCAGGTTCTGGTGAACCTGCTGGGCAATGCGCGCGCGCATACCCCGGCGGGGACCACCGTCACGGCGGCTGTGCGGTGCGAGGGCGGCGGCGGCGGGTGGACGGTGGTGGAGGTGCGGGACGACGGGCCGGGCGTCGCGCCGGAGCTGCTGCCGTACGTTTTTGAACGGTTCGCACGGGGGGATGCGTCGCGGGCGCGGGCGCGGGCGCGGGCGGGGGAGGCGGGGGGCGGGGGTGCCGGGGCCGGGTCAACGGGGCTGGGGCTCGCTATCGTGCAGGCGGTTGTGCGCGCGCACGGTGGAGGGGTGACGGTGGAGAGTGCGCCGGGGCGAACGGTTTTCGCGGTGCGGTTGCCCGGGGCTTGATGGGGTGCCCGGTGCTTTGCGCTTCGGGGTCCGCGCGCTTCGCGGTCGGTCCCGCGCCGGGGCGTCTCCTCGGTCGCCGAACACTTGGGTACTGGGTTTTGTTGGGGGCGGGTTGCGTTCGACGCCCTGCGGGGAGCGCCCCGACACGTCCCCTCCGGCAGCGTGGCACGTGAGACGCGGTCGGGCGCGTCCTCGCGGTCCGGCGGCTGGGAAGCCCTGCGCCGGCTCGTTCCCCCTCGGGCGTGGTCTCGTACGTGGCGCTGATGAGGGCTCACAGGTTCGGCACAGGCGCGTCACACGCTCCTGACAGGGCAGTTCGTGAGTGTCGGGGACATGCGAACCCACACTTCAGCGGGCGCCCTTCCGGCCAGGGAGCACCTTCCGGCAGGGGAATCCGGCGCCCCCGTACCCGTGCTTGACGTCGTCATTCCCGTGCACAACGAGGAGAAGGACCTCGAAGCCTGCGTGCTCCGGCTCCACGAGCATCTGGACCGCACCTTCCCGTACGCCTTCCGGATCACCGTCGCCGACAACGCGAGCACCGACCGCACGCCCGACATCGCCGACCGGCTCGGGCGCGTGATGGCGGAAGTGGCCTCCGTACGGCTGGAGCAGAAGGGGCGCGGGCGGGCGCTGCGCGCCGTCTGGGAGCGTTCCGACGCGCCTGTCCTCGCCTACATGGATGTTGATCTGTCCACCGACCTCAAGGCGCTGCTGCCTCTGGTCGCTCCGCTGATTTCCGGCCACTCCGACCTCGCCATCGGCTCCCGGCTCGCGGGCGGTTCGCGGGTCGTGCGCGGGCCGAAGCGCGAGTTCGTTTCCCGTACGTACAACCTGATCCTTCGATCGTCGCTCGCCGCGCGCTTTTCCGACGCGCAGTGCGGGTTCAAGGCGATACGCGCCGATGTGGCGGAGCGGCTGCTGCCGATGGTCGAGGACACCGGGTGGTTCTTCGACACCGAGATGCTGGTGCTGGCTGAACGGGCCGGGCTGCGTATCCACGAGGTGCCGGTCGATTGGGTCGATGATCCCGACAGCACGGTGCATATCGTGCGCACGGCCGTCGATGACCTCAGGGGCGTGTGGCGGGTCGGGCGGGCGCTTGCCGTGGGCGCGCTGCCGCTGGACCGGCTCGCGCGGCCCTTCGGCGACGATCCTCGCGACCGGACGATCGGCGGCTTGCCCGGCGGGCTGGCCCGCCAGCTCGTCGGGTTCTGCGTCGTGGGCGCGCTCAGCACGCTCGCCTACCTGGTGCTGTACTCCGTCTTCCGGGCGGGAGCGGGGGCGCAGGTGGCCAATGCCCTCGCCCTCCTCGTCTCGGCCGTAGGCAACACGGCGGCCAACCGGAGGCTCACCTTCGGGGTACGCGGCCGTGAGCGTGCCGTACGCCATCAGGCCCAGGGGCTTGTGGTGTTCGGCATCGGGCTCGCCCTCACCAGCGGCTCGCTCGCCGCCCTCGAAGCGGCGGCCGGCGCGCCCTCCCACGGCACCGAACTCGCCGTGCTCATCGCGGCCAACCTCGCCGCGACCGTGCTCCGCTTCCTGCTCTTCCGCGCCTGGGTCTTCCCCGACCGGCGCACCGATCAACCCGAGATGAAGACGAAGATCAAGAAGGCCGCCCTGTGACCACACACCGCAACCGCGATCCCCGCTGGGTACGTCCCGCGCTCGTCGGGCTGCTGATCGCCACCGCGCTGTTCTATCTCTGGAACCTCAGCTCCTCCGGCTACGCCAACTCCTTCTACTCCGCCGCTGTCCAGGCCGGCAGCGAGAGCTGGAAAGCCTTCTTCTTCGGCTCGTCCGACGCCGCGAACTCCATCACCGTCGACAAGCCCCCCGCCGCCCTGTGGCCGATGGCCCTGTCCGTACGGCTTTTCGGCCTCGGTTCGTGGCAGATCCTCGTCCCCGAAGTGCTGATGGGAGTGGGGACGGTCGCGGTGCTGTACGCCGCCGTACGCCGACGCTTCTCCCCCGCCGCCGGCCTGATCGCAGGTGCGGTGCTGGCGCTCACTCCGGTCGCCGCGCTGATGTTCCGGTTCAACAATCCGGACGCACTGCTCGCGCTGCTGATGACCGTGACCGTGTACTGCGTGCTGCGGGCGCTGGAGGGGGCGCGGGCCAAGTGGCTGGTTTGGGCGGGTGTCGCGGTCGGTTTCGCGTTTCTGACCAAGACCTTGCAGGCGTTCCTGATCCTGCCGCCGCTCGCCGTGCTGTACGCCGTGTGCGCGCCCACGTCCGTACGCCGCCGCCTCGGCCAGCTCGCCCTCGCCGGGCTCGCGGCCGTCGTCGCGGGCGGCTGGTGGGTCGCGATCGTCGAGCTGTGGCCGGCGGCCTCGCGCCCGTACGTCGGCGGCTCACAGACCAACAGCTTCCTGGAGCTGACCTTCGGGTACAACGGCCTCGGCCGCATCAACGGCGAGGAGACGGGGAGTGCGGGTGGTGGCGGCGGTGGCCGAGGCTGGGGTGAGAGCGGCATCGGGCGGATGTTCAGTACGAACATCGGCGGCCAGATCTCCTGGCTGCTGCCCGCCGCGCTGATCCTGCTGGTGGCCGGGCTCGTCATCACCTGGAAGGCGAAGCGGACCGACACGGCTCGCGCCGCCTTTGTCGCGTGGGGCGGCTCGCTGCTGATGACCGCCGCCGTCTTCAGCTTCATGGCCGGGATCTTCCACGAGTACTACACGGTGGCCCTCGCCCCGTACATCGCCGCCCTGATCGGCATGGGTACGACCGTGCTCTGGGAGGAACGCCGCTCGCTGGTGGCGGCGGGGACGCTGGGCGCGACGGCCGTGGTGACGTCCCTGTGGGCGTACGTCCTGCTGGGGCGCACCGCGGACTACCTGCCGTGGCTGCGCTGGGCCGTGCTCGCCTGCGGTCTGGCAGCCGGACTCGGTCTGCTGCTCGCGGGGCGCGTGGACCGGCGGATCGCCCTCGGCGCCGCAGGGCTCGGGCTCGCGGCGGCGCTGGCGGGGCCGAGCGCGTACGCCGCCTCCACGGTCGGCAGCGCGCACACCGGTTCGATCGTGACGGCGGGCCCGGCGTCGCCGCGGGGCGGACCCGGTGGGGGGCCTGGTATGGGTGAGCGCCCGGTGGGCTCCATGGGGCAGCCCCCGGCGGGCCCGGGTGGGCAACTGGCCGTCACTGGCGGCGCGAGGCCCGGTGGCACTCCTGGAGCAGCGGCAGGCCGCGAAGGCGGCGGCGGGGGCGGCATGGGCGGGCTGCTCAACGGGCAGAGCGTCAGCTCCAAGGCCGCGGCCAAGATCGGCGCAGGCGCCGACGACTACACCTGGGCGGCGGCCGCGATCGGCTCCCAGAACGCCGCGAGCTACCAACTCGCCACGCGGAAACCGGTGATGGCGATCGGCGGGTTCAACGGCAGCGACCCGTCCCCGACCCCGGCCGAGTTCAAGGCGTACGTACAGAAGGGCGAGATCCACTACTTCATCGGCGGCGGCAACTCCGCGATCACCACCTGGGTCGAGGCCAACTTCATCAAGGTCACCGTCGACGGGACGACCGTCTACGACCTGACGGAACGGAAATAGCTATACGGCGTATAGGACTTCCTTGTACGGTGTACGGGAGCGGATTCGTTCCGCCCCCGTGCCTGCCCCCGTACCCGTACAAGGAGACCTCCGCATGACGGCGATGACCGCCGAGAACCGCCCCACCGTGCAAGGCCACCCGCAGCGCTGGCTGATCCTCGGTGTCATCTGCCTTGCCCAGCTCACCGTGCTGCTCGACAACACCGTCCTCAACGTCGCGATCCCGTCCCTGACCAAGGAACTGGACGCGTCCACCGCCGACATCCAGTGGATGATCAACGCGTACTCCCTGGTCCAGTCCGGCCTGCTGCTCACCGCCGGCAGCGCCGCCGACCGCTACGGGCGCAAGAAGATGCTGGTCGCCGGCCTGGCGCTCTTCGGCATCGGCTCGCTCGTCGCCGGTCTCGCCCAGTCCAGCGCCCAGCTGATCGGCGCCCGCGCGGGCATGGGTATCGGCGGCGCGCTGCTGATCACCACCACCCTCGCCGTCGTCGTGCAGATCTTCGACGACACCGAGCGCGTGAAGGCCATCGGTCTCTGGTCGACGGTCAACTCCCTCGGCTTCGCGGTCGGCCCGCTGATCGGCGGGGTCATGCTCGACCACTTCTGGTGGGGAGCGATCTTCCTGATCAACATCCCGGTCGCGATCGTCGGCCTCATCGCGGTCGTCTCGCTCGTACCGGAGTCCAAGAGCAAGCAGGGCGACCGCCCCGACCTGCTCGGAGCACTGCTCTCCACCATCGGTATGACGGCCGTCGTGTACGCGATCATTTCCGGCCCCGAGCACGGCTGGACCTCTCCGCAGGTGCTGGTCTCGGCGGCGGCGGGCGTCATCGTCCTGGGCGCCTTCGCCGTGTGGGAGCTGCGCGTCCCGTACCCGATGCTGGACATGCACTTCTTCCGCAACCAGCGCTTCGTCGGAGCGGTCGCGGGAGCGATCCTGGTGGCGTTCGGGATGGGCGGTTCGCTGTTCCTTCTGACGCAGCACCTGCAGTTCGTGCTTGGGTACGGGCCGCTGGAAGCCGGGCTGCGGACGGCGCCGCTCGCGCTCACGGTCGTGGCGCTCAACCTCACGGGCCTCGGTGCGCGGCTGCTGCCGAAGCTGGGTACGCCCGGAACCATCGCCTCCGGTATGACGCTGCTGTCGGCAGGCCTCGCCGCGATAGCACTGCTCGGCAGCTCCGGATACGGCGGAATGCTGCTCGGCCTGGTGGTGATGGGCGCGGGCATCTCGCTCGCCATGCCTGCCATGGCCAACGCCATCATGAGCGCCATCCCGCCGGAGAAGGCGGGCGTCGGCGCGGGCGTGAACGGCACGCTGGCCGAGTTCGGCAACGGCCTCGGCGTCGCCGTCCTGGGCGCGGTACTGAACTCCCGCTTCGCCGCGCTCGTACCAGCCGCTGTCGGCGCGGCCTCGCTGCCGGCGGCGCTGGCGGCGGCGGGTGACGCGGGCGAGCGGGCCCGTATCGCGGACGCCTTCGCTTCCGGCGTCGAGACCAGCCAACTGGTGGGCGCGGTCGCGGTGCTCGCGGGCGGACTGCTCGCCGCGGTGCTGCTGCGGCGGGCGGAGCGGGCAGACTCATCGGGAGCAGCAGCGGCATAGCATCGAAGCGGGGGAGCGGACCGGAACATTCCGGTCCGTGGCCCGCCCCCGCCCCGCCGGGAGAACGAGGAGTGTGCGCCCATGGTGTCCGCGGCCGACCGCGTCAAGAATCCAGCTCGGAACAGCGTCTGGCTGGAGGGAAAGACATCACGCACCCGCAAGGCCGAACAGCCGGCCGGGCTCGACCGGGACCGGATCACGGCGGTGTCGGTGCGGCTGCTCGACGCCGAGGGGCTCGCGAAGTTCTCCATGCGCCGGCTCGCCGCCGAGCTGAACGTGACCGCCATGTCGGTCTACTGGTACGTCGATACCAAGGACGACCTGCTGGAACTGGCCCTGGACTCGGTCTTCAGCGAGATCACGCCGCCGGCCGAGGGCGATGACTGGCGCGACCGGCTGCGCGCACTGGCCACCAGCTACCGGGAGTTGCTGGTCCGCCATGTGTGGGTGGCGCCGCTGATCGGTACGTACCTGAACATCGGGCCGCACTCGCTGGCGTTCTCGCGGGCGGCGCAGGACGTGATGCGCGCGACCGGGCTGCCGCCGAACGGGCAGATGGGGGGCCTGTCCGCGGTCTTCCAGTTCGTGTACGGATTCGGCACGATCGAGGGCCACTTCGTGCAGCGGTGCGCGTCGGCGGGGATGAGCCAGGACGAGTTCTTCAGGCAGGCGATGGGGACGTTCGCCACCGCGCCGGAGCTCCGTGAGACGTTCGAGAGCGCGAAGGATCTGATGGAGGCGCGGGGCGGGGACACGGTGGCGGAGATGCGGGAGCGGGACTTCGATTTCGCGCTGGAGACGCTGATCGCGGGCATCGAGGCGATGGCGTCCCGCGCGGGGTAGTGGGCGCCCGCTGCCCTGCGGGGCTTTTCCCCACCCCGCGCCTTCCCGAACTGGGGCGCTGCCCCAGCCCCGCTCGTCAAACGCCGGAGGGGCTGGATTTTCCAGCCCGTCCGGCGTTTGAGGACACGCCCGCCGGGCGTCCCGGGGGCCTGGGGGCTTGCCCCCCACGCGGCGGCAGCCGCAAAGTGTCACAGCGGGGAGGGGCGGGGTGGGGAAGGCCCCGCGCAGCGGCCCGCCCGCTCGCCTCCCGGCACCTACCCCTGCGGCAGCGCATCCCCCCGCACCGCCTGAACGTCCAGCTCAACCCTTAGCGTCGCCCCGATCGCCGAGATCCCCGCCTGGACGACCTGGTTGTAGTTCATGGCGAAGTCGTCCCGCCGCAGCTCCGCCGTCGCCCGAAAGGCCGCCCGTACGCCGCCCCACGGATCCGGCCCGGTCCCCAGGTAGCTGAGGTCCAGGTCGACCTCACGAGCAACCCCGTGCAGCGACAGCTCACCCCGCACCGTCCACCGGTCCGGCCCCGCCGGGACAACGCCCGTACTGCTGTACCTGATCTCCGGAAACCGCTCCACGTCCAGGAAGTCCGGCGACTTCAGATGCCCGTCCCGCATCCGATTCCCCGTATCAATGCTCGCCGCACCGATCACCGCCTCCACGCGCGACTTCCCGAGATCCTCCGCGATCTCGATGCGCCCGCCGAATTCGAGGAACCGGCCGTGCACGCTGGAGATCCCCAGATGCTGGGCGACCGCCGCCACCGAGGAGTGGGCCGGGTCCAGCGTCCAGACACCAGGCGGCGGGAGTTCCACGCCGCCCTGGCGGGCCAGTACGACCGTGCCGGCCTCCGCCCGGCCGCTCGCCGTGACGAACGCCGTGGACGCCGCCGGGGCGTAACCGGCCGCCGTGACGATCACCGTGTAAGGACCGGGCGACAAGGGAGCATCGGTCCTTACCGAACCCTCCTCATCCGCATCCGCCCGGATCACCTGCGTGCCCGTCATGTCGGTCACGGTCACCACCGCGTGCTGCACGGCCCAGCCGTCCCGGGTCCGTACCTGTGCGCGAAGTCCCATCCCGTTTTCTCTCCTTGCCAATGAATTACGAGGGCCCCGGGGCCGGGGCCGACAGGCGTCCCCTGCCTGTCGGCCCCGCCACCGGGGCCCGTTTCCACACCGGCCGCACGTCACGAGGGGCGCGCCTCCGCCAAGGACGCACCCGCCGCGCGGCCGGGGGCTCTGGATTACTCGCCCGGGTGGGCGAGTTCGATGTCGTGGCCGTCGACGCCCCGGCCCGTGACCGTGAGGGCTCCGGCCACCGGCGGGTAGCCGGTCGCGACGACCGTGTACTCGCCCGAGTCGAGGTCGGCGAAGGCGTACGCCCCGTCGTCCCCGGTGGTGGAGGTGGCGACCACGTTCCCGGCCGCGTCCATCAGCGTCACCCGGGCGTCGGCCAGCGGGCGCCGGTCGGCGCCGCCGCGTACCGTGCCCTGGACCAGCGCACCTGCCTGGAGCGCGACTTCGATGCGGGTGATGCCCTGGCCGCCGATCTCCACCGGCAGCGCCATCGGCCGGAATCCCGCCGCGTTCACCGCGACCGTCACCGTGCCCGGGATTAGCTCGCCGAAGATGAACTCCCCCTGGGCGGCGGACTTGTCCGTGGCCAGCACATCGCCGCGCACGTCCGTCACGATCACCATCGCGTCCTGGACCGGCAGCCCGCCGTCGGCGGCGCGCACGGTCCCGGTGAGGCCGCTCGTACCGGACAGGAGGATGTCGTACGCGACGGGCTCGTCACCCACGACCACCGTGGAGGCCTGCGGCTGGAAGCCGTCGGCGGAGGCGATCAGGACGTATGAACCGGCAGCCGGGGCGTCCAGCGCGTAACGGCCGTCCTGGGCGACCGCGCGGCCGAGCTGCCGCCCGGCCAGGGAGATCAGCGTGACCGCGGCCTGCGGCACGGCCGCTCCCTCGGCGGTACGGACCGTGCCGTGCAGGGTCTTGCCCGTCACGGGCGGGGCGGCGACGACGACGGCCTCGGTGGCGGAGACGGCCTGCGGCGCCTCCACAGCAGCGGGCGCCGCATCGTCGTTGGACGACTTCAAAGCGACCTCCTTCACGAACAGCACCAGTACGAGACCGATCAGCGCGATGGGCGCGGCGTACAGGAAGAGGTCGGCGACCCCGTCGCCGTACGCGCTCTCCATGACGGTCCTGACCGGCGCCGGCAGGGCGTCCATGTCCGGGATCGTGTTCCCGCCGCCCGCCGCGCCCGGCTTGATGTGGAGCGCGGCCAGGCCGTCCTCGACGTAATGCGTGATGCGGCTGGAGAGCACCGCGCCGAGCGCGGAGACGCCGACCGCGCCGCCGAGGGAGCGGGTGAAGGTGACCAGTGAGCTGGCCGCGCCGAGCTCGGCGGGCTCCACCTGGTTCTGCGAGGCCAGGACCAGGTTCTGCATCATCATGCCGAGGCCGAGGCCGAGGACCGCCATGTAGACGGCGACCTGCCAGTAGTCCGTGTCGTACTTGATCGTGCTGAGCAGGCCCAGGCCCGCGACCAGGCCGACACCGCCGCCGACCAGGAAGCCCTTCCAGCGGCCGGTCTTGGTGATGATCTGGCCGGACACCGTGGACGAGATGAAGAGTCCCGCGATCATCGGGATCGTCATGACGCCGGACATCGTCGGCGACTTGTCCCGGGCCAGCTGGAAGTACTGGCTGAGGAAGACGGTCGAGCCGAACATCGCGACACCGACGAAAAGGCTCGCGAAGGACGTGAGCGCGATCGTGCGGTTACGGAAGAAGCGCAACGGAATCAGGGGCTCCGCGGCCTTCGTCTCGACGAGGATGAAGATGAGCCCGAGCACGACCGAGCCGCCGACCATCGCATACGTCTGCCACGAGATCCAGTCGTAGTTGTCGCCCGCCAGGGTCACCCAGATCATCAGCAGGGAGACGGAGGCGGCCAGGAAGAAGGCGCCGAGCCAGTCGATCTTGACCTTGCGGCGGACGACCGGGAGCTTGAGGGTCTTCTGGAGGAGGACCAGGGCGATCGCCGCGAACGGCACGCCGACGTAGAAGCACCAGCGCCAGCCCAGCCAGTCGGTGTCGGTGATGACACCGCCGAGCAGCGGCCCGCCGACCGTGGCGACCGCGAAGGTCGCGCCGATGTAACCGGCGTACCGGCCGCGCTCACGCGGCGGGATCATCGCGGCGATCACGATCTGCGACAGCGCGACCAGACCGCCGGTACCGACGCCCTGGAGCACGCGGAAGGCGATGAGCGTGCCGGTGTTCTGAGAAATGCCTGCGAGCGCCGAGCCGATGACGAAGATGACCAGGGCTATCTGGACCAGCAGCTTCTTGCTGAAGAGGTCCGCCAGCTTGCCCCACAGGGGGGTGGTCACGGTCATGGAGAGGAGGGCGGCGGTGACGACCCAGGTGTACGCGCTCTGGGTGCCGTCGAGGTCCCTGATGATCTCGGGGAGGGCGTTGGACACGATCGTCGACGAGAGCATCGCGACGAACATGCCGAGCAGAAGACCGGTGAGGGCCTCCATGATCTGCCGGTGAGTCATCGGCGCGCCGCCGTCGGAGGGGGAGTGGTGGGGGGACCCCTGCTTGGCGTGGCCGCCCCGCACACCGGCCGGTGTGGTCGTAGCCATTGAATTCCTTTGCTTTACGCGGGTGTTGCGGGTATCGCTGAGTCGTGCTCGAAGTGGTGCGGGGCCCGCGCCCGGCAGTCTCCGAAGCTGCTGCGCAGGCGGGCCAGCATCGTGTTGAGCTGTCCGACCTCGTCGTCGGACCAGTCGTCGAGGGCGCCGGCGAGCGTCTGGGTGTAGCGCTCGGAGAGTTCCTCCAGGAGCGCTCGGCCCGCCGGGTTGAGCCGCAGGATGCGTGAACGCTTGTCGCACGGGTCGGGGGCCCGGTCGATCCAGCCGCGCTCCGCCACATGCGCCACGTGCCGGCTGGTTACCGACATGTCGACCGCGAGGAGTTCGGCGAGCCGGCTCATCCGCATCTCGCCGTGCCGGTCGAGGAGAGTGAGTACGGCGGCCGATCCGGCCGGGCAGTGGGCGGGGAGGACGCGTGCGAGATCGCGCTTCACGGCACCTATGGCACTGAGCTGCCGGGCCAGTTCCTCGAACTGACTCTGTGCGGCCATGGGCACCTCCGAACATCTTGTTGCTTAGGGCAACCATAGAAGTAGTTGGTTGCTTCAGGCAAACTAATTCGGGCCTGTGGGAGTAAAGGAACCCAAAAGGCTCCGTGCACGGCAGGTCAAGGACGTCCGCATGGCCGGTAAAGCCGCAGATCACGCGCCTCGGAGGGTCCGGGGGTGTGCGGAGCGGGCCCACTTCGCTAGGGTCGTGCCCCATGGCACACAACCCCCACGCTCCGCAGGGCCCCGAGGGTCAGCACGACCCGGCGGGCAGCACCCAGATGTTCCGCGCCTTCGTAGACGACGGCGAACCGCAGCGGCAGCAGCCGGCCGCGGCCGCCGCGTCGGGCGGCCCCAAGACCGGCCTGATCATCGGCGTCGTAGCCGCCGTCGCGATCCTCGCGGCGGTCGCCTGGCTCGCGTTCGGCTGATCACGCTGTAAATGATCACTGCCAGTCGGCGGTGACCTTCTGGGTCTCGACACGCATACCCAGCGGCACCCGCCAGGCGTCCACGCACACGGTGTACGTCTTCTTCACGGCCGCGCCCGCGGCGATCGGCCCGGGCAGCGGCTGGGTCGACATCCTGGTGTCCCAGTCGATGCCGAGCGCGCCGATGATGTGCGTCGCGAAGGTCACGGTGCCCGAACGGACCGCTGATTCCCCGGTGTTGCGGAACGGTACGGTCACCTTCTCGCACCACCGCTTCTCACCGGCGGCGAGCACAGGGTCACCGAGCTTGAGTACGGCGGGCCCCGGGGGCGGCGCCGGCGAACTCGGCGCCCCGGGCGATCCGGTCACCGGCGGCTTTGTCGACGTACCGCCATCGCTCCCGTTGTCGCCGCCGTCACCACTGTCGCCACCTCCGCCGTCGCCAGGCGCGTCGGGCACTTCCGGGGCGTCCGGCGCGTCCGTCGAGCCCGGGCTGCCGCTGTCGCCGGACGGCTCCTCACCGCCGCCACCGGCCTCGGGCGTACCTCTGTCGCGGTCGTCGTCGCCGCCTTCCGGTGAGGACGGGGACGAGGGCGAGGACGGGGACGGGGGCGGGGACCCGCGCCCGTCACCACCACCACGCGCGCTGTCCCCGTCGAGCGGCACCAACTCGACCTTGCCCTCCGGCGGTACGGCCCGTCCCGGCGCCCGCTCCGGACCCGAGCCCGCCGCGCCGACCGCCGCATAACCGTCGTCGTCGCCGCTCCCGCCGCCGCACGCTGCCAGTACCGCGCCCAGACACAGCACAACCGCCGCGGCGCTCGTCGCAGCGCCTCGGCGGCCGTGTGTCAGACCATGACGTCGCATCGCGCCAGTGTGTCTGACGCACCGTCAATTAGAAAGAGCCCAGCATCAGTCGGCGATGAGGCCTTCCCTCAGCTGCGAGAGCGTGCGCGTCAGCAGGCGCGAGACGTGCATCTGGGAGATTCCGACCTCTTCGCCGATCTGGGACTGGGTCATGTTCGCGAAGAACCGCAGCATGATGATCTGGCGTTCGCGCGGCGGCAGTTTGGCCAGCAGCGGCTTCAGCGATTCGCGGTACTCGACGCCTTCCAGCGCCGTGTCCTCGTACCCGAGCCGGTCCGCCAGCGAACCCTCGCCGCCGTCGTCCTCGGGGGAGGGCGAGTCCAGCGAACTGGCCGTGTAGGCGTTGCCCACTGCCAGCCCATCGACGACGTCCTCCTCCGACACGCCGAGCACCGCGGCGAGTTCGGGAACGGTCGGCGAACGGTCGAGCTTCTGAGCCAGGTCGTCGCTGGCCTTCGTCAGCGCGAGCCGCAGCTCCTGGAGACGGCGCGGGACCCGTACCGACCAACTGGTGTCGCGGAAGAAGCGCTTGATCTCGCCCACGACCGTCGGCATCGCGAACGTCGGGAATTCCACGCCCCGTTCGCAGTCGAACCGGTCGATCGCCTTGATCAGGCCGATCGTGCCGACCTGGACGATGTCCTCCATCGGCTCGTTGCGGCTGCGGAACCGGGCCGCGGCGTAACGCACCAGAGGGAGGTTGAGTTCGATGAGCGTGTCCCGTACGTACGTACGGTCAGGGCTGTCCTTGTCCAGGGCGGCAAGCCGCAGGAAGAGCGAGCGGGACAGAGTGCGGGTGTCGATTGCTTCCGGCTGTGACACGACGAGCGGCGGCGGAGGAGCCGTCACCTGGTCGAGCACGGCGGGCACTTCCTTCGTGAGCACCTTCGAGCTGCCCTGATCTGCGGACATGCCGGCCCCCTTTCAAGCACTGAGGTCGCTGACGGTAGCGGCGGGCGCTCCCGTCGGAGGAGAGCAGCCTCCACCTGAATACCGGCGGCGGAGCTGCGGCAAACGCGGTTCCAGCAGAATGTCACATGTCGGCAACACGCTGTAGCGCCAAGTCGACAAATCTGCGCAGGAAAAGGGGGGTGTGCGGCTTTTCGGCCATTCGGCGGGTACTACACGATCCGGTTACGCCTCGATTCGATTTGCGGATCGAAGGCGGGCGAAGCTTCTCGCCAGAAGTCTTGACACATGCATCTGCGAGACGCCCAGTTCGGCGCTGATCTGGGACTGCGTCAGGTTGTTGTAATACCGGAGCAGCAGGATCCGTTGTTCGCGCTCGGGCAGTTGTACGAGCAGGTGCCGCACGAGGTCGCGATGCTCGACGCCGGCCAGTGCCGGGTCCTCGTACCCGAGCCGGTCGAGCAGCCCCGGCAGCCCGTCACCTTCCTGGGCGGCCTCCAGTGAGGTCGCGTGGTACGAGCGCCCGGCCTCGATACAGGCCAGCACCTCGTCCTCGGAGATCCGCAGGCGCTCCGCGATCTCGGCGGTCGTGGGGGAGCGCCCGTGGGCCGTCGTGAGGTCCTCGGTGGCCCCGCTGACCTGTACCCACAGCTCGTGCAGCCGCCGGGGCACGTGGACGGTCCTGACGTTGTCGCGGAAGTACCGCTTGATCTCGCCCACGACGGTCGGCATCGCGAAGGTCGGGAACTGCACGCCGCGGTCCGGGTCGAAGCGGTCGATCGCGTTGATCAGTCCGATCGTGCCGACCTGTACGACGTCCTCCATCGGCTCGTTGCGGCTGCGGAACCGGGCGGCGGCGTACCGCACCAGCGGCAGG
The DNA here is from genome assembly GCF_040611155.1 of Streptomyces sp. NPDC002994. Taxonomy (NCBI): domain Bacteria; kingdom Bacillati; phylum Actinomycetota; class Actinomycetes; order Kitasatosporales; family Streptomycetaceae; genus Streptomyces; species Streptomyces sp. NPDC002994. The sequence goes on from NZ_JBEXNQ010000009.1 coordinate 125,106, forward strand.
TTCGCCTCGATGAGCGCTCCGCGCACGCGGTTGTGCTCGGGTGTCCCCGGGTCCAGCCCCTTCAGCTCCCCGAACAGCACCTGTGTGAGGGCCCTGGTGTCCGCGCCGCGGCTCTTCGGGGTGCCGCCCGCCGGGGGCTCGGGGGCGGTCTCGGGCGGGAGCGGCTGAAGCTGCTGGGGCGGAGCTTGAGGCGCTGTACTGGCCGGCACGGTCACGCCACCCCTCTTCTCGGTCAACCACGGTCAACTCATCCGTCAAAAGCGGTCATAGCATCACAAGACATGTGCACTGTGTGCAAGCACCGCATAGCTCCGTGTTGAGGGGCAAGTTGGGGCGTACGCATGCAAAAACCCCGCACCGGACTGGTGCGGGGCCTGCTGTCGCGGGGGCTCAGAACTCGTAGTCGGCGATCACCCACGTGGCGAATTCACGCCACTGTCCGGCGGCCGCCTGGTGGGCCGGGTGCTCGATGTACCGCTTCAGCGCATCGCGGTCCTGGACCGCCGAGTTGATGGCGAAGTCGTACGCGATGGGCCGGTCGGTGATGTTCCAGGCGCATTCCCAGAACTCCAGCTCGGGAACGACCCCGTCGAGCTCCTCGAACGCCTTCACTCCGGCGAGGACGCGCGGTTCGTCCCGCTCGACACCCTCGTTGAGCTTGAAGAGGACCAGATGGCGGATCAAGGGGCACTCCTTCGGTGCTTACTGGGCTTACTGGATCAGCTGTGACATGAACTCGCCGACGCCCTGAGCGGCACTGGACACGCCTTCGAACCCAATCTGGACAAGATCGGCCGCCCGGTCGGGGGAAGTGATGATCGTGTACAGCACGAAGACGACGACCATGTACAGCGCGATCTTCTTCGTTTGCACCATCTGTGCGGCCTCCCCTGCCGGTCCCGTGAGTCGCGTGAGTCTAACCGCACAACACGAAAGCCCCGACTCCGGGAGTCGGGGCTTTCGTTCTGAGCGGTAGCGGTGGGATTTGAACCCACGGAGGAGTTGCCCCCTCACACGCTTTCGAGGCGTGCTCCTTAGGCCGCTCGGACACGCTACCGAGAGAGAGCTTAGCCCACGCCGGGCCGTGCTCCGAAATCGGTTCTTCGGCGGTCCCTTCAGCGGTCCCGGAAGAAGGCCGTCAGCTGCGCCGAGCACTCCCTTTCCAGTACGCCCTGGATGACCTCGGGCCGGTGGTTCAGCCTCCGGTCCCGTACGACGTCCCAGAGCGAACCCGCGGCGCCCGCCTTCTCGTCGAGCGCCCCGAAAACGACCCGGTCCACCCGGGACTGTACGAGCGCACCCGCGCACATCGTGCACGGCTCCAGGGTGACGACCAGTGTGCAGCCCGTCAGCCGCCACTCACCGAGCTTGAGCGACGCCCTGCGGATGGCCAGCACCTCGGCGTGCGCCGTCGGGTCACCCGTCGCCTCACGCTCGTTGTGGCCCGTCGAGAGCAGCGAGCCGTCGGGGCCCAGCAGGACGGCGCCGACCGGCACGTCGCCGGCCTTCGCCGCCCGCGCCGCCTCGTCCATGGCCAGGCGCATGGGCGCCCGCCACCGGTCCCGTACCGGATCGGGTTCCGGTTCCGGTTCTTCTTCTGTCACTGCCGGGCTCACTACTGGACGGTCTCCAGTACGTCGGCGGCGCCCAGCGCGTCGGCGATCTCGCCAAGTGCGTCCGTGCTCAGCGCCAGCAGCTCCTTCTCGGACAGGCCGAGGTCCGCCAGGATCCCTGTCTCCCCGAGCGGACCCGCCGGTACGACGCTGCCGTCGTCCGCCGTGATCTCCTCCTCGTCGTTCTGGTCGTTGAGTTCCGCGTCCGGTTCCCCGTCCTCCGTGCCGTCGAGGTCGACGAGGTCTTCCAGGGCATCCGGGTCCTCGGGATCCCGGCCGAGCAGTTCGTCGGTGAGCAGGATCTCCCCGTACGAGGAACGAGCGGCCGCGGCCGCGTCCGAGACATAGATACGTGGGTCCTCCTCGCCGTCCACCCGGACGAGGCCGAACCATGCGTCTTCCTGCTCGATGAAGACGATCACCGTGTCGTCGTCGACCGTGGCCTCGCGGGCCAGATCGGTCAGGTCGGACAGGGTTTCCACGTCGTCGAGCTCCGTGTCGCTCGCTTTCCACCCGTCTTCGGTGCGCGCGAGCAGTGCGGCGAAGTACACCGTGACTCTCCCACTGGTCTTGAGAAGTGCCGGTTGGAGTTCCTCCCGGCCCGGAGGGTGTCGCTCAGGTTGTTGCTGAGGTTGGGGAGAAACCGTTTCGCAGCTCCGAGCCCCGCCCACTCGGAATCGTGGCAGAAACAATCGCTCCGCGAGAGGTCTTCCGCTCTTGCGTCGTGTACCAGTCCTGCGAGATAGCCCCTACCAGCGGAAGGTACGCATCCGCATCTGTTGCCGCATCCGGGCCGCCCGGGCCCGGCGTGGCTGTACCCGCTCGCGCAGTGCCTTCGCCTCGTGCAACTCGCGCAGGAACTGGGCGCGCCGCCGCCTGCGGTCGACCAGACCCATGTTCTCCTGCTGTTCCTGTTCTTGCCCGGCTTCCTGTTCCTGATCCTGCTCCTGGTCCCCGTCCGGCATCGGCCCCACCACCCCAAGCCCGCGTCTGTCCCCCACCCCACCTTCCCTCCGGCCGGCGTGTTGATGCCAGCGCGGGCGGCCCGTATGCCCGGCTACTGTTGACGGCATGCGGATCCACGTCGTCGACCACCCGTTGGTGGCGCACAAACTCACCACGCTGCGCGACAAGCGCACCGACTCCCCGACCTTCCGGCGCCTCGCCGACGAGCTGGTCACCCTGCTCGCGTACGAGGCCACCAGGGACGTGCGCACCGAACAGGTCGACATCCACACCCCGGTGACGGCGACGACGGGCGTGAAACTGTCCCACCCGCGCCCCCTCGTCGTACCGATCCTGCGGGCCGGTCTCGGCATGCTCGACGGCATGGTGCGGCTGCTGCCGACCGCCGAGGTGGGCTTCCTCGGCATGATCCGCAACGAGGACACGCTCCAGGCGGAGACGTACGCGACCCGGATGCCGGAGGACCTCTCCGGCCGCCAGGTGTACGTCCTCGACCCGATGCTGGCCACCGGCGGCACGCTGGTCGCGGCGATCCGTGAGCTGATCAAGCGCGGCGCGGACGATGTCACGGCGGTCGTGCTGCTCGCGGCGCCCGAAGGCGTCGAGCTCATGGAGCGGGAGCTGGCCGGCGCGCCGGTCACCGTGGTCACGGCGTCGGTCGACGAGCGGCTCAACGAGCACGGCTACATCGTGCCGGGCCTCGGCGACGCGGGTGACCGGATGTACGGGACCGCCGGCTAGCGGCTGTTCGTACGTACCGTTCTCAGCACCGTTCTCAGCACTTCCCGGAGGGCGCGGGCGCGGGCCTGGCCAGAGCGGCCAGGGCCTTGTCCGCGTCCTTCTTCGTGGCCAGCGTCTTGAAGGCGGTGCCCAGGATCAGGTCCACGTCGGCGCCCTTGCGGGAGTCGGCCTTGTGTACGGCGCCCTTGAGCTGCGTACCGAGTACGGGCAGGACACCGGAGACCGCCTTGGGCGCGCCCAGCAGTATCCCGGCGCCCTTGACCTTCTTGTCGTACTCGGGCGGCGCGTTGCCGACCTTGCCGATGGTGAAGCCGCGCTTCTTCAGCTCGTCGGCGGTCTCCTTGGCGAGACCGCCGCGCTTGGTCGCGTTGTAGACGTTGACCTTGATCGTGCGCGGCTTCGGCAGGGCGGCGTTCCGGGCCGGTGCGGAGGGTGCGGCGGCCTTTGCCTTCGTCTTCTCGCAGCCCTGCCCGCGTCCGGCGGCCGTGGTCTTCTTCCCGCCGCCGCCCGTGAAGACATCGATGAGCTGCAGTGTCCCCCAGCCGGCCAGGCCGAGGGCCACGATGGAGGCCACCACCGCGAGGATGGTCCTGCGCCGGTTCCGGGGGCGTCGCATACGCGGGTACTTGTCGCCCGTAATGCGGTACTTTCCGCCCATGCCGGGGGGTGTCAGCATGCTCATGGGCGCAGCGTAGTGCGCCTTGGTGATGATGCCTACTAAATGATCAATGACATCGGGTCAGGCCAACCCATAAGGCGCAATGGGACGTCCGTTCGGGCGTCGCCCGGCAGCCGGTCGTCGTCCTGGGTGCTCTCACATGGTGTCGAGTTCGAGGACGCGCGCGTGCAGCACCTGGCGCTGCTGGAGCGCGGCGCGGACCGCGCGGTGCAGTCCGTCCTCCAGGTAGAGGTCGCCCTGCCACTTCACGACGTGGGCGAAGAGGTCGCCGTAGAACGTCGAGTCCTCGGCCAGCAGTGTCTCGAGATCCAGCTGACCCTTGGTGGTCACGAGCTGATCGAGGCGGACCGGGCGCGGCGCGACATCCGCCCACTGCCGGGTGCTTTCCCGGCCGTGGTCGGGATACGGCCGGCCGTTTCCGATGCGCTTGAAGATCACACGGAAAGCCTACCGGGCGAGCGGGTCCGGGCGCAGCCATGAGGCCGGGGTGCAAAGGTCTTATTCGGCGCCAGAACGGGAGTAAAGCGCGAGCGGAAGCGGGTCCTCCGGTGATGCGGGGGCCTCGGGCGGCCGGTCCGCGCCGATTGCGGGTGAGGACTTCCCCTCATTCGGAGTACGCCCCCGAGGAGCCGTTGACCCGGAGCGGCCGGAGCGCGGGCGCCTGCGGCGGGCTTTCCCCTACCCGCCCCTTCCCGCTGTGTCACGGTGCGGCTGCCGCCGCGTGGTGGGGGCAAGCCCCCAGCCCCCAGACAACACGGACGCCCTCCGGGCGTGTCCTCAAACGCCGGACGGGCTGGATTTGCTGCGCTGGAGTCCCAGAGCGCGGCAATTGCACGGAGCGCGGCAACCTCGAGCTGGGGCGAAGCCCTCAGCTCGGAAGAGCCCCCTGGGCAACTCCAGCCCCTCCGGCGTTTGAGGAGCGGGGTCTGGGGCGGCGCCCCACGCGGGCGGAGCCGCCCCCGCAGGGCCGGGGGCGCCGGTGGCCTACTTCGCCGGGGGCTTCTTCTTTGCCGCTGCCTTCGTCTGCTGCTTGAACGCCCGGACCTTCGCCAGCGACTCCGGGCCCGTGATGTCCGCCGCCGACCGGTACGAGCCCTCGTCGCCGTACGAGCCCGCCGCCTCCCGCCACCCCTGTGGGCGTACGCCGAGCTGCTTGCCCAGCAGGGCCAGGAAGATCTGCGACTTCTGCTTGCCGAAGCCGGGCAGCGCGTTCAGCCGGGCCAGCAGCTCCTTGCCGGTGGCCACGTCGCGCCAGAGGGCGGTCGGGTCGCCGTCGTACTCGTCGACCAGGTACTGGCACAGCTGCTGCACACGCTTGGCCATCGACCCCGGGTAGCGGTGCACGGCTGGCTTGGCCGACAAGAGCCCGGCGAAGGCCTCCGGGTCGTACGCCGCGATCTCGTGCGCGTCGAGGTCGTCGGCGCCCAGCCGCTGGGCGATCGTGTACGGGCCCGCGAACGCCCACTCCATGGGGACCTGCTGGTCGAGCAGCATGCCGATCAGGTCGGCTAGCGGGCTGCGGCCGAGCAGTTCGTCGGCCTCCGGTTGCTGGGCGAGGCGGATTTCGGGGCTCATCACTCGATGATCACGCACACACGCCGGCTTCGCACACCTCACCGTCCGACATTGACAGCCGCGTGCCCGCGAAAGAGCCCCGCATCCGCCGGTCGTGCGTGACGATCACCAGCGCGCCCGCATAACCCGCCAGGGCCACCTCCAGCTCCTCGACCAGCGCCGGCGCGAGGTGGTTCGTCGGCTCGTCGAGGAGCAGCAGGTCCACGGGGGAGGTGACGAGGCGCGCCAGTTCGAGCTTGCGGCGGCCGCCGGTGGACAGGGCGCGTACGGGCTTCGCCAGGTCGGCCTCGCGGAACAGGCCGAGGGAGAGCAGTTCGTCGGCCCCTTCCGCCCCGCCGAAGGAATCCAGGACCGTACGGCCGTCGTCGCGAGCCTCCGTACGGAAGCTGTCCTGGCGCAGGAAGCCGGTCCGGGGCGGGCGGGCGACCGTACCGCTGTCGGGGGTCAAGTCGCCCGCGAGGACCTGGAGCAGGGTGGACTTGAGGGTAATCACTGTCTCTCCGCATACGCAAGACGTTTCGTCTCGCCATCCCGCCGGCCCAAGCCCGTGGGCGTACGGGCCGGACCCGGCCAATGATCGAGGGGTGGTCGAGGCGACCAACCAGGCCAGCAGGAAGGACGCGCCCATGTCCGACGCGCCACCCCCACCGCCCGGCGACCTCCCTCCGCCCGGTTGGGCCGCCTCCCCGCCGCCGCCCGAGAAGAAGCGCCGGGTCTGGCCCTGGGTCCTGCTCGGCCTGCTGTTCCTCTTCGCCGGCGGCTGCGTCGCCGTCATCGCCACCGTCGCCACGGTGGTCGACGACGAGTCGAACCGGACCGTGACCGTGAAGTACGTCGTGACCGGCGACGCCAAGGGCGTCACCATCGCCTACACGACCTGGAGGGACGGGAACGCCTCGTCCAACACCGTGTCCGACGCCCGGCTCCCGTGGCGCAAGGAAGTCGAGACCAGCGGCTTCGCGAAGGGCGGCTCCCTGACCGTCACCACCGGGGCCTCCGGCTCCTCCGCCACCTGCTCCGTCACGGTGGACAGCGGCGAGCCGCAGACGGCCACCGCCACCGGCAGGTTCGCCACCGCGACGTGCGACGACTTCTGAGAGAGGGCGAGCGGGCTATCCGGCGACGTACTGCCGCAGGTGCCGCGCCGTCAGCGTGTCCCCGTCGGCCACCAGCTCCGCCGGGGTCCCGGTGAAGACCACGCGGCCGCCGTCGTGGCCGCCGCCCGGACCCAGGTCGATCAGCCAGTCCGCCCGTGCCATCACCGCCTGGTGGTGCTCGATGACGACGACCGTGTTCCCGGCGTCGACCAGCCGGTCGAGGAGCGCCAGGAGCTTGTCGACGTCCGCCATGTGCAGCCCGGTGGTCGGCTCGTCCAGGACGTACGTCGTCGACTTCTCCGCCATGTGGATCGCCAGCTTCAGCCGCTGCCGCTCGCCGCCCGACAGGGTGTTGAGCGGCTGGCCGAGGCGGAGGTAGCTCAGGCCGACGTCGGTCAGCCGGCCCAGGATCGCGCGGGCCTGCCCGGACGGGAAGAAGTCGTACGCCTGGGCCATCGACATGCCCAGCACCTCGCTGATGTTCTTGCCGCGCAGGGTGTAGGTGAGTACCTCCGGCGTGAAGCGCCTCCCCTCGCACTTCTCGCAGACCGACGCCACGCCGGCCATCATGGCGAGGTCGGTGTAGACGAGGCCGAGGCCGTTGCAGACCGGGCAGGCGCCTTCCGAATTCGCGCTGAAGAGCGCCGCCTTGACGCCGTTCTCCTTCGCGAAGGCGGTACGGATCGGTCCCAGCAGGCCGGTGTACGTCGCCGGATTGGAGCGGCGCGAGCCCCGGATGGGGGACTGGTCGGCGACCGCCACGCCGTCGCGCGTCGACAGGTAGCCGTGGATCAGTGAGCTCTTGCCGGACCCGGCGACGCCGGTCACCACGGTCAGTACACCGGTCGGGATGTCGACGGAGACGTTCCGCAGATTGTGCAGGTCCGCGCCCTCGATCGCGATCTTCCCGCGCGGCTCGCGCACGCTCTCGCGCAGCCGCGCCCGGTGTTCGAGGTGGCGCCCGGTGAGCGTCCCCGAGGCGCGCAGGCCGGGTACGTCGCCGCTGTAACAGACCTGCCCGCCCGCCGAACCCGCCCCCGGACCCAGGTCCACCACGTGATCCGCGATCGCGATGACCTCGGGCTTGTGCTCGACGACGAGGACCGTGTTGCCCTTGTCGCGCAGGCGCAGCAGGAGGTCGTTCATGCGGCTGATGTCGTGCGGGTGCAGGCCGATGGTCGGCTCGTCGAAGACGTACGTGACGTCGGTGAGGCTGGAGCCGAGATGGCGGACCATCTTCACGCGCTGCGCCTCGCCGCCGGAGAGCGTGGACGACGTACGGTCCAGGCTCAGATAGCCGAGCCCGATCTCGACGAGTGAGTCCAGGGTGTGGCTCAGGCCCGCGAGCATCGGCGCGACCGACGGATCGGCGATCTTCCGTACGAAGGCGGCCAGGTCGCTGATCTGCATCGCCGAGCACTGGGCGATGTTGACGCCATCGATCACCGAGGACAGCGCGGCGGCGCTGAGGCGGGTGCCGCCGCAGGCCGGGCAGTCGGTGAAGACCACGGCCCGGTCCACGAAGGCCCGGATGTGGGGCTGCATCGATTCGCGGTCCTTGGAGAGGTAGACGCGCTGGACCTTCACCACGAGGCCTTCGTACGTCATGTTGATGCCACCGGTCTTGATCTTGGTGGACGGCTTGTGGAGGAAGTCGTCCCACTCGGCGGCCGTGAAGTCCTTCAGTTTCGTGTCGGGGTCGTAGAGGCCGGAGTCGGCCATGACCTGCCAGTACCAGGCGTCGACCGCGAAACCGGGGACGGTGATCGCCCCTTCCCTGAGGGACAGTTCACGGTCCACGAGCTGGTCGACGTCGATCTTCGTCACCTGCCCGATGCCCTCGCACTCGGGGCACATGCCCTCCGCGCTGTTGAAGCTGAAGGCGGTGGACGTGCCGATGTGAGGGGTGCCGAGGCGGCTGAAGATGATCCGCAGCATGGTGTACGCATCGGTCGCCGTACCCACCGTGGAACGGGAGTTGGCGCCCATCCGCTCCTGGTCGACGACGATCGCCGCGCTCAGATTGTGCAGGGCGTCGACGTCGGGGCGGCCCATGCTCGGCATGAACGACTGGATGAAGGCCGTGTACGTCTCGTTGATCAGGCGCTGGGACTCCGCGGCGATGGTGCCGAAGACGAGCGAGGACTTGCCCGATCCGGAGACACCGGTGAAGACCGTGAGCCGGCGCTTGGGGAGGTCGACCGACACGTTCGCCAGGTTGTTCTCGCGGGCTCCGCGGACCTGGATCACGTTGTGGTGGTCCGCGGCGGTCGGCTGATGGCTGGACGGGTCGGCAGACATTCCGGCTCTCCTCTTGGATGCGTGGGGGCGGTCGTACAGTCTGTCGATTCGGTGGTCCGCCGTGGGGCGGAATTCAGTAGTCCGGAAACGGACCGGCCAGGGGTACGGCGGGTACGGCAGGGGTACCTTGTCGGCCATGAACCCTCCCGCCGCGCTCGACATCGACCAGGCCCACGCCCGGCTGGCCGACCTGACCGTCATCGACGTACGCGCACCGGGCGAGTACGCCTCCGGGCACCTCCCCGGCGCCCACAACGTCCCCCTCGACCGGCTGCACCACGCGCTGCCCGCGATCGAGGAAGCCGCGCGGCAGGGCGAGATCCTGGTGGTCTGCGCGTCCGGCACGCGCTCCGAGAACGCCTGCCGGACGCTGGCCGGCCTCGGCGTCACCGCCGCCACCCTCACCGGCGGAACCAGCGGCTGGGCGGCGCGCGGGCACGACCTGCACCACCCGGCGGGAGCCGCTCGCAGCGCGTGGGCGATGGAGCGCCAGGTCCGGCTCGCCGCCGGCGCCCTGGTCCTGACGGGCCTCGCCCTCGGCCTGCTGCACCCGGCCTGGCAGCTGCTCTCCGCCGGGGTCGCGAGCGGCCTGGTCTTCTCCGCGCTCACCAACACCTGCGGCATGGCCGTGGTCCTGGGCAAGCTTCCGTACAACCGGCCCCGCACCGCCGCCCCGGACCTCGCCGCGACGCTCGCCGCCCTCAGGCAGCGCCGCCGGGGCTGACTGCCGCCGCCGGGCGGCGGACGCGCGTCGGGTGTCAGGGCCGCTGTCGGCATGATTGTCAGACCCTCGTGGAACGATTGTCCAAGTCGGCTGTAAACAGGGCGGTTTGCGGGTGGTGGGGGCGACATGGTCTCGTACGGCGAGCGCGGCGCATGCGACGTGTGCGACGCGTGCGGTGTCCCGCGCGGCAGGTGGCGGGCAGTTCTGGGGATGACGCTGTGCGGTCCGTGCGAGCGGACCGGAGGCAGCAGACCCGGCCGTGAACCGGTGCTGCTCGCCGAGGTGCTGGCCACCACGGCCGTCGAGCTGACCCTGGCGGCCCGTCGTTCGGCCTCCGTGCCCGACCCACGGACGGCCACGGCAACGGCATGCAAACGGTGCGGCGCCCCGGCCGCCTGGCACCGGACCGTACGCGGCCGCTGGATCCTGATCGAGCCGGGCGACCGGCCGCTCGGCTCCGTCCCCGCGGGCAAGCGCTGGCGCATCGCGGGCGACGGCACGGCGGTCAACCTGGGCTCGTCGTCCCCGTCCGACACCTGCCGCATCAGCCACTTCGACCTCTGCCCGGCGCGGGAGCGGTTTCCGGCACCGGCTGGGAGCGGAGCGTACGGCTGAAACCCAAAGGACCAGCTCCGCCGGGGGAAGTACGGAGCTGGTCGTCTTTGGGGTGGGCGGGACCGCCGGGCGTCCCGGTCCGTCGAGGACGATGAAGTGCAGCAGCCTGCCGCGCGACTTCTTGTCGACCCTCATGGTCCGAAGGAGCGCGGCCCACTGGCCGCCGCTACAGGTCAGCGGCAGCCCGACCGTGCCGCGCGTCAGGCCTGCTGTTTGCGTGGCAGCCGCAGCGCCGCCAGCGAGCTGACCAGCGCCCCGGCCGTGACGAGCAGCGCGGTCACGAAGATGGCGTGCGCCGAGGAGTCGGCTCCCTGGCCGTCGGCCGAGCCGAGATACACGCTGCCGTACGCCGCGACGCCGAGGACCTGCGCGATCTGGGCCGCGGTGGTCATCACGCCACTCGCGTCCGCCGCGTCGGCCGGCTTGACCTGAGCCAGCGCCACGGTGAGCAGCGGGCTGGTGATGTAGCCCATGCCGATGCCGACGACCAGCTGAAGGGCCGGCAGCGCGAGGCCGCCGTGGCCGCCCGAACGCATGTCGAAGCCGATGGCGAGGTACCCGGCCGCGGCGACCACACACGCGGTGGCGATCATGGGCCGGTGCAGCCGCTCGGGCACCTTCTGCCAGGTGAGGCTGCCGGTCGCGACGCCGATGGCGAGCGGGGCGAACGTCAGACCGGTACGGGTCGCGGACTCGCCGAGTCCCGACTGCATGTGCTGCGAGAAGGCGAAGAGGAATCCGGCGTACCCGGCCATCGCGAAGAAGTTCGCGGACGCCCCCGAGACCAGACCGGGCGTCTTCAGCACCCGGCCCGGCACCAGCGGCGCTCCGCCGCGGCGCGCGACCGCACGCTCGACGAGGGTGAACACCACGAGCATGGGGACCGAGGCGACCAGGGAGATCTTCATCCACAGCGGCCAGTCCTGCTCATGACCCATCACGAGCGGCACGACCAGCAGCAGCAGCGCCGCGGTCAGCGTCAGCAGACCGGGGATGTCCAGGCCCTTGGGCTTCGCGGGCCTGCCCTCCGGCAGCAGCCGCAGTCCGGCGATCACCAGCACCACACCCACCGGCACATTGATCAGGAACACCGGACGCCAGCCGGTGCCGAAGAGGTCCGCGCTGACCAGGAGGCCGCCGACGACCTGGCCGATCACGACGCCGAGTCCGATGACGGCGGCGTACAGGCTCAGTGCCCGGGCCCGCGCGGCCCCTTCGAACCTCAGCTGAATCAGGCTGTAGATCTGCGGCATCATCATCGCCGCGCCGACGCCCTGCACCACGCGTGCGCCGATCAGGGTCGCCGAGCCGGGTGCCAGGCCGCAGGCGAGTGAGGCCGCGGTGAAGGTGATGAGCCCGAACAGGAACATGGCTCTGAAGCCGTTGCGCGCGCCGAGACGGGCGCCGGTCACCAGCAGCGTCGCGTACGCGATCGTGTAGCCGGAGACGATGAGCTGCAGCGCCGAGCCGGTGGTGCCGAGGTCGGTGCGGATGGTCGGCGTCGCGACGTTGACGATGGTTGAGTCGAGCAGGGCCATGAAGACCGCGCCCAGCATGACGACGAGCATGCGGTTGTTCTTGCGATGGCGTACGGCCGGGTCCTCGGCCGGCGGCTCGGTCTCCCGGAGCGGGGCCGTAACAGCCCGGTTCTGTGTGGTCTCACTCATGACGGCGATGATCCTGGTCATCAGATTGCCCTGCCAGATATCCAGTTGTCCCGGTACCGGGGGTATCTGGCTGCGGTGTGCGGCCGTCCCGCACACTGGGGTGGTGACGCCCGACGATCCCCACTCCGCGTACGTCCCCACCAGCGGTTCCGCAGCCGGCGAGGCCGAGCGGCGCTCCGAACTGGGCGCGTTCCTCAGGCTCCGCCGGGAGCGCATCACCCCGGAGGAGGCGGGGATCCCGCCCGGCACCAGGCGGCGGACGCCGGGGCTGCGCCGCGAGGAGGTCGCCCAGCTCTCCGGCATCGGGGTCGCCTGGTACACGTGGCTGGAGCAGGGCCGGCGCATCAACCCGAGCGTCCAGGTGCTCGACGCGATCGCCCGGACGCTGCGGCTCGACCGGACCGAGCGGGATCATCTCTACCGGCTCGCGGACATCCCCAGTGTGCCCCTCGACGCGTCGGCGGGGCAGCCGCAGCCGCCGGAGCAGCAGACCATCCTCGATGCCCTGACCCCGCTTCCGGCGAGCATCGTGACGGCCCGCTACGACGTGCTCGCCTTCAACGACGCGTACGCGGCGCTCGATCCCGGTCTGGCGCTGCTGCCGCCGGCGGACCGCAATGTGCTGTGGCATCTGTTCACCGCCGAGGAGCATCTTCAGCCGCTCGTCGAGTGGGAGCGCGAGATCTCTTTCATGGTCGCCCAGTTGCGTGCCGAGTCCGGCCGCCGCCTGGGCGACCCGCACTGGACCGGGTTCATCCGGCAGCTCACCGAGGCGAGCGGTCGCTTCGCCGAGATATGGGCCCGGCACGAGGTCGCCTCGTCCGTCACCCGGCGCAAGTCCTTCTGGACCGTCGACGGTGACGAGATCAGCGTGATCGCGACCGGCTTCGCGCTGGCCTCCGCCCCCGACACCAAGATGTGGATCTACACGCCGGGCGACCCGGAGACGGAGGGGCTGCTCGGCCGGCTCGTGGGCCGTCTCCGGGAGCTGGGCCCCGCCGAACTGCTGCGGCAGGGCGCCCGCACCGGCCACGGCCTACGGCCGGCTCACTGACTTGTGGCCTGGTCCGGCTCACTGACCCGTGGCCGCTCCGCCGCTGCGGCTGGGCTCGGACGGCTCGCGGCGGCCGGGGAATCCGGCCCCGGTGAGCATCAGCAGCGGGGCCGACTTGACCGCCGTCTCCTCGAACTCGGCCTCCGGGTCCGACAGCGCGACGATCGCCCCGCCGACCCCGTAGCGGACGCGGCCCGGGGTGAGCACCGCCGTACGGATGGCGACGCTCAGGTCCGCGGCGCCGGACAGCGAGAAGTAACCGATGGCACCGGAGTAGACCCCGCGAGGTCCGGCCTCCAGACGGTCGATGATCCGCATGGTGCGGATCTTCGGGGCGCCCGTCATCGAACCCGCGGGGAACGCGGCCCGCACACAGTCCACGGCGCCCCGGTCCGGGCGCAGCCTGGCCCGTACCGTACTCACCAGCTGATGCACGGTCGCGTACGTCTCGACGTCGAAGAGGTGGGTGACCTCGACCGATCCCAGCTCGGCGTGGCGGCCGAGGTCGTTGCGCACCAGGTCGACGATCATCAGGTTCTCCGCCCGGTCCTTCTCGTCCGAGCGCAGGTCCGCGACGGTCGCCGCGTCCTGCTCCGCGCTCGCGCCGCGCGGCCGGGTGCCCTTGATCGGCTTGGAGGAAGCGGTGCCGTCCGCGGCGATGCGCAGGAAACGCTCGGGCGAGGTGCTGAGTACGGACTGCTGCCCGAAGCGCAACAGCGCGGCATACGGAGCCGGGCTGAAGCGGCGCAGTGCGCGGTACGCCTGCCAGGGGTCCAGGTCCACTTCGGCCTCGGCGAGGTTGGTGAGGCAGACCTCGTACGTCTCACCCGCCGCGATCTCCTCCTGGCAGGTGTCGATCAGCCGCAGGTACGCGTCGCGGGCGTGCCGCAGCCGGATCTCCGCGACTGCGGAGGGCGCGGCCGGCACCCCGGCGGGCTCGCCCGCGATCGACTCCAGCGTCCGGGCGGCGGTCCGCAGCCAGGCACGGGCCGCCGCCTCGTCGCCGTCCTCGGCCAGCGCCAGCAGATACGTGGTGCCCGTGGCGTGGTCCAGGACCACCGCGCGATCGGCGAACACCATGGTGGCGTCGGCGTCCTCGGCCTGATGGGCCGCCTCGCCGCCGCACTGCGCTTTGAGTTCGTAGCCGAGGTAGCCGACCCAGCCGAGGGTGAAGTCGAAGGGGACGAGGGGGAGTTCGGTGCGCATTCCATCGAGGTCGCGGCCGAGCCAGTCGAGGAAGCCGCCCGTGATGATCTCGGAGCCGGTGGCCGAGTGCACGGTGACGGTGTGACTCCACACATCGGCCTTGGCCACCCGCGCGAGCGGGCCCGCCGCGTCACCCATGACGGAGAACCGGCCGGAGTCGGCGTCGGTCCTGCTGCTGTCCAGCCAGAAGGCGTTCTCGCTCGCGCCGAACAGCCGGTGGAAGGCGGCCTCGTCACCCCAGCCGGTCGGCGTGCGCTCCACCAGGACGCGCAGCCGGCGCACCTCGTCGTCCGTGGGCAACTCCGGGCGGGCGCGGGGCGTCTTCGCAGGGGCGGCAGGTATCGGCGTACGAGAGGGTGCTGAGCCTCGTTCCGCGTGCCACTGGCGGCTCAAGTCCATGAAGTTGGCGAGGAGTTCATGTCCGTACTGCGTGAGTATCGACTCGGGGTGGAACTGGAGTCCCCACATCGGCCGGTGCCGGTGCCTCAGCCCCATCAGGACACCGTCCGGCGTCCAGGCGGTGCCCTCCAGCTCGTCGGGCAGGTCCGTCACCGTCAGCGAGTGGTAGCGCACCACTTCGAAGGGCGAGGGGATGCCGCGGAAGAGACCGGTTCCGTCGTGGAGTACGGGCGAGGTCCGGCCGTGCCGCGGCTCCGGAGCCCGGGCGACCGTGCCGCCGTGCAGCAGCGCCACGCCCTGATGCCCGAGACAGACGCCGAGCAGGGGGATGTCGCCCTTTTCGACGATGTCCGCGCAGATGCCGAAGTCGGCCGCGCGGGCCGGGGTTCCGGGGCCGGGAGACAGCACCACATTGTCGAATTCCGCGAGCCGGGTCGGATCCCATGTGGGGTCGTCGTTACGGATGACGACGGTCTCGGCCCCACTCACCTCGGCGAGGTAGTGGTACAGGTTGAATGTGAAAGAGTCGTAGTTGTCTATCAGCAGAGTGCGCACGGGTTCTTTCGCAGTTCAGTGGACGGTGATCTCGAAGAGAATGTGCTCGACGGTCTCCTCGCCCTCACGGACCGGGCGGCTGCGCACCACCCGCAGGGCGCGTCCGCACTCCTCGGCGATCGCGTGCAGCGAGGCGATGTCGCCGCGGTCGCTGAAGTGCAGCAGTACCGCGCCCCCGTCGGCCACGTACGAAGGGGCGTCGGCGAGGAAGCGGCGGTGGGCCCGGTAGCCGGGATCCACGTAGGCGCGCTCGTGCACCGTCTTGTAGTGGTAGGCGGGCGGAGCCAGTACGAAGTTCGAGTGCCAGTAGACGGTGTCGAACCGCTCACCGCCGCTCTCCCCCGCCGCGAGCTCGTCGAACAGGTCGCTGTGCACGGCCCGCAGACGGTCGCTCACCCCGTGCCGCGCCGCGTTCATCGCGGTGTTCCGTACGGCAGCTTCGCTGATGTCGAGGGCGGTCACACGGTCGCAGCCCGCGAGCGCGGCGCTCACGGCGATGATGCCGGTGCCGCACCCGATCTCCAGGAACGAGCCGCCGCGGGGCACTGGGGGCGTTTCGGTGAGGCCGAGCAGTTCCATGGCCACCCCGGTCGACGCCGAGAACGTCGGTGCGAACACCTCGTCCAGCAGATCCCACTCACGGCCCGCCATGGTGAAGGTCCGTGGCCGGTCCTGGTGCGCGAGTGCCGCCCGGCTCCGTTCGAGCGACCGCAGGTAGTCCTTGAGTCCGGTGAGTCCGGTCATCCCGCCCCCGTTTCACACTGATGGGCGCCGTTCATCACGACGCCCTCCTGAAATCGTTGTCCGAGCCGGTCGGCACCCGGAAGGTGGCCGGACAACAACACACCGCCCGCAAGTGATGGCGAGGCCACACTCAGCCCGTAAACACGCAGGTCAGCAACTTGACCCATCTTATGAAGAAACATACGTTCCCACGAAGGTGGGCGAGCCGGCCGAGAGCACGGGGGAAGCATCATGGCGAAGGACGAGGCGTTGACCGACGCCCCGGCGCTGGCAGTTCTGGAGCTGCTCGCACAGGAGTCACCGCCGGGCCACTTCCAGGAGCTGTTGCAGCGCGGCCGGCGGCAGAATCTGCCCCCGCGGCAGCTCGCCGAGCTGGAGCGGGCGACCCAGTTGGCGATGGGCATCCACGCCTCGGCCAACCAGCGCCGCCAGCGGGAGGCGGTCATGGCCGCCCTGGTCGACACGGTCCACGACATGACCGCGCCGTACGACCCCGACACCCTGCTGAAGGTCATCACCAGCCGGGCTCGCAGGCTGCTCGGCTTCGACATGGCCTACATCAGTCTGCGCAAGTCCGAGGGCGGCTCGTACATCCACAGCTCGGACGGTGACACGACCGCGCTCAACGTCGGGCTCGTGGTGCAGGAGAGCCATGGCCTGGGCGAGATGGCACAGGACAAGGGCGCGCCCTTCTGGACCTCGGACTACCTCAACGACGACCGGATACCGCACCGGGAGGAGGTCGACGAGGTCGTACGCGCCGAAGGGCTGCACGCCATCATGGCGGTGCCCATCTTCCAGGGCAGCGCGCCCACCGGGGCGCTCTACGGCGCGGACCGGGTCGTGCGCCACTTCACGCCCGACGAGATCAGCGTGATGCGTTCCCTGGCGGACTTCGCGTCGGTCGCCCTGGAGAAGGCCAGGCTCCTCGACCGTACGCGGACGGAGATCGCCGAACTGGAGTCGGAGGGGTTCAGGGCGCGGGGGAGCATCGCGCGCATGGCGTATCTCAACGAAGTCCAGTCCCGGCTGATCGCCCAGGTGCTCGACGGCGGGGATCTGCAGGACATCGTGCGGACGGCGGCCGACGCGCTGGGCGCGACGCTCGCGGTGGGCGACCCGCAGGGGCAGATCCTGGCGTCCACCGGCTCCGACGCCCAGGGGGAGGACTTCGAGGAGGCCGAGGTCTTCAAGGAGGCGCTGACGGGCCGGGCCGCGCTGGAGGCGCGTGCCGCCGGCTCGCCGAGCGCCCTCTCCGAGAACCTGTGGGCGACGCCTGTCGCGGCCGGGGCCGAGGATCTCGGAGTCGTACTGCTCAAGGCCGCGCAGCCGCCGGCCCCCGAGGCCGAGCGGTTCTTCGGCTTCGTCGGGCAGATCGTCGCGCTGCTGCTGGTGATCCAGCGCAGTACGGCCGTCGCCGCCGGGCCCGTGCGTGACGAGCTCTTCGACGACCTGCTTGCCGCACCGCTGCGGGCACCACGCCAACTCACCCACCGGGCCTGGCAGTCGGGCATCGATCCGGACGGTTCGTACGTCGTCGTACTGGCCCGTCCCGAGGGCGGGGAGCACGGCAAGGCCGTCGTCTGGGCCTCCTCCTACGCCTACCGGCACTCCGGGCTCAAGACGGTCCAGGGCGGGTGCATCGTGCTGTTGCTGCCGGGCTCGGACGCCTCGGCCGCCGCCCGGGCCGTCTCCGACGAACTGTCGCCGCTGCTGGGGCGGCCCGTCACGGTCGGCGCGTCGGGTCCGGCCGAGGGGCTCGCCGCCGTCGCCAAGGTGTACCAGGAGTCGCTGCGCTGCCTCGACGCCCTGATCGCCTTGGACGGTGTCGGCAGCGCCGCGGCGATGAGCGATCTCGGCTTCCTCGGGCTGCTGCTCTCCAACGACCACGACGTCGACGGATTCGTCTCCTCGGCCATCGGCCCGGTGCTCGACCACGACGCCCGGCGCACCACCGCTCTCGTCCCGACCATCGAGGCCTACTTCACCTCCGGCAACAGCCCGACCCGCGCGGCCGAGGAGCTGCACGTCCACCCCAACACGGTCGCGCGCCGGCTCGACCGGATCACCGAGCTGCTCGGCCCCGGTTGGCAGAAGCCCGCCCGGGCGCTCGAAGTGCAGCTCGCACTGCGGCTGTTGCGCGCCCGGGACGTCCTGCGGCGACAGCGCGAGTCGGACCCTCAGGCCGGGATCCCGGGAAAGTAGCGCTCGCCGCCGCCGCGGCGGCCGGCCGTCAGCACCTCCACAGCATGCGCCGCGGACGCCAGCGTGATGTGGCAGTGCCAGCCCCGCAGGGACCGCCCCACGAAGTCCCGCAGCCCGGCCCGGTCGCCGAAGCCCGACAGGTCCCGCCCCACCCGGTCGGTGAGCTTCGTCAGACGCAGCAGCGCCGACGCGGGCGCCCCGGCCATGTTCGTGACCCACATCCGGGTGGGGGGACGCCGGGGGTTTTCCCACTCCCCGAGGAGTACGAGCCCCCGCCCCGGGCCCTCCTCGGTGCTCGGCAGCCCCACACGCACCTTCACCGCCGGCACCTGCCGTACGCCGGAGGGTGCCGTCGGGTCGAACCATCCGGTGGGCCTGCGCAGCCCCTTGACCGCATCGAGGATCCGCTGGGCCGGGTGCGCGCCCTGACCGTATCCGGGCATGGCCGCTTCCCGGACCGTGAGCCGCGCGGTGCCGTGCAGGCGTACGAGCACGGGCACACCGGCGTCGCTGAAGCGCCGGATCGTGGCCTCGGGGCTCCTGGTGGGCGTGTCGAGTACGACGGGACGGCGGGCGGCGTCGTAGAGGCGGGCGAAGTCCAGGGCCGCCGAGGCGGCGCATTCCTCCTGCGTCTCGCCCTGTGCCTCTTCCAGCAGCAGCCGCCAGTTCACCGGTGCACTGGCCTGCTCGGAGGCGGACCACACGCCGAACGCCTGCTGCCCGTCGAATGTCTGGTCCCGGTGGAGGTCGAAGCCGCGGCCCACGCCCACCGAGTGCCGGCCGGACTTCGGTATCGACATCTGCCGCACCACCCAGGCCAGCGGGCCGATGGCCTGGTCGAGCCAGTCGGCGAGTGCCTCGCGCACCGGCATCCAGTCCCAGGTGGAGTTGCAGATGAAGTGGTGCAGGCTCTGTTCCAGTGTCGGGTCGCCCAGGCAGACCGCGACGTTCCTGATGGACCTGCGGCCCTGCGCCGCGAGCAGGCCGCGCAGATACTGCTCGCCCTTGCGTCGCTGGTCCCGGCGGGGGAGTGAGGCGAACAGGGCCGTGCTCAGGTCCTGGAGCACGACTTCGCGTTCGGATCTGACCGCCACTGCCCCGAGCCGCTCGGGCCCCCAGCCATCTCGTACAGCCATGATCCTGTCAGCCTGAAGGCTCACAGAAACCCCCCTCCACGCACTGCCCAGGCAACTCTCTTGAGCGCCGCCAAAAGCCTGGCTGCGCAAGGGGGGTGAGGGCGAGGTGCAGGCGCCACTCACTTGTGACGGGACTGTGGTTGTCCCGTCACAAGAGGGCTGCTCAGGCGCCGGTGGCAGGGCCCCGCCACCGGGTGCGGCTCCGCCGCGGCGGTGGCGGGACCACACCCGGACGGACCGCCGGCCGGGGATCCGCTAGCCGGTGATCGGGCGCGGGTCGAAGGCCACCCGCTGGCGGGCGATCTTGCCGTCCACCACATGGCTCCAGGTGGCCACCTGGACGGGTGCGGCGACGCTGGTGTGCATCTCGAACCAGGTGAGCACGTCGGGTCCGTCGCTGAAGACCTTCTTGACGACGATGTCGGTGTTGATCTCCGAGGCCACCTCGATCTTCGCGCGGAACTCGTCGGCGCTGGTCGCGCTGCCGTACGGGCCGATGAAGTCCACGGTCTCGGCGAGCACCGAGCGCAGGGTGTCGAAGTCCTTGGCCTTCCACGCCGCGTAGTACGTCGAGGTCACGTCCGTGGGCTCGGGGGTGACTGGCTTGACTGTCATGTCGGAGTTCCCTTGCGGATCGGCGGGTGCAGCGAGGCACGCGCGTTGAGGCCGGCCACGTCGTCACCGGTGGAGTTCCGGTACGTGGTGGCGATCTTGGTGTAAACGCCCTGGGTGAGCGCGGTATTTGAGCCGGTCGCGCTCGCGCTCGGGCTCCTGGGCTTCGACCGGTCCATCTGCCGGTTCGCGAGGACGACGGCGCTGGTGGCCGCCCGGCGCTTGTCCTCGTACGCACGCAGGGCGGCGACCGGGTCCTCGTGCGTCGCGAGTTCGTACGCGAGGACCCGCGCGTCGACGATGGCCTGCGAGGCGCCGTTCGCACCGACCGGGTACATCGGGTGAGCGGCGTCGCCCAGGAGCGTCACCCGGCCGTCGCCCCAGCTCGGCAGCGGGTCGCGGTCGACCATCGGGTACTCGAGGATGTCCCCGGCGCCGGTCAGCATCCCGGGCACGTCGAGCCAGTCGATCTCCCAGTCGGCGAAGTGGGGCAGTACGTCCTCGATCCGGCCGGCCCGGTTCCAGCCCGCGGCGCCGTCGAGAGGCTGGGGGTCGGCGACCGAGACCATGCAGACCCAGTTGGTCAGCGACCGTCCCCGGCCGGCCGCCCCGGGGCTGATCGGGTAGGCGATCACCCGGGCGCCCCGGCCGGCATCGGCGTGGACCATCGTGCGGCCGGTCAGGAACGCCTCGGTCTCGGTGACCCCGCGCCACATCATGGTTCCGGACCAGTGCAACGGGCCCTCGTCCGGGTGAAGCCCGGCCCGTACCGCCGAGTGCAGGCCGTCCGCACCGACGAGGAGATCCCCGGCGATGTCCACCGCCTCGCCGGTCTCCCGGACGCCGGCGCGCACCCGTACCGCGTCGGCGGTGTGGCGTACGCCCTCGAAGGCCGTCCCGGTGCGGACCGCGTCCGGGCCGAGTCGCTCCCGTACCGCGGCCAGGAGCATCATCTGAAGCTCACCGCGGTGGACCGAGTACTGCGGCCAGCGGTAGCCGCGGGCGATGCCGCGCTCCTCGTGATGCTGGCGGTTGCCGGTCCGGTCGACCCAGACCATGTCGGCGGTGGGTACGCCGATGGCGGCGAGCTCGTCGGCGAAGCCCAGTTCAGTGAGCTCGCGGACCGCGTGCGGCTGGAGGTTGATGCCCACACCGAGCGGCCGGATCTCGCGGGTCCGTTCCAGCACCGTCGCCCGGATGCCCGCTTCGTGGAGGGCCAGGGCGGTGGTGAGACCACCTATCCCGCCCCCGCTGACCACCACATGCATGTGCCCGGCCCCCCTCACGGCTGGAGCCGGCTCGTGCTCCAGCTCTGATCGTCGAGCCGGTCGTAGCGGAGCCTGCGGTGCAGCCGGTCGGAGCTCGCCGCCCAGAACTCCACGGTTGAGGGCACCAGCACATAGCCGACGAAGCGCTCCGGGCGCGGCAGCGGCGTACCGGTCGCCTCGAGGCGGACGGCCTCGGCCCGCAGCGCCGCCACGTCGTCCAGCGGCTCGCTCTGGTGGGCGGCCGTCGACATGGCGTGCATGGGGACCGGGCGCCCGAACCACAGGGCGTCGGACTCGGCGTCGCCGAGCTGCTCGACCGGGCCCGAGACGCTGATCTGCTGGGCGGTCTCACGCCAGTAGAGCAGGCCCGAGGCCCAGCCGGTCTCGGCTATCTCGCGGCCCTTCTGGCTGCTGGTGTGGCTCATGAAGACCAGGCCGCGGTCGCTCACGCCGCTGAGGGCGATGATGCGGGTGGAGGCGCGACCGCGGGCGTCGGCGGTGGCCAGCGAGAGGGCCCGCGGCTCGCGCACGCCGCGCTCGACGGCCTGGTCGAGCCAGGTCCGCAGCAGCGCGATGGGATCGGCTGCGGGGGCGTCGTACTCGGGGAAGTCGAGGTCGGTCTCGCCACTGAGCGACTCGAACTGGCTGCTTCTCCCCATGGTGCTGGTGCTGGTGCTGGCGGTGGTGCTGGTGGTCGTGCTGGTGGTCGGGGTGCTCACAGGAGCCTCTCTAGACGTAGATGGTGCCGCGGGCGACGACCGCGCCGTGGCCGCCGACGTGCGCCGAACCGACCTTCTCGCCCTCGCCCTCGGCGATCGCGCGCATCAGCGAGGGGCGGCCCATTTCGACGCCCTGGAGAATCTCCAGGTCCTGCCCGTACGCGGCGAGCCCGTGCCGGGCCAGGTGGATCGCGAGGGGGCCCGCCGCCGAACCGGTCGCCGCGTCCTCGACCACGCCGTACGCCGGCGAGAACATCCGGGTACGCCAGTGCGTGCCCGACCCGGCGAAGCAGTTGGCGGCCATGTCGGGGAACGCGGACAGGGCCCGGTGGTCCGGGTGCAGGGCGGACAGCGCCTCGACACTCGGCAGGCCGACGAAGACATGGCGTGGGCCGTTGCGGTAGGCCACGACCGGGGTGACGGGCTCGTCGACGCCGAGCGCGGCGAGCAGTGGCGCGCTGTGCTCGTACGGCTCCCAGGTGGGCAGCGGCTGTCGCATCCGTACGGCTGTGGCGCCTTCCTCGTCGGCCAGCTCGAAGGGTATGACGCCCATGGCGGTCTCAAGACGCAGCCGGTCGCGCTTCATGGTCAGCCCGAGTGCGACCGCCGTGCCCAGCATCGGATGGCCGGCGAACGGCAGTTCGTTGACGGGGGTGAAGATCCGGACGCGCGCGTCGCCGCCCTGCTCCGCCGGGAGCACGAAGGTGCACTCGGAGAGGTTCATCTCGCGGGCGATCTGCTGCATCCGCTCGGCCGTGAGGTCGGCGGTGTCGAAGAAGACGGCCACCGGATTGCCTTCGAGCGGCTTACGGGCGAAGGCGTCCACAACCATGTAGTCGTGCATGAGTTCTCCTGAAGAGGTCGTGCGGCGTCACTGCGCGAGTGCCGGACCGAGGCGGTGAAGCAGCGGGAGGGAGTGAACGCCCTCGACGGTGGCCTCGATGTCGAACCGCGTCCGGTGCGTGGGCGGACAGCCGATCAGCTCGGCGGCGCGGTTGGGCGGCAGCAGCCGGTCCGTGGGCCGGTCGGCCTCCCACAACATGACCGCGCCCCAGCGGTTGTTCTCCCGGTCGGCCATCCAGAACTTCAGGCGCAACCCGGGCACGTCCGCCCACGGGTCCACGGCGCCGTCGCGCAGATGCTCACGCAGCGATTCGATCGTCTGCGGTGATCCATCCAGGTCCCACCAGGCGATGTCGGCCCGCATATCAGGTGGGAATTCCTTCGCGCTTCACCGAAGGTACGGGAATTCCCAGCGCGCGCAGCTGCTGATTGGGGTTCATGAACTCCCGCTCCTGCTTGATCTTCCCGTTCTCGAACTCGAAGGAATGGATGAAGTGGTTCCTGTAATAGCCCTCGGGATAGCCGGGGAAGAGGATCTTCCCTTCACCGTCGCACTCCACCCAGAAACGATTCGGGTCCTGCGTCTCGAAGATCTCGATGTTCGTCCAGACCCAGTCCGGGAAGCACTTCAGCGACCACACCGCGTGCTCGCCGAGCGTGTCCCGGCCGCGGATGACGATCGGCTCGCCGGTGTCGGTGGTCCACAGCCCGCCACTGCCGTCCTCGGTGAACAGCAGATGGCGCTGGAGACGGTCCTCACCACGGGTGTTCATGTACTGCTCGACGATCGCCCGGTTGTCGCGCCGCAGCTGCGCATCGTCGGCGAACGCCTGGGGGCGCGCGGTCTCGGACATTACTGACCTCCACACATCGGGGGACTGACTGATCCGCGGCGCGTCTCGGGGGCCGCACTGCTGGACTCTCTTCGGGCCGCCCGCCTTTCGCAACGCCGCAGGCGGAACTCCGTCAAGTCGGGACGACAATCCCCCGCTATTTGACGGAGTCCGCCGGTGAGGCTTCTTGTCCCTTCAACGGTCGTTAAGAGTCGGTGCGCAGCCGTCGTCTGGCCGTCCGTACTCGGACGGGCCGCACTCACTTCACGGCATCAATTCGCCCTGGGGGGTATCAGGTGAACAATGTCCACGAATTCCTCCGTTCGTTGCCCGCGGTTCAGCAGCCCGACTGGGAAGGTCACGCGGAACTTCCGCGCGTAAGGGAAGAACTCGCGTCCGCGCCCGCGCTCGTCGACGCCGCCGGCACCGACGCGCTCGCCGCGCGGCTCGCCGAGGCCGCCGCCGGCCGGGTCCAGATCATCCAGTCCGGCGACTGCGCCGAGGACTGGGCCGAGTGCGATCAGGGCGACGTCGCCCGCAAGGCCGGTCTGCTGGAGGTGCTGGCGGGGGTCATGAAGATGACCTCCCACAAGCCGGTCCTGCGGGTCGGCCGCATGGCCGGCCAGTACAGCAAGCCGAGATCCAGCCCCACCGAGACCGTCGGCGGCGTGGAACTCCCCGTCTACCGGGGCCACATGGTCAACGCGCCCGAGCCCGATCCCGACCTGCGCAGGCCCGACCCCACCCGGATGCTGACGGGCTACCGCGCGTCCCGCGACGTCCTCGATCACCTCGGCTGGGGCGGCGAGGGCCGGCGCACCCGGCCCGAGACCCCGGTGTGGACCAGCCATGAGGCGCTGCTGCTGGACTACGAACTGCCGATGCTGCGCACCCTGCCGGACGGCCGGCTGCTGCTCACCTCCACCCACTGGCCGTGGATCGGCGAGCGCACCCGCCAGGTGGACGGCGCGCATGTCGCGCTGCTCGCCGCCGTCGCCAACCCGGTGGCCTGCAAGGTCGGCCCGAAGATGACGGAGCCAGAGCTGCTGGCGCTGTGCGAGAAGCTCGACCCGGAGCGTACGCCCGGCCGTCTCACCCTGATCGCGCGCATGGGCGCCGACACGGCGGGCGAGCGCCTTCCCGCGCTGGTCGAGGCGGTACGCACGGCCGGCCACCCGGTCATCTGGCTGACCGACCCGATGCACGGCAACACCGTCACCGGCCCCGAAGGGCTCAAGACGCGGCTGGTGAAGACCGTCGTACGGGAAGTCGTGGAGTTCCACCACGCGGTCACCGCGGGGGGAGGCGTCGCCGGCGGCATCCACCTGGAGACCACTCCCGACGAGGTCACCGAGTGCGTCACCGACCAGGACCGGATGCATCAGGTCGGCGACAAGTACACCAGCTTCTGCGACCCGCGGCTGAACCCGCGCCAGGCGATATCGGTCGCCTCGGCCTGGCTCGGATGACCGGCCGACTCCCGCATCCCGTACCGCACAACCATCTCGTACGGCACCCAGCGAAAGGACAGCACCATGGGGGGAATTCCGCCCATCGACCCGTATCCGATGCCTTCCGAGGGCGACCTTCCGGCCAACACCGCGCGGTGGACGGTCGACCCGGGCAGGGCGGTGCTCCTCGTCCACGACATGCAGCGCTACTTCCTGCGGCCGTTCCCGCGGGACCAGTCCCCCGGCAGCGAGCTGGTGAGCAACGCCGCGCTGCTGCGCGACCGGTGCGCCGCACTCGGCATCCCGATCGCCTACACCGCCCAGCCCGGCGGCATGACCGACGAGGAACGCGGTCTGCTGAAGGACTTCTGGGGACCGGGCATGAAGGTTTCGGCGGAGGACCGCAAGGTGGTCGACGAGCTCGAACCAGGGGCCGCCGACTGGGTGTTCACCAAGTGGCGCTACAGCGCCTTCTTCAAGTCGGAACTGCTGGAGCGGATGCGTTTCCACGGCCGTGACCAGCTGATCATCTGCGGTGTGTACGCCCATGTGGGTGTCCTGATGTCGGCTGTCGAGGCCTTCACCAACGACATCCAGCCGTTCCTGGTCGCGGACGCGGTCGCCGACTTCTCGTCGCAGTACCACCGCCTGGCGCTCGACTACGCGGCACAGCGCTGCGCGGTGGTCACCACCGCCAAGTCGCTGCTGGACGACCTCACACCGGCGAACCCGGCGAACCTCACGAGCGGGGCCGGCCGATGACCGAGGACCTGCTGGGCCGGGTGCTCGCGTCGCCGTCAGCGGCGTACGCACTGCTGTACCGGCCCGAGACCGCCGGCCAGGACGTGCTCGAAGTCCTGCTCGGCGAGGTCTCCACGGTGGACGCGCTCGCTGACATTCCCGTTGCCGACGCGCCCGCCGACGCGCCCGCCGAAGGCGCCGCCGCACGCCATGAAGTCCTCGCCGTGATCCCGTACCGCCAGATCTCCGAGCGGGGCTTCGTCAGCGCCGACGACGGGGAACCGCTGATCACCATGACCGTCGCCGAGCAGTGCGCCCTGCCGCTCGCCGACGCCCTGCGGCGGCTGCCCGACGAGCCGATCACCCTGTCCGGCGGTCACTTCGACATGGACGACGACCGCTACGCCGCCATCGTGCGGGACGTCATCGAGCGCGAGATCGGCAACGGCGAAGGCGCGAACTTCGTCATCAAGCGCTCGTTCGTCGCGGACATCACCGACTACACACCGCGCAGCGCCCTGTCGTTCCTCCGCCGCCTGCTGGAGCGGGAGTCGGGCGCGTACTGGACCTTCCTGGTCCGCGCGGGCGGCCGCACCTTCGTCGGTGCCAGCCCCGAGCGCCACGTCAGCCTGCACGGCGGCACCGCGGTGATGAACCCGATCAGCGGCACCTACCGCTACCCGGCCGCCGGACCCGATCTGCCGGGCGTGATGGCCTTCCTGGCCGACCGCAAGGAGGCCGACGAGCTCTACATGGTCGTGGACGAAGAGCTCAAGATGATGGCCCGGATCTGCGAGAAGGGCGGGCGGGTCGTCGGCCCGTACCTCAAGGAGATGGCCCGTCTCGCCCACACCGAGTACTTCATCGAGGGCGAGACATCGCATGACGTACGGGACATCCTGCGCGAGACGATGTTCGCGCCCACCGTCACCGGCAGCCCGCTGGAGAGCGCCTGCAAGGTGATCAACCGGTACGAGCCGGACGGCCGCGGGTACTACAGCGGCGTCATGGCCCTCATCGGCCGGGACGAGAACGGCGGCCGCACCATGGACTCCGCCATCCTCATCCGGACCACCGACATCAGCGACGCCGGCCAGGTGCGCATCGGCGTCGGCGCGACCCTGGTCCGTCACTCCGACCCGGCGAGCGAGGTCGCCGAGACCCGGGCCAAGGCCGCCGGGCTGCTGTCCGCGCTGGAGGCGGGGGGCACGAACCGGTTCGCCGCGCACGCCCAGGTCCGCGAGGCGCTGGAGCGGCGCAACGACAGCATCGCCGGCTTCTGGCTGCGGGAGACCGGTGAGCGGTCCGACACCGTCGCCGAGCTCGCCGGGCGTAGCGTCCTGATCGTCGACGCCGAGGACACCTTCACCGCGATGATCGGCCACCAACTGGCCGCCATGGGACTGCGGGTCACGGTCTGCCGCTTCGACGAGCGGTACGACTTCGACGACCACGACCTGGTCGTCATGGGCCCGGGACCTGGTGATCCGCGCGACACAGGCCACGCCAAGATCGCGCATCTGCGGTCGGCGGTCTCCCAGCTCCTCGCCGAGGAACGGCCCTTCCTCGCCGTATGTCTCAGCCACCAGGTCCTGTCCACGCTGCTCGGCCTCGAAGTGGCCCGCCGGGACGTGCCCAACCAGGGCGTGGCGAAGGAGATCGACCTGTTCGGCGCGCGTGAGCGGGTCGGCTTCTACAACACGTTCGCCGCCCGCAGCCAGGAGGACAAGTTCGGCCACCCGGAGCTGGGAGTCGTCGAGGTCAGCCGGGACGCGCGGACCGGCGAGGTGCACGCGCTGCGCGGCCGCGGTTTCGCGTCGATGCAGTTCCACGCCGAGTCGGTGCTCACCGAGGGCGGCGTACGGATCGTCGGCGATCTGCTGACCGGGGTGGTGCGCTCGTGCGAGCGGCAGCCGTCCTGATCGGCGTCCCGGGCTCCGGCAAGACCACCGTCGGCGCACTGCTCGCGCGGCACCTGGGGGTGGCCTTCAGGGACACCGACCACGACATCGCGGCGGCCTGCGACATGCCCGTGCCCGACTTCGTACGGCACCACGGCGAGGCCCGTTTCAGGCAGCTGGAGCGGGAGGCGGTACGGGCCGCCCTCGCCGAGCACGACGGTGTTCTCGCGCTGGGCGGCGGCGCCGTCCTCGACGAGGCGACCCAGCGGCGCCTCGCCGGCCACCGCGTCGTCCACCTCCAAGTGGCGCTCCACACGGCGCTGGCAAGGATCGGCAGCGCCGAGGGCAGGCCGCTGCTGGCCGGGTACGCCGGGTACGCCGGATACACGGAGAGCCGGCTCAGGGAGGTCTTCCGGGTGCGCGGTCCGGTGTACCGGCGGCTCGCCCGCCTGCATGTCGACGCCGACACCGACTCGGCGGACGACACCGCGCAGCGGCTCGTACAAGCGCTGAAGGCGCCTGCATGACCGGGCCGCACGCCCCTGCGCCCCCCACTTGTCTCGTACGAAGGAGCCCTGACCGTCCGGTGAACACCCAGCCGAGCCCCACCACCACCGCCTTCGAGTTGGAGCGGGGGTACGCCCGATGAGCGCCCCGCTCACGGCCCGCGTCCCGGGCTCCAAGAGCATCACGAACCGGGCCCTGCTGCTGGCCGCGGCCGCGCCGGGCACCAGCAGGCTGCGGGACCCGCTGGTCAGCGACGACACGGTGGCTTTCCGGGACGCGCTGAAGGCTCTGGGCGTACGGGTGGAGGACTCGGGCTCCTGGGACGTCACCGGGACGGGCCGCGGCCCGACCGCCGGAGCGCGCGTCTGGTGCGCCGACGCCGGGACGGCGGCCCGATTCCTGCCCCCGTTCGTCGCGACGGGCCGGGGCACCTACGTCTTCGACGGCTCCGCGCAGCTGCGGGCCCGCCCGCTGCGCCCGCTGGCCGACGCGCTGACGGGCCTCGGGGCGAAGGTGACCGTCGAAGGGTCTGGCGGGCTGCCGCTGCGGGTGGACGCCGACGGCCTGCGCGGCGGTGAACTGGCTGTGGACGGCGGCCTGAGCAGCCAGTTCCTCAGCGGCCTGCTGATGGCGGCGCCCCTGCTGGCCGAACCGCTGACCGTGACCGTACGAGACCTGGTCAGCCGGCCGTACATCGACATGACCCTCGCGCTGATGCGCCGCTTCGGGGCGCGCGTCGACGAACAGGCGCCCGGCGTCATCACGATCGCGGGTGGCGGCTACACCGCCACCGACCTGGTGATCGAGCCGGACGCCTCCACCGCGTCGTACTTCTTCGCGGCCGCGGCCGTCACCGGACGCACGGTCACCGTGCCGGGACTCGGCCGCGACAGCCTCCAGGGAGACCTCGGATTCGTCGAGACGCTCCGCAGGGCGGGCGCGCGGGTGGAGATCGGCGCGGACTCGACGACGGTCACCGGAACGGGTCTCCTGCGCGGCGGCTTCGACGTCGACATGGGCACGATCTCGGACACGTTCATGACGCTGGCCGCGATCGCGCCGCTCGCCGACGCGCCGATCACCATCCGGGGTATCGGGCACGCACGGCTGAAGGAGTCGGACCGTATCGCCGCTGTCGCGGGGAACCTGGCCGCGTGCGGGGTGGCGACCCGGTCGGGCCGGGACTGGATCACGGTGCATCCGAGGCCGGTCCGGCCGGCCCGGATCGCCTGCCACCGGGACCACCGGATCGCGATGGCGTTCTCGGTGCTGGGGCTGCGGGCTCCGGGCCTCGACCTCGACGATCCGGCGTGTGTGGGCAAGACATTCCCCGGATTCCACGCCGAGTTGGCCCGGCTCTTCCCCCAGGAGGTCCTGACGTGAGCGCCGGCCGGATTCTGGTCGTCGGCGCGGGAATCGGCGGCCTGGCGACGGCGCTGAGTGTCGCCGCCAGGGGGAATCGGGTGACCGTGCTGGAGCGACGGAACGATTTCGCCGAGCCCGGCGCGGGCACGCAACTGTCACCCAACGCCTTCCACGCGCTCGAACGGATCGGAGTGGACGGGGCGGTGCGCGAACGGGCCGTCTTCGTCGACGAGCTGCGTCTCATGGACGCCACGACAGGTGAGCGGATCGCCGGCATGCCCCTGAAGGGCCGCTACGAGGAGCGTTTCGGGAACGGGTACGCGGTCCTGCACCGCGGCGAGCTGCACTCCGTACTGCTTGACGCCTGCCGCGCGGCAGGCGGGATCGAGCTGGTCCCGGGGCAGTCGGTCACCTGGTACGACCAGACCGCGGATCGCGTCACCGCGGTCACCGACACGGGGCGGCGCTTCACGGGCTCCGCACTGATCGCCGCCGACGGCATCCGCTCCGCCGTCCGGCGCCAACTCGTCGGCGACGGCGGCCCCCGGGCATCAGGCCACACCATCTACCACTCGGTGGTCCCGCTGGCGGACATTGCGGACGATCGCCTTCCGCCCGATCTGTCGCCCGGCAGCGTCACGGCCTGGGTGGGCCCGGGCCGTCACATAGTCCACTTCATCCACCGCGCGGCCGACGGCACCCGGTATCTGAACCTGGGCGCCACCCGGGACCACGGCGCGCAGGAGGCCCTGGTCGGACTGCCCCTTGACCAGCCTCACGTCCTGGGCGAGTTCCCCGCGCCGGCCGAGTCCGTACGAAGGCTGTTGGAGCTGGGGCAGGAGTGGCGCACGTGGGTTCTCTGCGACCGCGACCCCGTGGCGGGCTGGACCGACGGCCGGGTCGCGCTGCTGGGCAACGCCGCGCATCCGATGCTCCCGTACGCGGTCCAAGGCGTATCCATGACCTTGGAAGACGCCGCCGCACTCGGTGAACTGCTCGACTGCGACGGGCGGGACATGGCACAGCGCCTGGAAAAGTACAACGCCGTGCGGCGGGCCCGTACGGCCAGAACCCAACTGGTGGCACGCGAGCTGGGCACGCGGCTCCTGCACCCGGCGGGCGAGGCGGCCGCGGAACGGGACGCGATGCTGACGGCGCTGACGGCGGACGAGCTGCACGACAGAGTCGCCTGGCTACACGGAAAACGCGACTTCACCGACTCCACCAACTCCACCGAGGGAGCAGGAAATTGAGCAGGCTGCGCTGGCTGACGGCGGGGGAGTCGCACGGACCCGCCCTGGTGGCGACGCTGGAGGGCCTGGTGGCCGGTGTGCCGGTCACCACGGCGATGGTGGCGGACCAACTGGCCCGGCGGCGGCTGGGCCATGGCCGCGGCGCGCGGATGAAGTTCGAGCGGGACGAGGTCACGTTCCTCGGCGGCGTGCGGCACGGCCGCACGATGGGTTCGCCTGTCGCCATCATGGTCGGCAACACCGAGTGGCCGAAGTGGGAGCAGGTCATGGCGGCCGACCCGGTGGACCCGGCCGAGCTCGCGCAGGTGGCCCGCAACGCGCCGCTGACCCGGCCCCGTCCCGGTCACGCCGACCTGGCGGGAATGCAGAAGTACGCCCTGGACGAGGCCCGTCCGGTCCTGGAGCGGGCGAGCGCCCGTGAGACGGCGGCCCGCGTGGCGCTGGGTGCGGTGGCGCGCTCGTACCTCAAGGAGACGACCGGCATCGAGATCGTCTCGCACGTCGTCGAGCTCGGCGCCGCCAAGGCCCCCTATGGTGTCCGCCCCACCCCCGCCGACGAGGCGAGGCTGGACGAGGACCCGGTGCGCTGCCTGGACGCGGACGCGTCGAAGGCGATGGTCGCGGAGATCGACCAGGCGCACAGGGACGGCGACACCTTGGGCGGCGTGGTGGAGGTCCTCGCCTGCGGAGTGCCGGTCGGCCTGGGCTCGCACGTCCACTGGGACCGCCGTCTCGACGCCCGGCTCGCGGCCGCGCTCATGGGCATCCAGGCCATCAAGGGCGTCGAGGTCGGCGACGGCTTCGAGCTCGCCCGCGTACCCGGCTCGAAGGCACACGACGAGATCGTGCCGACCGCCAGGGGCATCCGGCGTTCGTCCGACCGCTCCGGCGGCACCGAGGGCGGCATGTCCACCGGTGAGACTTTGCGCGTACGGGCCGCGATGAAGCCGATCGCGACCGTGCCACGCGCCCTGGCGACGGTCGACGTCAGCACGGGAGAGGCGGCGCGGGCACACCACCAGCGCTCCGACGTGTGCGCGGTCCCGGCCGCCGGGATCGTCGCCGAGGCGATGGTCGCCCTCGTCCTGGCGGACGCCGTAGCGGAGAAGTTCGCCGGCGACAGCGCACCCGAGACCCGCCGCAACGTCCACTCCTACCTGGCCAACCTCCCCATCCACTGACCGCGCCGCAATCCCCCAGCCCGAGGCCTCCCACGCAACGACGAAGGCCCCAACACGGCTTTCCACATGTTCGTACGGCCGTCCGTCGGCTGTGACGCGACATGAGTCCATGGCGCCGGCCATGCGGCTTCAGATGAACACCAGCGCGGCCAGGCCAAGGTAGATGCCACCGGTGAAGTAGGACAGGTGGCGGGCGCGGCGCGGTGTCCCGCGGAGTCGGCCGGTGAGTGCTGCGCCGATGAGGGCGTAACAGAGGTCCAGCGCGAGGGCGATGGACAGGAAGACCGCGCCGAGTATGAGCATGTGCGACCGGGCGTCCGACGGAGACAGGCCGGTGGGCAGGAACTGCGGGAGGAAGGCCAGGAAGAAGAGGACGACCTTGGGATTGAACAGGTTCACGAGGACGGCGTCGCAGTAGAGCCGGAGCAACCGGCGTTGAGCAGGACGGCCGGTGGCGTCTGCGGCGCCGACGGCGGGGGGCGGACGGTGGAGCAGCGCACGTACGCCCAGGTATGTGAGGTAGCCGGCGCCCGCGTAGCGCAGGACGGTGAAGGCGAGCGGGTGGTCGGCGATGAGCGCTGCCAGTCCGCAGACGGCGGCGATGACGTGGAGGAGCGTGCCGGTCTCCACGCCGAGGGCCGAGACGATGCCGGCCCGCCGTCCGTCCTGCACGCCGCGCGTGACGATGTAGATCAGGTTGGGTCCGGGCACGGCGACCAGGACCAGTGAGGCCAGGACGAAGGCGGCGAGTGAGGTCATCCGCGTTCCAGTGCCGTGTGCAGCAGGCCGAGGGGCGGGGCGCCGAGGTCGAACAGGGCACTGTGGAATCGGCGGAGCGAGAAGGCACCGCCCCAGCGTGCCTCGGCCTGCTCTCGAAGGTCGAGGATGGCGAACTTGCCCCAGGTGTAACGGCCGTAGGTGGGGTCGAACAGCCCGCGCTCGGCCTCGTGCAGGGCTGCGGGACCGGCCAGCGAGACGTCCTCGGTGAACCGCGCCGCCGCGTCCGAGAGGGTCATGGTTCCGGTGTGGAGTCCGATGGCGCAGGCGAAGCGGGTGACCCTGCGCAGCGCGTCCTGGGCGACGGCGACGGCGACGCGTGGGTCGCCGTCGCGGAAGCCCTGTTCCAGGGCCAGCTCCTCGCAGTAGTGGGCCCAGCCCTCGATGAAGGCCTCGGAGTGGAGCGTGCGGCGGACGTCGGTCGTCGCCCGGCGCAGCGCCCTGCCGTGGCTGGCGTGCCCGGGTGCCACCTCGTGGATGGCCATGTTGGGCATCAGGGTCCGGTTGAAGCCGGTCGACAGCCACTGGTCGCTCTCGGCCCCGTTCCAGCTGCCGTCCGGGAGGGTGACGCGGAAGCTGCTGGGTGCGTCGGCCTCGTGCGGCGCGGACGCGAAGAGGCCGGCCAGCGCTCGGCGCTGGGATTCGGGCATCGGCTGGACGTCCACTTCGACATCGTGGTGGGGCACCAGATCGTGCCGGGCGGTCCAGGCGACCGTCTCGTCGACGAGCGCCGCGAACTCTTTCAGCAGGCCGTCGGCGTCGGGGTGGTCGGCCTGGAGGGCCCGTACGGTGTCGGCAGGCGCGGCCTTGGGGTCGATGCGGCGCAGCGACTCGTCGAGCAGCGCACGCAGACGGTCCCGTTCCGCGTCCACCCTGGCGGTCATCGCGGTGAGGTCCACGGTGCAGGCCTCGGCCGCGCCGAGGAGCCGGGCGAGTGCGGGGCCGCCGAGCGCGGCTGACGGCGGGCCTTCGCAGGCGGCTCGCTCCAGGTGGGTCAGGAGCCGGGCGTGAGCCCGGCCGGCGGCGGCGTGGACGGGGCCGCCCACGGGGTCGAGAAAGGCGGCCAGTCCACGGGCGAGCGGCAGCGTGGCATCCGCCAGCGCCGCGGGCACGCTGTCCAGTGCCTCGATCGCCGCGTCCACGGCGTCCGGCCAACGGCGCAACTGGGCCGACCGGGCGGCGTCCCGCTCGGGCTGGGGCGCGTAGGGGCGGTCGTAGCCGGACAGGTCCAGGTTCTCGATGTGCCACAGGGGGTTGCTCCTGTGCAGTTCGAGCTCGCCGAAGCGGACCCGGAGGGCTTCCTCCGCGGCCGCCGCGTGCGCCTCGTCGTGCGCGTCCGGGTAGGACTCGGTACCGGCGGGGCCGCCGAGGGCGGCGAGGCCGCGTCGCACTCCGTCCGGGGACAGGTCCTGGACGGTTCCGTCGTACTCGTGCCGCCCTGCGCCGTCTCGCGCGGCGAAGACGGACAGGTCGCAGATGGCTGCCAGCCGGGGGTCAAGGGCTGAGGTGGATGTCATGCCGTTAGCCTCTGTCGGCGGCGGCTCGTACTTCCGTGCCAATGGAGGGGAAAGTGGACCGGAATCGTGAGACGTCCGAGCCGACCGGGCTGATCGACCTGCTGGGCGACTGGAGTTCGGCCGAGGGCCCGCTGTATCGGCGTCTTACCGATGCGTTCGTCCGAGCCGTACGGTCCGGGGACCTGCGCCCAGGTGACCGCCTTCCGTCCGAGCGGCGGCTCGCCGACGCGCTCTCGGTCAGCCGGGCGACGGTGGTCGCCGTCTACGACGCACTGCGCGGGTCGGGCCTGGTCGAGACCCGCCGGGGCAGCGGCACGCGGGTGTCGGGAGGAGCCGTCGTCCACCGGGTTACGCCGGATGGGCGGGTGCACGGCGGCCAGGCCACCGCGGTGATCCAACGGCTGGTGGCACAGCCGCCGAACCTCATCTCCTTGGGGCAGGCGGCCGAGGCCGGAGGTCCGGATCTGGCCCGGGCGCTGCTCGACCTTGTCCGTGAGGACCTGCCCGGGCTGATCCGTGACGCGGGCTACCACCCGGCCGGGCTACCCGCGCTGCGGGCGGCGATCGCCGCCCACCACACCGCGCACGGGCTGCCGACCACGCCCGACCAGGTGGTGGTGACCACCGGTGCCACGCAGGCCGTCGCCCTGAGTGCCCAGCTGTACCTCGGACGCGGGTCCACCACCATCGTGGAATCCCCCGGGTGGCCGGGCTGCCTGGACGTCCTCAGAGCGGCCGGCTCACGGCTGGTCGGCGTCGAACTCGACTCCGACGGCATCCGGATCGACCGGCTCGCCGCCGCACTCGCCGAACATCAGCCCGCGCTGCTCTACGTCATGCCGACCTACCACAACCCCACCGGCACCCTGATGTCCGCCGGACGCCGTCGCCGGGTGGCCGAGCTCGCCGCCGAACACGGCGTCACCATCCTGGAGGACAGCGCCCACGCGGCGTCTCTCGCCCCCGGGCAGGCTCCGCCGCCGATCGCCACGAACCGAGCCGGAGGAACCGTACTGACGGTGGGTTCGCTGGCCAAGGCCGTATGGGGTGGTCTGCGGATCGGCTGGATCCGCGCGCCGCAGGACGCCGTGGCACGCCTGGCCCGGCTCAAGGCGCTCAACGACCTCGGCAGCCCCATCCTCGACCAGGCCCTCGCCGCCCGGCTGCTCCCCGCGCTCCCGACCCTCGCACCCGAGCGGGACCGCATCCTCCGTGAGCGGCTTGCGACCATGACCCGGCTGCTGGCCGAGCGGCTTCCGGACTGGCGGTGGCAGGAACCGCAGGGAGGCTCGGTGCTGTGGATCCGGCTGCCGCCAGGCACGGAGGCCCAGATCTACGCGCAGCTGGCACTGCGCCACGGCGCGGAGGTCATCCCGGGTGCCACGATGGATCCGACCGGCACCCACGACAACTACCTCCGCCTCCCCTACTCCTTCGCCCCGGAGACCTCGGCAGAACTGGTCGGCCGCCTCTCGGCGGCCTGGGCCGCACTGCCTCGGAGCAGTGGCCGCTGAGGCTGCGACCAAAACCGACACCAGGGAACGACGAAGGCCCCGACCGGCGAACCGGTCGGGGCCTTCGTCTGCCCTGGCGGGCGAGTGCGGAGGATACGAGATTCGAACTCGTGAGGGGTTGCCCCCAACACGCTTTCCAACTCTGCTGGTGCACGTTCCGGGTAGTTCAGGCACGTTCACATCCCACGCGTCGTCCTCGGCCGGCACGGCCGTGAACGCGGGCGAACTTCCGCGGATGAGACTGCTGTTGAGACTGAGCAACAGTCTCAACCGCCAGCAAAGTACGGCGGGCTCGCTGGGCTATGCCAGGTCACTCCGTCACGAATCGATGAGCCGCCAGGCCTAGCGTCGCCACCCCAACGAAGGCTCCTCCCCCTACAACCAAAGAGACAGTTGCCTCGGCGCCAAGCGCGTGGAACAGCACTCCCGAAGCAACTGCCGCGCACACGCCGCCCAGCAGAATGATCGCCAGCCATACACCGCGCTGTGAAGCGGTAGTTGTGCCCACTTGCCCTCCTCTCCCAGCGCCTACCGCGCCAGGATCGCCATGCTCACCAACGCCCCCCTCAGGGCCGCAACCTGAAGGTGTCAGAGGTAAAAGCGCAGGTCAAAGGAGCTTATGGACGCTACTGAAGGAGTTCCAACGCCTATGTGCTGGACATGCTCTACTGATGTGGAGTAGTGATATGGCCGTTGCGTAGGGGGCCTCAACCCTCCTTGGAGGAAAGGAAGAGAACTACTAGTACACCGTGAACCCCTGGTACCCCTGTACCGCCTGTCTCTCCTTCACAAAGGTCAACGAGTTTGCCGAACCCTCTCTGTCCCGCCGCCATCACCTTGCTGGACAAGGCGGTGACCAACGCAGCAAGGCGCACCAATGTGTCCTTCCCCTTGGCCTTCGTGAGGCCCACCGAGACGGGATCCACTCCTCCACTCGCCCGGCTGATCCAAGGAGGCCGCGGCGGAGAAGTGCGGCTCAAGCTCTACTTGTGCATAACGATGATGGCCACGGCGGAGCCACACGACATTCGGAGGCCTCCCACACCACAACTGTGGGCCCGCATGCTCGCGCTACCTCCAGACACCGGACCCCGCCGGGTGACCAGCAACCTCAAGTGGCTGGCTGGGAACAAGTTCATCGAACTGAAGCCCCGGCGGGGGAACACGCCGATTATCCAAATGCGCTCGCTCGACGAAGAGGGGGCCCCGTACCAGCGGGCCAGCAAGCAGGGCCGATACATCGGCATCCCGATCGACTTCTGGAGCCGGGGCTGGATCTTGGAGCTAGGGGCGACCGCCATCGCGCTGCTGTTTATGCTCCTTGAGTCTCAGGGTGGATACGCCCATCCCAGGTACATCCCAACGGAGAGGCGCGAAGCCTACGGCGTCTCCCACAACACCTGGACTCTGGGCAGAAAAGAGCTTGAGCGACACAGGTTCCTGACCGTTGGGCGGACGCCACAAGGGGGTGACTTCGACTACACCCGCCTGCGCAACACGTACTGGATCCACGAGGACCGATTCCTTAGGCCGCCGGGATCGCCGTAACGTCGCACTCACCGCTGTGGCTGGAGCTGACCGCCCCAGCCACCACCCATCAACACGGGCTCCAGGCGTGGTTGGCGCCGGGCCGGAGCAGACCGAAGATGGGAGCCGTCGTCGGCCCGAGTCGTCTCGCCGCACCGGTTTTCAAGACCGGCCGGATCTGACCGGCCCAATGCGGCTTGACCTGTGCAAGCGTCCCCTCATCGTGCGCCGCCTACGCCTGGTTGGCCAGAGGTTGGCCGCGCCGCCCACCGGGTTGGCGCGTCAAACCCCCGCCAACAGCCGTCCCTAGCTGGGCACGACCTCTTCGTCCCGAAGCAACTATGCGAACTGGCCCACAGACGGCCCAGCTTCCAGGCACGAGGGCGCGCTATGGACCTAGGTCCATCAGACGCCCCATTCCGCCTGACGGGCGCCGCCCCGATGATGTCTAGTCATGAAGGAACTTGTTCTCGCTCTGGTGGCGGCGGTGTTCGGACTGGCAGGCACAGCTGTTGGTGCGCGGGCCGCGAAGAAGGGAGCCTTGATCAGTGCGGAAGTCACTTTGCAGCAAGTTCGCGATCAGGCCGACGTCGATCAGGCCCACTGGCTTCGGCAACAGCGACTTCAGGCGTACGAAGGCTTTCTCGCAGCCTGGGACGAGTGCCTTCGCATCATTGACTCCGTGGGTCTGCCGGGAGACTCCGAATCTCCGGGAATCAACCCGCTGAAGGAAGCTGCTGGCCACATGGCAGAGCCCGCGAGGCGGATCGACATCCTAGGACCTGCCGAGGTGGCCCAGGCAGCGGAGGAGCTCGCCGTCAGCATTCGGCGCGACGTGGACCTAGCCACCAAACTCATGAAACTCGCAGAGTCGCAGCGGCCGGCAGCCGAACGCATCACCAGCGGGACAGTACCAGCGATGACATGCGCTGTTGAGGCCATGGAGGTGGCTACAAGACAGATGCAAGAGCTTACGGCGGAGCTAATCGAGGACGTTCGAGTGCCTCCTGGAGCGGACGCGATGTTCCAGGCCTTCGAACGGGCCGAGGAACTCGCAAACGCTGCAATCGCTCAGGCGCACGAGAACAACGACGAATTTGCTGTCTTCCTTGACCAAGCGACTGCGATTCTGGCTGAGCTGAAGCGCAACCAGGAAGCCCGCGAGGGTATTCGCGAGCGGTTCACGACCGCAGCGCGGCACACGCTTGATTCCGCAACTCCATGAGCATGGCGCCGGATGCCGACTCATGACGCATTGAGCGACCAACAGCTTAGAAGATGCGGGCACGCCTAGGTGGGCGGCCCTGATTCGGCCTTGCCGATGCTGTGCCGTCCATCGTCGTTGCCGTCACGGTTGCCGGCACTGCCGCGCTGCGTCGCCACACCGCCCGCGCTCAGTTCAGCCACAACTGATCATCGGCGGCCGTGACCTGCGGCCGCCTTATCGATCAACGTTCTGACCTGCTGCTGAGTCGTCGGCAGTTGTCGGTGTTGGTCATCGTTGAGCGCCCTTCCACGGCCCGAGGACGGCCCGGGAGGGCGCTCGTGCTACGGATCTTTTCCCACGCTCTCGGGTCCGTGGTTACAAGTGTGCTGATCAGGTTGCGGGGGTCTCAGACGGAAAATCTCCGCCCACCGCTTTGATGGCCGCATTCATAAACCTGCCGCGCAGTGTGTACCTTTGATTGTTTTGCGTGTCTCTCTTGTTTCGGTCGATCCGGGCAATTGATTGGCTTGACCCGTGATTCGCCTTGAGGGTCTCCGCGATGTCACTGAGGTGTCGCGTTTCCGCTGCGACGATTTCTAATCGATCATCCCGACGTCCTCGGGCCCCTCAAGGACAACGAGATTCATACTCTGCCGCCACTCGTAAATAGCCTTCTCGGCTTCACTGTATTCGTTGTAGCTGCGCAGAGACGCGATCATTTCGGCCGGTGGGGATGGCTGGCGCCACAGTGTCACAAGCAAGTCTTCTGTCTTTCCCCAGTGATCCAGAAAATGAAGGTAGGCGTCGCGCCTAAGCTCCCGATGCCGAGATGTCCGTTGCTCGCGCCTGTCTGCATCTGCGGAAATGCGTGATGAGACGAGTTGAGCGCGATTCACCCATAGTGCTATTGCACCTGTTAGGGCGCCACCTGTCAGGGTTGATACCGAAGTAATGAGCGCCACAGCGATGATGTCCTGCATTGCAGCAGTATGTCGCATCAGAGGGGTGCGGAAGGACGAATTGATAGACGGTGGAGCGGCTTTGGGCTGGAGCTGCTTTGGGGCGATAGGGAACCAGCTCTGACCTGGACGTTCAGCGTCTGGCGCGCCGGGTGCGTGGCCGCTTCGGCCGGAGGATGGCCACGCGGCCTCAGGATCACGGTCTCAGCGACGCGTTCCCGCATCGTCTGACACGAGTCGACTCGTGAAGCCTGCATGGCACAGCCGCTCGTACGCCGACGCCACAGCGTCCGGCACCGGCTGACGGATCATGAATCCCTGATCCGGGTAGATCAGCAGCCGCTGTAGCGCGCCGACGAGCATGTCGAGCACCAGGCGAGCATCACCGATGGAATCCACGTAGTCGTCGAACGTCATGGGCGTGGACGCGCTCACGATCTCGACGTCCGGCCACAGCTTGCGGGCCGTGGCGTACGCCCGGCGCTCCTCGTACGGCTTACTGATCAGCAGGACTGACGAGACGTCCACGCCGGATTCTTCGAGCAGGGCTTTCGAGAAACGGATGTTCTCGCCGGTATTACGCGCGTTGGGTTCAACGAGCACGGCAGAGCCGGGGACTCCAAGCTCCAACGCCCGCTCGCGGTAGTGAACGGCTTCGCCGCGCGGCATGCGCTCTCGCGTCGTTGGGCTGGTGGCCCCGGTGAAAACGATGAGCGGCATCACGCCGCGCTTGTAGAGATCCACCGCAGTGTCAGCCACGCCCAGGTCGTGACTCCCCAAGCCGACCGCTACCGAGCACGGTCGCAGCTCATGATGCATTTGGTGGAAGTCCCACAGTTGCCGCGCATCCGCCCATGACTGTGCCGAGATCACTGCGCTGCCCTTCCGTCCTTTGCCGAGTCAGGAACCTTGAAGTCGTACTCCCACGCAAAGCGCGACGCCGCGTGCACGCCGATCGCGTACTCCACCACAGTGCCATCTGCCGTGTACGTCGTCCGGTGCAGCTCGACAACCGGCTCCCCAACTGGCAACTGGAGAAGCTTCACTTCCTCTGCCGTTGGGATACGGGCGAGCAGCTCCTCTTTCATGTGGTCGATCTCGTATCCCGCGTCGTACAGCACCCGGTACCCGCCGCCCCGTCCAGCCGGCCCCGGAGTCGGGTCGACCAGTCGCGTTCCCTCAACGTGCTCGGGTCGGTAGTAGCTGGTCAGGGTGTGCGTCGGCTGTTCCCCCTCCTTGACCAGACGCGCACGCGCGTACACCTCGGCACCCGCAGGAAGCCCATGGGCAGCAGCGACGGCCGGCGGTGCCTCAATGAGGCTGACGTCTTGGGTCTGCTCACCGCGCCGGTACGCCCGACCAGAAGCGACACGGTCCGCGATGAACGCCACCTCGTCGCCGTCTCGCCACTTGGCCTTGTCGTATCGCGCGATGCCGAGCCGCTTCATGGGCGTCTGCTGCCGTACGACTGTGCCGTGCCCGCGAGAGGAAGTGACGAGTCCTTCCGCCTCTAGCGCCTTGTACGCCGCGTGGACCGTGGACTTGGAGCCCTCGCCAGCCTCGACGAGATCGCGAATGTGCGGCAACTGCTGACCCGGTGCGTACTCACCGCTCTTGATGCGGTCGGCCAGTCTGTCCGCCAGTTCTCGCCACTTGGGTGCCATGCAGAACTCCTCTCGACACGTCCAGTCAAACACAGTCCCAGGACTGTTGACAGTCCTGGGACTGTGCGCCATGGTCTTAGCAAGCGGTTCGCAGTCCTAGGACAGCGAAACGGATGGCCCTTCTTTGGGCTGCCTGGACCCCCGCAAATGCGGCCCTTCGGGGCTGAGGGCCCCGGACCCCTTGTCAACCGGAGGGCACGAGACCGAAAGGTCACGTCTCTGCCTGAAACGGGAGCGCGCTCCCGAAGGAGACAAGAACTGCACGTCACACGAAGACCACACAGGCAACGGCGCGGCCCCGGTGCTCGAACACCGGGGCCGCTGTTCGGGCCGTTCCACTGAGAGGACTGCGACCCATGGAGTTCATCGGCACTGTTCAGGCGGTTGTTACGGCCGCTGGGTTTGACCGTGAGCCGTCGGCTGCGGAGCTGGACGCGATCGAGCAGGAGATGCCCGTCATCACGGCGGAAGTCGAGTTGCTGGACGTGCAGATCATGACGCTGGACCGGCCGCTGTCTGAGCTGGACGCGCGCCGGATTCGGCGGGCGCGGCGCAGGGTGTTGGCCGCTCGCCGGGCCCTGACCAACGCCGGCGCCGTCGCTTCGGGAGTGGGGGCATGAAGCGGCGCGGCAAGACGCTGCTGGTGCTCGCGCTGGTCGCCGTGGTCGGCATGGCGTTTCGGGTGTCCTGGAACGCGCTGCGGGACGTGGCGAAAGCGGTCGGTGCGGACGAAAACGCGGCGACGCTCTACCCATTCGTGGTCGACGGACTCATGGCGCTTGCTCTGATCGCCACGCTC
Organism: Streptomyces sp. NPDC002994; assembly: GCF_040611155.1. Classification (NCBI taxonomy): domain Bacteria; kingdom Bacillati; phylum Actinomycetota; class Actinomycetes; order Kitasatosporales; family Streptomycetaceae; genus Streptomyces; species Streptomyces sp. NPDC002994. The sequence goes on from NZ_JBEXNQ010000009.1 coordinate 167,021, forward strand.
GTGCTGGTCGGCAACGACCGACGGTTCGCGCTGCGGGTGCTGGGCGCTTACACGCTCGCCTCGCTGGTCCTGAACTACGTGCACGGGCTAGTACCCGAGCTGCACGGGGAGTCGGTCGACTGGGGTCGACTGGCCGACTGGGATCCCGCCAACTGGGCCCTGGTCCTGCTCGCCACTTCACTGCCGGTTGGGTCGATCTACTTCGGATCCGAGCTGGTGGCCAAGGTCCTCCATCACCAACCAACCGACTCCACAAATCAGGAGAAAAACCCTGAGATCGCCGTAAATCGGTCTACCTCTGGCCTGGATGAGTCGGCCCCGGCGCTGCCCGCCCCGGTCGCTGAGTCGCCCGCTGTGGAGTCGGCGGACGTGGCCCTGGTCGTCGAGTCCGCCGTACCGGTCGAGTCGGTGGCGGTTACTGCGGTCGCCGCTGAAGCACCTCGGCCGCGTCGGGCGACGGGTCGGGTTCCCGCGTCGGCGCGCACGCCCCGACCGACGCGCACTCCTGACGAACTGCTCCGTGAGGCGCGGTCGGTTACGGCCGACTGGTCGGATGCGGAGCTGACGGCCGACGGGATTCGTAAGGCGGTCCGTACGGCGGCCGCCAACGGACGCACCCTGCGCGACGCGCTCAAGGCGGAGCGCGGTGAGCAAGGGACCGACGGGCCTGATGCGGCGGTGGCCTGATGTCCCCCGCGTTCGGCAAGTGCTACGACCCGTCCGGCGCGCAGTACGGGATACCGACTTTCCCTTGGAAGCTCGCTCCGGACGGAATGGCCACCCGCCGTCAGTTACGGGCCCGTGGACTGCGCCCCGGCGGGCAGGTCATCGCAGCGCAGGTGATGCGCCGCTCCCGCCGCCGCAAAGCCGGTGTCTCGGTCGCCTACCTCTACCGCATCGACCAGGCCAAGCCCGTCCGCCCCATGACGCCGGGCCGGGCTGCGGCGCTCGCGAAGGCGATGACCGCCCGCCGTACCTGCCCGCAGTGCCAGGCGGATGCGGGTTACTGCATCCCCACCTCGCTCGGCATGTGCGTGACCTGCGCCTTCCCCGACCAGCAATCGGCCGCCTGAGCTGCGGCGATGAACGGAGACGTCATGAAGCTGACCGTCAGCACACACAAGCTCCTCGGCTACCGCGCAACCCTGCGCACCGCGAAGCGTCTTGCCGAGCAGGCCGTTCCGATCGTGGAGCGGGCCGTGCCCGGCAGGATGCCCGACGTTCAGATCGTCCTCACCTCGGAGCGCGGTATGGCTGAGGTTGCCACCGCCGCCCAGATCGAGACGGCCGCGTGCGTGGACAAGCGGGTCCAGGCCCGTGCGCTGCGGGCCGCGAACCGCACCGCCCGCGACATGGCCGGCCGCGCGGTCCCGCTTGTCAACGGCGGGGTGCTGGTCGTCATCAACGTCGACCAGCACCCCAACGAGGCCGCGTTCGCGATCACGCTCGTGCACGAGCTGGTCCACGCCATGCAGCTCAGCCGCAAGGGCGTGCGCGAGCGCGTTGTGTCCGGCCTGCGCCACGACCTCGGGGTCGAACGGCTCTCCCGCCGCCAGTCCCGCGAGCACGACCGCTGCCTGAAACAGGAGGAGAACGAGGCGTACGGGGCCGAGTACCTCGCCCGCCGTCTCGTCCCCGCCGCCGCAGCCTGACCCACTCCACTACCCCCTCTCGCTCCGGGTTCCGGGGCAGTCAGGAGTCGTTCCGTCATGAGCGACAACGTCGTTCCTCTCTTCGAGAAGACCACTTCCGCCCCTGAGATGCCGCCGTTGGTCGTGGCGGCTGTAGCAACGCCCGCCGCAGAAAAGCCGCCTGTGCCGCTGTGGATGCGTTCCGGGCGGGCGATCCGGACGGCGGTCACGGACGAGCGCACCAAGACCGTCGTCCGTGCGGTGGCCCGTAACGGGCTCTACGTCGTCGGCGGGAGTCGGATCGTGGCCCGCCGCACCTGGGACGGCCGTACCGCATCCCGCTACGAACGCCTGCTCCGTGCCGCTGAAGCCGCGGGGAACATGGAGGCGGCGGCGGAGTGGGAGGAGCGCGGGCAGCGCTTCCGCCAAGAGCGCCACCGCCGCCGCATGGACCTGCTCACCGCCCCCGTCGACGCCGCCAAGGGCGCCCTGGTCGGCACCGGCATGGGCATCGGCGCCCTAGTCGCCCTCGGGGTGGTGCTCGCCATCGCCAACAAGGAGGTGACCGACGTGGTCACGCCGCTGATGGCGGTCATCGAGTTCGTCCGCCTGCTCATCACCATCGTGACCATCGTGTGGGGCCCACTGGTCACGATCGGCCCGTTCCTCGCGCTCCTCGGATTGTGGGCGGTCGGCCGCCACCAGCAGGCCGCGCCCCAGTGGGCACTGCCCGCCAACGACCGTGGCACCGACGGGGAGCCGATCACGCCGTCCATCGTCGTTCTCGCCCTGCGCAACCTCGGCATCGCCCCGCTGCGCAACGCGATCAAGGAGATGGGCGACGCCGGCGCGTCGATGCTGGGCCCGATCCGGATCGCCGGATGCGGCGTGGAAGTCGACGTCGCCCTGCCTTCCGGTGTCTCCACGAACGAGGTGCAGAACCGGCGGCGGAAGCTCGCGGAGAACCTGGCCCGGCATGAGCACGAGGTGTTCATCACGATCCCGCAGGCGGCCCGCACGGTCCGCCTGTGGATCGCGGACAGCGGCGCCCTGGATGAGCCGATCGGCCCGTCCCCGCTCACCACCGACCAGGACCTGACCGCCAACTACAAGACCGGGCGCGCCCCGTGGGGGCAGGACCTGCGCGGTGATGCTGCCGCGTTGAGCCTGTACCAGCGCCACCTGCTCATCACGGGTCTATCCAACCAAGGCAAGACCGCCGCCCTTCGCGCTCTCGCGTTGTGGCTTGCGCTGGACCGCAGTGTGGAGTTCCGCATCGCGGACCTCAAGGGCGCTGGCGACTGGGCCATGTTCGACGGCCTGGCCACTGTCCTGATTCAAGGGCCGACCGATGACCATGTCGTCCAGGCGACGGAGATGGTCGAGAGCGGCGTGAGCGAGATGGAACGGCGCCTTCAGGCGCCGCCCGGCACCGCGTTCCCGCCGCTCGTGCTGCTGGTCGATGAGGCGCAGGTGGCGTTCATGTGCCCGCTTCAGGACGACGAAAAGCGCCCGTACGGCGGGTCCAAGGCCACCAGCCGGTACTTCATGGCCACCCGGAAGATCCACAACCAGGGCCGCGCGGTGAACGTCACGCTGTGGCAAGGCACCCAGGACCCCACGGACCAGAACCTTCCCAAGCTCGTCCGCGAGGGCGCCCACACCCGCGCATCGCTCGCGCTGGGCACGGAGTCGCAGGCGCGCATGGCGCTGGGGGACAAGGCCGTGGACGGCGGGGCCGCCCCGAACCTGCTGCGGCCCGGACTGGACAAGGGGACCTTGGTCGTCGCGAGCGACGGCATCGAGATCCCCGCCGGCCAGGCGTCCATCACGGTGCGCACGCACTACATCGACACCGAGACTGCCGCGCAGATCACCGCCCGTGCCAAGGCCATGCGCGACGGTGTCACCACCCTCCACGTCATCGAGCGGGGCGAGGACCGCGACCCGCTCGCGGACATCGCCACCGTCATCGGGAACACGTCCCGGGTGCTCACACAGGACGTACTTCAGCGGCTCGCGACGCTGAACGAGGACGCCTACGGGTCGTGGACTCACGCGGACCTCAAGCGGGTCCTGGAGGGCACGGGCGCGGAGCCGTACAAGTCCGATGGGCGCATGGTCGTCGGCCGCGACCGGATCGCCCGCGCCCTCACTAACCGCGACACCGAGGGTTCCGCTTCCGCCACTCAGTAGAGGGAGCCGCACCCCCGGCGGGTCAGGGAGGCAGGGAGAACTCCCTGACCCCCTCCCTGACCCGCCTCCCTCGCTCTGACCTGCACAAACGATCTCGCAGGGAGTCAGGGAAGCGCCCAGCTCAGTACCCCTGAAACTTCCTCCATACGCCCACCCCAGGGGGTGCCTTTGCCTCCCTGACCCGTCCGAGAAGGAGATTCCGGATGCACGCCGACCAGCCTGGTCGCCTGCCTGCCGAACAGGCCGTGACCATCCACCAGCCCACCCCCATCGCCACGGTTCCGGGGACGCCCATCGTTCCTCTGCCGGGCGTCGTCCCGGCGGTGCAGAGCGTCGTCCTGCCGGACGGCCGCGTGATCACCGGATACGCGATCACCCCGGCGCCCGCGCCCGCTCTGATCGAGCAGCGGCCGGCCGTCAGCCGCGCGGCGGTGAATATCGCGCTCGGTGGCATCGGCTTCGCCGCCGCCTGCGGGGGGCTGCTGATCCTCACCGGTTTCATCGCCGCCCTGGCCGCGTTCGTCCAGCAGCTCATCACCCTGGCCGCCGTCATCTTCGGCGGCTGGATCGTCGTACAGGTCCTCGGCACTGGACGAGACAACGGCGGGACCACGGTCAACATCCGCAAGGCCGTCATCAAGCGCAACCACTTCCACCACTGACCAACCCGAGAGGACCCCGCCCATGTTCGAGGACGACGACGACTGCACCGACTGCGACCTGTGCGACCCCACCGACGGAACCGAACCGTACGACTACCCGCACTGCTGCGGATGCGGCGCGGACGGCAGCAGCGAACGCCCTGACTGCACCTGCGCCTAGCAATGGCTAGGGCGGCCGTGACTTTGGCGAGCGACGGCCGCCCTGGTTCTCCAGTCCACAACAGACCTGTTGGAGGCATCCAGCATGACCCAACCCACCCCCATCCGGCGATCCCGCCGCTTAGACGCCGCCCTTGAGGCGGCGGAACGCGGGCGGCACGTCTTCCCACTGCGCCCCGACGATAAGCGCCCCGCTCTGCACGGTGAAGCCCACTGCCCCCGTCTCGGGGACTGCGCGAGCGGTCACCTCAAGTGGGAGCAGCGCGCCACCACCGACCCCGACCGCATCCGCCGGGCATGGGCATCCATCCCGTTCAACGTCGGGATCGCCACCGGCCCTTCCGGGCTTGTGGTCGTGGACCTGGACATGCCCAAGCACAAGGGCAGTAAGGGCACGCCTAGCGGCGTGACGACCCTCAAGGCGCTCTGCGAGCGCGCCGGGCAGGCCGTCCCCGCCACCTACCGCACCCGGACCGCGAGCGGTGGAGAGCACCTGTACTTCACCGCCCCGCCCGGTATCCGGCTCAGCAACACCGCTGGGGCCCTCGCACCGCTGGTCGACACCCGGGCCTGGGGCGGATACGTCGTCGCTGCGGGCAGCATCGTCCCCAGTGGCAGCTACACCGTGGCTGACCCTCGCCCGGTAGCGCCACTGCCCGCATGGCTGCTGCATGCCCTGAAGCCCGCTGAGCGTCCCGCACAGCCGCTTCGGCTTGCCCTCCCGAAGCACGGGAACCGGGCCGCTGAGACCGCCCTGAAACGCGAGACCGCACTTGTGGCAGCGGCCAAAGAGGGTGGCCGCGAAGCCCAGTTGTTCGAGAGCGCCCGCAAGGTGGCCCGGTTCGTCGGATGGGGTGACCTGACTCGGCAGGAGGTGGAGCAGGCATTTCAGATGGCCGGTGAGTCGGCCGGACTCCCGGCATCCCAGTGCCGCTCCACCCTGCGCAGCGTCCTGAACTGGTCGCTGCGCAACTGCCGGCCGAGGGAGGCGACGTGAGCGCCCGCCCCGATACCCATCTGAAATGCCTCCCCGCCACCGCTTACACCAGCCCCGCCGAACCGGCTCCGGCAGCCCACGGAGAGAGGGCGCCGAAGGTCGTCGGCCGTCAGGCCGTCCCCATTGCTGTTCGTCCTGACCCGCAGCACGGAGATGGGCGGTACTTCGTCGCGTGGCTGCACATCGTGGCCCCCAAAGGCGCTGTGCCCACGGCGACTTCGACGTGCGCATGCGGTCGTGACCGCAGCGCGGTCGGCCGACGACAGGTCCTGGCCCTGGTCGGGGACCACACCGCCCACCGCGACGCGTGCCCGCTCCGCAACCCCAGCGCAGGAAGGAACGCCGCATGACCAGCACCGCACCGCAGGCCACAACGCCCATCGACGGGGCGGCACTGCTCAACGAGGTGGAAGCCTTCCACCGCCGCTTCAACGTCTTCCCGACCGAAGCGGCCTACGTCGCGGTCAGCCTGTGGGACGCACACGCCCACTTGATCGACGCCTTCGACTCCACCCCCCGTATCGCCTTCCTGTCCCCCGAACCAGGGTCGGGGAAGTCGCGCGCGCTGGAGATCGTCGAAACCCTGGTGCCGAACCGGATGGCAGCCGTGGACGCCTCACCGTCAGCACTGTTCCGGGCCGTGTCCGGCATCGAGGGCGAGCGGCCCACGATCGTCTTCGACGAGATCGACACCGTCTTCGGTCCCAAGGCTGGAGACAACGAACAGCTTCGGGGCTTCCTGAACGCCGGACACCGCCGTGGACGACTCATGTACCGATGCGTGGGCGACGGCTCCAACCAGACCGTGCAGGGCTTCCCGTCCTACTGCGCCGTGGCCATGGCCGGACTCGGCTCCCTGCCCGACACGATCCTCACCCGCTCTGTCATCATCCGCATGCGCCGCCGCGCCCGGAACGAGAAAGTCGAGCCGTTCCGGCAGGGCATCCACGAGCAGGAAGGCAACGCCCTGCGCGACCGCCTCGCCTTATGGGCCGACCAGGTCCGCGACACGGTGAAGGGAGCCTGGCCCGAGATGCCCGAAGGCGTCACCGACCGGCCGGCCGATGTGTGGGAACCCTTGCTCGCCGTCGCCGACGCCGTAGGAGGTGGCTGGCCCCAGCGCGCCCGCGCCGCCTGTGTGCAGCTCGTCAAAGCCTCGCAAGGGGACGACAAGGGCAGTCTCGGTATCCGCCTGCTGACCGACCTGCGCGACCACGTCCTCATCGGGGTCGACCGGCTGCCCACCATCGCCGTGGTCGACCGGCTCAACGCTCTCGATGACGCTCCGTGGGCCGATCTCCAGGGCAAGCCGCTCGACTCCCGCCGCCTTTCCCGGATGCTCCGCGACTACGTGACCGCCGACAACGAACCCATCACCTCACGCAACATCCGCACCACGGGTGGGGTCCTCAAGGGCTATTACGCCGTCGACCTCCACGACGCATGGCAGCGCTACTGCCCGCCCCCTCCGGAAAGTCCGCTACAAGCGCTGCACCCGCTACAGCCCAGCTCAGACGGCACGACGGCGTAGCGGCACACCCCAGATGTAGCGGCTACGGCACCGCCACGGCTATCCGCCCCAACGTGCCGCAGCCGCTACATCCGTACGCCCCGCTACACAAAACACGCCGCTGACCTGCGATGTAGCGGTGAAGCGGATGTAGCGGACTTTCCAGAGGGGCCCCGCCCCGAACTCCGTTCAGGAGGTCCACCTGTGACGACCACCGCAGCGTCCGGACCAGCGACCGGTCCTAGCGCAGTCGAGTTCGACCCCACGCTCCTCGCGCTCACGGTCGAGGAAGCCGCCCGCCGCCTCAGCGTCGGACGCACCACCATGTACGCCCTCATCCGCGACGGAGCTGTGCGAACCGTCCCCATCGGTCGCCTCCGCCGCCTTCCCGTGCAAGCCCTCAGCGACTACCTCACCGCCCGCATGCAGCCGCAGGGCCAGTCCTTGGCCGCGTAAGGAGAGTCATGGAAAAGCGCGCCAAGCGCCCCGATGGAGCCTCGTCCATCTACTTCGGCAAAGACGGCTACTGGCACGGTCGGGTGACCGTCGGTGTCCGCGACGACGGTCGGCCGGACCGGCGCCACGTCATGAGCAAGGTCAGTGAAGGGGAGGTGATCAAAAAGGTTCGGGAGCTGGAGAAGCAGCGGGATGCGGGGAAGGTTCGGAAGCCGGGTCGGCCGTGGACGGTGAAGGTGTGGCTCCAGCACTGGCTGGAGGAGATTGCCAAGCCGTCGGTGCGGGAGAACACCTACGCCGGGTACGAGGTCGCTGTCCGGGTGCACCTGGTCCCCGGCGTCGGTGCTCACCGGCTGGACAAGCTGGAGCCGGAACACCTGGAGCGCTTCTACACGAAGATGCTGGCCAATGGCAGCAAGCCCGCCACCGCGCACCAGGCCCACCGCACCATTCGGACGGCGCTCAACCACGCCATGCGACGCGGCCACGTCACCCGGAACGTCGCCACGCTCGCCGTACCGCCCCGGATCGAAGACGAAGAGGTCGAGCCGTACGGCATTGAAGAGGTGCAGCGGCTCCTCTCCGAAGCGAGCAAGCTCCGGAACAGCGCCCGCTGGTCCATCGCGCTCGCCCTCGGTCTTCGGCAGGGGGAAGCGCTGGGACTGCGCTGGTCGGACGTGGATCTCAAGGCAGGCATCCTGCGGGTTCGGAAGAACCGTCTTCGGCCGAAGTACCTGCACGGTTGCGGCGGTGAGTGCGGACGCACGCCTGGCTACTGCAAGCAGCGCGTTAGGAAGAACGAGGACACGGCGAACACGAAGTCCCGCGCCGGCCGCCGCGTGATCGGGGTGCCTGACGAATTGGTCCGGCTTCTGGAGCTGCACCGGCAGGAGCAGGAGCGAGAGCGGGTGCGGGCCGCGCAGGCATGGCGGGAGACCGGATTCGTCTTCACGTCGCCCGTCGGGGCGCCCTTGGTGCCCAGCACCGACTACGACGCGTGGAAGCAGTTACTCGCGGATGCCAAGGTGCGCGACGGCCGGTTGCATGACGCCCGGCACACGGCCGCCACGGTGCTGCTCATCCTCGGAGTCCCCGAGCGCGTCGTGATGCAGATCATGGGCTGGTCGTCCACCGCGATGGCGGCCCGCTACCAGCACGTGACCGGCGGCATCCTGCAAGACGTCGCGAAGCAGGTCGGTGGACTCATCTGGGAGGTCGCGAAGAGCGACGGCGAGGCGACGGAGGAAGATCCCGAACAGCCGCGTTGAGACTGCGGATGAGACTGCAAAAGCAGAAGGCCCGGACCGCGTGAGCGGTCCGGGCCTTCTAGCTGCGGAGGATACGAGATTCGAACTCGTGAGGGGTTGCCCCCAACACGCTTTCCAAGCGTGCGCCCTAGGCCACTAGGCGAATCCTCCGCCGCAAACAATACAAGACGTTGAGGAGTGCTCGCGAACGCGTTCCGGGTGGTGGGGGCCCGGCTCGTTTTCCTGGGGGGCGATCCGCTACTGTGGGGGCCAGCCCCTCACGTGGCGCTATCTCACCGAACTCCCCCAGGGCCGGAAGGCAGCAAGGGTAAGTGAGCTCTGGCGGGTGCGTGGGGGGCGCTTTCGTTGGGCGGGGCCGGTTGTCGGTGGGTCCCGATAACCTCGTATACGTGTCGTCCCTTGCGCTCTACCGCCGCTACCGTCCCGAGTCGTTCGCCGAGGTCATCGGGCAGGAGCATGTCACTGCCCCGTTGCAGCAGGCCCTGCGTAACAACCGGGTCAACCACGCGTACCTGTTCAGCGGGCCGCGGGGCTGTGGAAAGACGACCAGCGCCCGCATCCTCGCCCGCTGTCTGAACTGCGAGCAGGGCCCCACGCCGAACCCGTGCGGCGCGTGTCAGTCCTGCCTCGACCTGGCCCGCAACGGCCGGGGATCGATCGACGTCATCGAGATCGACGCCGCTTCCCACGGTGGTGTGGACGACGCCCGTGACCTGCGGGAAAAGGCGTTCTTCGGGCCCGCCAGCAGTCGCTACAAGATCTACATCATCGACGAGGCCCACATGGTCACCCCGGCGGGCTTCAATGCCCTGCTGAAGGTGGTTGAGGAGCCCCCGGAGCATCTGAAGTTCATCTTCGCGACGACCGAGCCCGAGAAGGTCATCGGGACCATCCGGTCGCGTACGCACCACTACCCCTTCCGGCTGGTGCCCCCGGGGACGCTGCGCGACTACCTCGGTGAGGTGTGCGGCAAGGAGGGCATCCCGGTCGAGGACGGAGTGCTTCCGCTCGTGGTGCGGTCCGGAGCCGGGTCGGTGCGTGACTCCATGTCCGTCATGGACCAGCTGCTCGCCGGCGCGGCCGACGACGGTGTGACATATGCCATGGCCACCGCACTCCTCGGGTACACGGAGAGCTCACTGCTCGACTCGGTCGTGGACGCGTTCGCTTCGGGTGACGGAGCGGCCGCGTTCGAGATCGTGGACCGGGTGATCGAGGGCGGCAACGACCCCCGCCGGTTCGTGGCCGACCTGCTGGAGCGGCTGCGGGACCTGGTGATCCTGGCCGCCGTACCCGACGCACGCGAGAAGGGCCTGATCGACGCGCCCGCCGATGTCGTCGAGCGGATGCAGGCGCAAGCCTCTGTCTTCGGCGCGGCCGAGCTCAGCCGCGCCGCCGACCTGGTCAACACCGGGCTCACCGAGATGCGGGGCGCGACGTCGCCGCGGCTGCAGCTGGAGCTGATCTGCGCCCGGGTGCTGCTGCCCGCCGCCTTCGACGACGAGCGCTCCTTCCAGGCACGACTGGACCGCCTTGAGCGGAACGGAGGAGGTGGCGGCGGCGCGTTCGTGGCCGCGGCTGCCGCTCCCGGGCCCGCGATGGGGTACGTACCGGGGCCCGAGGCACATGCGGTGGCACATGCGCTTCCTGCCGCCCCCGCTCCTGCTCCTGTGGCTGCCGCGCCCGCGCCCGCGCCCGCGCCCGCCCCCGCACCGGAGCCGGCCCCGGCCGCCGCCGAGGACGGCCAGCGTCCCGGTGCGTGGCCCGGCTCAGCCGGCGCCGGGCAGGACGGCGGGCGTCGGCCCGGCGGGTGGCCCACCGCCTCGGCACCGGGCCAGGGCCGGCCGGAGCCGCAGCCCGCGGCAGCCCCGGCGGCAGCCCCCGCACCTGCCGCAGCCACAGCTGCCCCCGCCGTTACACAGTCGTCCGCCCAGGGCGCGCTGCAGGTGCAGAACATGTGGCCGGGCATCCTGGAGGCCGTCAAGAACCGGCGGCGCTTCACCTGGATCCTGCTCAGCCAGAACGCCCAGGTCAGCGGCTTCGACGGGACCACGCTCCAGATCGCCTTCATCAACGCCGGCGCCCGCGACAACTTCGCGAGCAGCGGCAGCGAGGACGTGCTGAAGCAGGCGCTGGCCGAGTCCTTCAACGTGCAGTGGAAGATCGAGTCCATCGTCGACCCGTCCGGCGGTGGCGGTGGCGGCGGGCAGCCGTCCGGTGGCGGCGGCTTCGGCGGAGGCGGTGGCGGTTTCGCCGGGCGGCCCCCCGCCCCGGCCCCGCGCCCGGCACAGCCCGCCCCGCAGCCCCACGCCGCCCCGGGCCCTGCCGCACCGCAGGCCGCCCCCGGCCCGCAGCGCCCGGCACCCGAGGCGTCCGCCGGCACTCCGTACGCCGCAGACCCGACACCCCCGCCCCCGCCCACACCCCCACCGATGGCGATCGAGGACGACGTACCGGAAGAGGACGACCCGGACCTCGTCGACTCGGCACTTTCCGGCCACGACCTGATCGTGCGGGAGCTGGGCGCGACGGTCGTCGAAGAGTTCACGAACGAATAGCTCACGAACGCGCGGAACGGGCAGCCGGGCGGGGGAGTGCGGCGCGCGGGCTAGGCTGCACACCGTGAAGGTCCTCGTCATCGGCGGCGGCGCCCGCGAACACGCCCTGTGCCGCTCTCTGTCCCTCGATCCCGACGTCACCGCGCTGTACTGCGCCCCCGGCAACGCCGGCATCGCCGAGGTGGCCGAGCTGCACCCGGTTGACGCCCTCGACGGTGCCGCCGTTGCCAGGCTCGCCACTGAGCTCGGCGCCGGCCTCGTCGTCGTAGGCCCGGAGGCGCCGCTCGTCGCCGGCGTCGCCGACGCCGTGCGTGCGGCCGGCATCCCCTGCTTCGGCCCGTCCAAGGAGGCCGCCCAGCTGGAGGGCTCCAAGGCCTTCGCCAAGGACGTGATGGCCGCGGCGAACGTCCCCACCGCCCGCAGCTACGTCTGCACCACCCCCGAAGAGATCGACATCGCGCTGGACGCGTTCGGCGCGCCGTACGTCGTCAAGGACGACGGCCTCGCCGCCGGCAAGGGCGTAGTCGTCACCGACGACATCCAGGCGGCCCGCGAGCACGCACTCGCCTGCGACCGCGTGGTCATCGAGGAGTTCCTCGACGGCCCCGAGGTCTCGCTCTTCGCGATCACCGACGGCGTGACCGTGCTCCCGCTCCAGCCCGCGCAGGACTTCAAGCGCGCGCTCGACGGCGACGCGGGCCCGAACACCGGCGGCATGGGCGCGTACTCCCCGCTGCCGTGGGCCGACCCCAAGCTGGTCGACGAGGTCATGGCCACCGTCCTCCAGCCGACCGTCGACGAGCTGCGCCGCCGCGGCACACCCTTCTCCGGGCTGCTGTACGCGGGTCTCGCGATCACCTCGCGCGGCGTACGGGTCATCGAGTTCAACGCCCGTTTCGGCGACCCGGAGACCCAGGTGGTCCTGGCCCGCCTCAGGACTCCGCTGGCGAGCGTGCTTCTGAACGCCGCCAAGGGCACGCTCGACGTAGAGCCGCCGCTCAGCTGGCGCGACGACGCGGCCGTGACGGTCGTCATCGCCTCGCACAACTACCCCGAGACGCCGCGCACGGGCGACCCGATCGAGGGCCTCGACGAGGTCGCGGCCCAGGATGCGCCCCACGCGTACGTCCTGCACGCCGGGACCAGGCGCGAGGGCGACGCCATCGTCAGCGCGGGCGGCCGCGTGCTCTCGGTCACAGCGACCGGCACCGACCTCACCCAGGCCCGCGAGCGGGCGTACACGGCACTCAGCCGCATTCATCTCGACGGATCCCAGCACCGCACGGACATCGCCCAAAAAGCAGCGGCCGAGGCCTGACTCAAGCCCGCCCCCACCCCTCCGAACGTCAGCAGCTTTCCCCAAAGCCATTCCATCGAGTGACCGCTGGGCCATCCGGCTGACGGCCGCCGAACCCCCAACTAGGGTGCGGCGCAAGCATTCCGGCACTTGGCCCACCGACATTGCGATGTCAGTGGCGGGTGCCACAGTGGGGGAGTGAGCAAAGCCGTCGCAGGGCGAAGGGGGTGACGTCCGGCCGTGTCCGGTACCGGTATGGGTGTGGAGAAGGGCGCGCAGTCCGCGCGTGACAGGGCTCTCGCTGTGCTGCGCATCCGCGGCAGAGCGCTGGCCGTCGCCCTGCTGCCCGCAGCCGTCGCCGTCGTCCTGCTGGTGGGCGGCGCGACGGGGCATGCGGTCGGCGGGGGCTGGGACACCGCGCGCTGGGTGATGACCGTCGTCGCGGTGGTGGTGCTGCTGGCGGCCGCCGCCGTAGGGGCCGTGATCGTACGGGCGAGACCCGCCACGACGCCGACGGTGGAGGTCTCCGAACGCTCAGCGCCGGACCTCTACCGGCTCGTGCGCGACCTGGCGGACCGCCTGGAGGTACCGGCGCCGTCGGCCATAGCGCTCACCCCCGACTGCGACAGCTGGCTGGAGGACCGCACGCACCCGGCAGCGTCCATACCGGGCGCCACTCCTCGACGCCGCAGGACCGCGGAAGCGCCCGTGCTGGTGATCGGGTCCCCGTTCCTGTGGTGGATGCGGGTGGCCGAGCTGCGCGCGGTGCTCGCCCCGGTAGTCGCCGGTACGGGCCCCTCCGCGCACCCCGACATAGCCGCCGCCCGCCGCTTCGTACGAGGCCTGGACGCAGCGGTGGCGGTCGCGGCCGCCCCGAACCAGGGACTACTCCACCGGCTGCCCCTCCGCTTCGTCGGCTGGGTCTCCAGACTTCTCCTGCGCAGCTGCCGCGTTCACGCGGCCGAGATGGAGCGCGGCGTAGCCACAGCCGCCTCCGAGCGCGCCCAGACCGTCGACTACGGCCTGCGGATCGTCGCCCAGGAGCAAGTAGGCCTGGCGTACGCGGGCTGGGACCGCCTCCTGACCCGGGTCGCGCTGCCCGCATGGCGGATGGGCCGCTGGCCGTCCCGCCTGGACGCGGGCGTGGTCTCCGCCCTCACCGAACTCTCCCGCCGCGACCGCCTGGCAGAGGGCTTCGCCTCCCGCCTCGGCGAGCGCCCGGCGTGCGACCTCCTCGAAGAACCGGGCACGGTCGACGAGGCGGCCTCGCTCCTCGCCGCCCGCCTCTTCCACGGCGGCCCGGCCGAGCCGGGCCCGGACTGGTCACCGGTGGACTGGGCCCAGTACCCGGAAGAGGTCGTCGACCGGAAGTGGCGCGCGGACGCCGCCCGCCTGCACCGAGTCCTGGACACCATGGGCGCACGCCGCTCCACGGCCCCCACCCTGACCCGGGTAATGGACCACCTGTCGACGTCAAACCCCACCCCCCCGGACACAGCCGCCGAGACACTCGCCGCCGCCATCGGGGCAGAGGTAGCCCGCGAGGAGTCCGCCGCCCCGGCGCCCGCGCCGCTCGGGCTCGGTGAAGCCGACCACGACCCCTGGGACACCGGACCCCTCCCGCTCTTCCCGCTCCAGCCGCCGAGGACCGGCCGCGAGCTGCTGGCCGACCATGTCACCGCGATGGTCTGCTGCGCCGCCGTCGACACCGCCGGCGCCGTACCGGGCCTGGACTGGCTCGACGGCCCAGCGCTCCTGATCGATGGCGAGCGCCGTACGGACCTCGGATCCCACGTCCTGAGCCTCGTGGAGGACGGCGACGCGGCACCACTGCGCTCCTGGCTGGCCACGGTAGGAGTACGCCCCGAGAAGACGGTCCGCCTGGTCTGAGCCCGCATCCGCGCACCCCGGTGCCGGACGCAGGATCCGACGTGCCAGGAGGGGTCGTGCCGGGGCGCTCCCCGCAGGGCGTCGAACGCAACCACCCCGAAGAAGTCTCCCTACCCGAACGTTCGACGTCCGAGGAGACGCCCCGGCGCGGCACCGACCCCGGAGCCCCCGCGAAAAGGCCCCCGCCAAAAGCCCCCGCAAAAAGGCCCCCGCACCCCATATCACGACCCCCGCGATGCGGAGGCTCACGTTCCGTTATCGTCAATTCGCGACGAACGGTGACGGAGTGCGTGCGTTATGTGATGTGCTGGGGACCAGTAGCTGACAAGTGGCGCATCACAGTTGTCTCGGGGGCTCGAGGGAGGGAAGCGGCATGGGGGACGAATTCATCCGGCGCTGGCAATCGGGCGCCCTCGCGCATGCCGTGTCCGACCCCTTCGGCCAGGGCCCACTGCCCTGGCTCCGCGGCAGCGAGACCTACTTCGGCGACAGCGGCCAGGTCATCCCCTGGTACGCCGAGCCCACGGAGGGCGCGGACCACCGCGACCCCGTCACCGGAGCCCGGCTCCCGCAGCCCCGCTCCGCCTCCACGGGCAGCCCCCGCACCGCCGACGACGTACGCCAGCAGATCAAGGGCTTCGCGTCTCCCGGCGCGGCAGCCCCCGGCGAGGCGATCGACTTCCACATCACCGTGGACCCGCCCCAGCAGTTCTCCGTGGACATCTACCGGATCGGCCACTACGGCGGCGACGGCGCGGCGAAGATCACCACCAGCCCCCGCCTGTCCGGCATCGTCCAGCCGGCCCCGCTCACCGCCGACCGCACGGTCTCCTGCCACCACTGGTGGCTGTCCTGGCGCCTGCAGATCCCGGACTTCTGGAACATCGGGGCGTACGTCGCCGTGCTCACCACCGCCGACGGCTACCGTTCCCACATCCCCTTCACGGTCCGCGACAGCCACCCGGCCGACCTGCTCCTGCTCCTGCCGGACATCACCTGGCAGGCGTACAACCTCTACCCGGAGGACGGCCGCACCGGCGCGAGCCTGTACCACGCGTGGGACAGCATGGGCCGCCTCCTGGGCGAGGAGGACGCGGCCACGACGGTCTCCTTCGACCGCCCGTACGCCGGCGCCGGCCTCCCCCTCCACGTGGGCCACGCGTACGACTTCATCCGCTGGGCCGAGCGCTACGGCTACGACCTCGCCTACGCCGACGCCCGCGACCTGCACGCGGGCCGCATCGACCCGACCCGCTATCGAGGCCTGGTCTTCCCGGGCCACGACGAGTACTGGTCGGCCCCCATGCGCCGCACCACAGAGCTCGCGCGCGAGGCAGGCACGTCCCTCGTCTTCCTCTCCGCCAACACGATGTACTGGCAGGTAGAACTAGCACCGTCCGCCTCCGGCACGGCCGACCGCCTCCTCACCTGCCGAAAACGCCGAGCCCCCGGCAAGCCCGCCCTCTGGCGCGAGATCGACCGCCCCGAGCAACAACTCCTGGGCATCCAGTACGCCGGAAGGGTCCCCGAACCCAGCCCCCTGGTCGTACGCAACGCGGACCACTGGCTCTGGGATTCGACCGGCGCGCACGAGAACGACGAGATCGAAGGCCTGGTCGCGGGCGAGGCCGACCGCTACTTCCCCCGCACCCAGCTCCCCGAGCACCAGGACCGCATCCTGCTCGCCCACTCCCCGTACGAGGACGGCGAGGGCCACCGCCGCCACCAGGAGACATCCCTCTACCGGGCCCCCAGCGGCGCACTGGTCTTCGCCTCCGGCACCTTCGCCTGGTCCCCGGCCCTGGACCGCCCGGGCCACGTGGACCCCCGCATCCAGCGAGCCACAGCCAACCTCCTGGACCGCATCTGCAAACGCGACTGAGCTCACAGACCGCCCCGCCCCCACACTCACGCCCCGCATACGGGAGAATCGGAAGCGCTCCTGGATCAACCTACGCGGAGGAACCGTGTCCGGATTCGTAGAAAAGCCCGAGCCGCTCCAGCTGCCGGGCCTGACCCACCTCCACACGGGCAAGGTGCGTGACCTCTACCAGAACGAGGCCGGCGACCTCGTCATGGTCGCGAGCGACCGCATCTCCGCGTACGACTGGGTGCTGCCCACGGAGATCCCCGACAAGGGCCGGGTCCTGACCCAGCTCTCGCTCTGGTGGTTCGACCAGCTCGCGGACCTCGCCCCGAACCACGTGATCTCCACCGACCTCCCCGCCGGCGCCCCGGCCGACTGGGAAGGCCGCACCCTCGTCTGCAAGTCGCTGCGGATGGTGCCGGTCGAGTGCGTCGCCCGCGGCTACCTCACCGGCTCGGGCCTCACCGAGTACAACGAATCCCGCACGGTCTGCGGCCTTGCCCTCCCCGAGGGCCTGACGGACGGCTCCGCGCTCCCGGCCCCCATCTTCACGCCCGCGACAAAGGCGGCGGTCGGCGATCACGACGAGAACGTGAGCTACGAGGAAGTCGCCCGCCAGGTCGGCGCCGAGACCGCCGCCCAGCTGCGCCAGATGACCCTCGCCATCTACAGCCGGGCCCGCGACATCGCCCGCGACCGGGGCATCATCCTCGCCGACACGAAGTTCGAGTTCGGCTTCGACGGCGACCAGCTGATCATCGCCGACGAGGTGCTGACCCCGGACTCCTCGCGCTTCTGGCCCGCCGCCACCTGGGAGCCGGGCCACGCCCAGCCGTCGTACGACAAGCAGTACGTCCGCGACTGGCTGACCTCGCCCGCCTCCGGCTGGGACCGCAAGGCGGAGCTGCCGCCGCCCCCGCTCCCGCAGGAGATCGTCGACGCGACCCGGGCGAAGTACCTGGAGGCGTACGAACTCCTCACCGGCCTCAGCTGGTCCTAGCCGGTGCCCAGCTGGGCCCCGCGGCAAAGTCCGGGGCCCAGCCGGCCCGGCTCCAACGGCCCCAGGCAACGCAGAAGGCCCCGGTCGCAATGACCGGGGCCTTCTGACTCTGAGCGGACGACCAGGTTCGAACTGGCGACCTCAACCTTGGCAAGGTTGCGCTCTACCAACTGAGCTACGTCCGCATGCGCTGTGTTGCGATGCCCACTATACCCAACCTCGCTCGCGTGCGAGCCGCACCGCCGTATGACGATTTTCCGCACCCAGTTTCGAGGCGGCCGAAGACAGATAGTTGCGCACCGTCCCCGGCGACAGCGCCGCCCGCTCCGCGATCTCCGCGACGGGCGCCCCGTCCGCCGCCAGCTCCAGCACTTCCGCCTCCCGTACGGTCAGCGGAGAGTCCCCGGCGGAGATCGCGTCGGCCGCCAACTCCGGGTCCACGTACCGGTTTCCGTCCCGTACGCTCCGGATCAGCTCGGCCAGCCGCTGCGCGCTGACGGTCTTCGGTACGAACGCCCGCACCCCGGCCGCGAGCGCCCGTTTCAGGTGCCCGGGACGCCCGTGGCTGGTCACGATCATGCAGCGGCAGTCGGGCAGCTCGGCCCGCAGCGTTGTGGCCACACTCACACCGTCGGCGCCAGGCATCTGCAGATCCAGTACGGCGATGTCCGGCCGGTGCGCCCGGGCCATCGCGATCGCCTCGGGCCCGGTGGCCGCCTCAGCGACGACCACGAGGTCGTCCTCCAGCCCGAGCAGCGCGGCGAGCGCACCCCGGATCAGATGCTCGTCGTCAGCGAGCAACACCCGCACCGGCCGCCCCACCACGGAACCACTCACCCCAACACCTCCGAAACCACCGAAACCACCGAAACCACCGGCACCTCAGCAGTCAGCCGGAACGTCCCGTCCCCGCCCGGCCCCGCCCGCAGCGTCCCGCCCACCGCGCTCAGCCGCTCCCGGAGCCCGGCCAGCCCCGACCCCGGAGTGCCGTCGGCGGACACGTCCCCCGCCCCGTCGTTCTCCACGACCAGCACCGCCCTCCCGCCCTCCGCCGTCAGCCGGACCGTGCAGCTGCGCGGGTCCCCGTGCCGCAGCACATTGGTCGTCGCCTCCCGTACGACCCACCCGAGCGCCGACTGCACGCCCGGCGGAAGATCGTCGCCCAGCTGTCCCCTCTCCATCAGACAGTCGATGCCCGCCGCACTCAAAACGCCCCGCGCCCCTTCGAGTTCGGCAGCCAGATCCGCCTCGCGATAGCCGCGTACGACCTCACGCACCTCGCGCTGCGACTCCCGCGCGATTCGCTGCACTTCGGCCATCTGCTCGGCGGCCTCCGGTCTGCCGCGCCGCGCCAACTGCACCGCCAGTTCGCTCTTCAGCGCGATGACAGCGAGATTGCGCCCCATGACGTCGTGCATGTCCCGCCCGAAACGCAGCCGCTCCTCGGCGACCGCGAGCCGCGCGATGGCGTCGCGGTTCCGGTCCAGTTCCCAGATCACGGCCATGAACCAGGCCGAGGACCGCGTGGTCAGCAGCGCGAACAGCCCCACGAAGAACACGACCACCGCCCCGGCCACTGCCGCCCCCGCCTCCGCCCCGGTGGCGGCCAGCGCCCCCGCGACCAGCGCCGCTGTCACCACGGTCCCGAGCATCAGCCGCCGGAGGGTCGACAGCATGAACGTCGACATGGCCGTGGTGAGCAGGGCGTACGGCAGTATCCCCACCATCGCCGTCCCGTCGCCGATCCCCCCGGTCGCCTGAAGTGCCACGATCAAGCCCACCGAAACCGCGCCCAGCCCCATCGCGACGGCCGCCGAGCGCCACGGCGCCGGGGCCCCGTCGACGTAATGCGCGAGCCCGTGGTGGATGGTGTGCATCGCGACCGCGCACTGCGCCACGGACAGGGCGAGCAGCCCGCGCGCGAGCGCGACGGCGCCGGGTTCGCGGCTCACCTCCTGAGTGAGGGGCGCGAGAGCCCCGGTCGAGATCAGCCACGGCAGCAGATAAAGCGTCACCCGCATGTACAGGTCAAGCTTCGCGGCCTGGCTCCGCTTCCGCCAGAAGCCCTTCATCCCCGTAGTCCCCCCATTCCCCTACCGCACATTCCCCTACCGCCGCGGCTCCCACCGGAACCACCGCTGCACAGCGAATACAGACAGTACGGTCCAGGCCACCGCCGTAGCGACGGCGCCCAGCGCCTCGTACGCCCCCAACTGCCCGCTCCAGCCGCCCCGCACGAGCTCCACGACCGGCGACAACGGCAGCAGCTCACACACCGAGGCGACCTTGTCCGGCAGCAGCTCCAGCGGAACGACGACCCCCGACGCGACCATCGAGACCAGCATCACCGGCAAGATCGTGATCTGCGCGCCCTCGGCGGACCGGGTGAAGGCGGTGGTGGCCGCCGCCATCGTCCCCGCGACCGCAAGCCCCAGCACCACACCGACGACCACCCACAACGGATCGGCCGGCATCTCCACCCCGAGGACCACCACCCCCGCGACCACCAGCAGCACGCACTGCGCCAGCCCGGCCACGAGCGTGGCGGCGGCCGTCCCCGTCAAGATCTCCGCGTCACCGGGCTCCCCGGTCCGCAGCCGCTTCAGTACGAGCTCCTCGCGCCGTACGACATAGACCGTGACCAGCGCCGAGTACACCCCGAAGAGCAGCACGAACGCCACGGACATCGGCATCATCGCCGCCCCCAGCGAAATCCCCGCCTTGCCGAGCTCCAGATCATCGAGGACCGGCCGCATCGCGAACGTCATCGCCACCGGCAGCACCAGCGCCGTGAGGAGCACCGCCTTGTGCCGTACGAGCAGCGTCAGTTCGGCCCGCGTCAGAGCCGCCATACGTCCCGCGACAGCAGTGCTCATCGCGCCCCCACCTCTTCCGCGTTCTCGTTCTTCTTCGCCTCGCGCGCGATGTTCAAAAAGGCCTCCTCCAGCGAGGCCGACCGCACATCGAGCCCGCGCAGTTCCACCCCGGCCGCCTCCGCCCACGTCAGCAGCCCGGTCGCCGTCCGCTGGAGCCGTTCGGTGAACAACTTCGCCGTACGCCCCGCCACCTCATGCCCGGTAACGCCCAGCGCTCCCAGCGGCGGCAGATCCCCCAGGTGGTAGCCCTCCGGCAGCTCGAACGAAATCTGCGAGGGGTACGCCGCCACCACCTCGTCCACCCGCCCCTCGGCGGCGATCCGCCCCTCGTGCATGATCGCCAACCGGTCGGCGAGCTCTTGCGCCTCCTCCAGGTAGTGCGTGGTCAGCAGCACGGTCGTCCCCCCGTCCCGCAGCTCGCGCACCAGCTCCCACGTCTCGCGCCGCCCCTCGGCGTCGAGCCCCGTCGTCGGTTCGTCGAGGAAGAGGATCTCCGGCCGCCCGAGCAGCGCCGTCGCCAGATCCAGCCGCCGCCGCTCCCCGCCGGACAGCTGCTTGACCCGTACGCTCGCCCGCTTCCCGAGCCCCACCAGGTCCAGCGCCTCGCCCACCGGCCGCGCCCCGCTGGTGCACCCGGCCCACATCCGGACGGTCTCGCGCACCGTCAGCTCGGACGGAAAGCCGCCTTCCTGGAGCATGACGCCGACCCGGGGCCGCACCTTGGCGCGCTCGGTGTACGGGTCGTGGCCGAACACCCGGACGCTGCCGCCGGTGGGCCGGGCCAGGCCTTCGAGGAGCTCCAGGGTCGAGGTCTTGCCCGCCCCGTTCGTGCCGAGCAGCGCGAAGAGCTCGCCGCGCGCCACGGAGAAGGAAACGCAGCGGACGGCCTCGAAGCCGCCGGTGTAGGTACGCCGGAGCCCCTCGGCGTCGATCACGTACTCAGGGGTGGTCATCGTGGTCATGCCACAAGACTTCCGCCGGACGACGGCCACCGGCAGTGCGGGCTGTCACTACTGCATATGACAAATGTCAGCAGCGAACAACGGACCCAACGACGAAGGCCCCGGTCGCAATGACCGGGGCCTTCGTACTCATGGAGCGGACGACGAGATTCGAACTCGCGACCCTCACCTTGGCAAGGTGATGCTCTACCAACTGAGCCACGTCCGCATTTGGTGCCACCACTGTACCTGATCCACCGAAGTGGTCGGTAAGCGATGTAGAGCGGGTGACAGGAATTGCACACTGCGCCTTCCCCCTGGAAGGGGGATGTTCTACTACTGAACTACACCCGCACGCTGCTTGAGGTCCGGCCCTGTGGCCTTGCCCCTTGGCGTGTTCCAGACTCTAGCCGATCACCAGGGGTGCATTGCAAGTCGGCGGGCGCCCAGGACTCTCGGCGGACCTTCAGCGGCTGTCTACGAGGCCTCCGCGAAGGCCTCGTAGACCTTCTTCGGGATGCGGCCCCGGGCCGGCACGTCCATCTGGTGCGAGCGCGCCCACGCGCGCACGGCCGCCGGATCCGGTGCCACGGAGGTGTGGCGGTAGACCTTGCCCGACTTCGAGTGCTTTCGGCCCGCCTCGATGTACGGCTCCAGCGCCGTGCGTAGTTTCTTTGCATTGGCGGGATTCAGGTCGATCTCGTACGACTTCCCGTCCAGGCCGAAGCTGACCGTTTCCGCTGCTTCCCCTCCGTCGATGTCGTCGGAGAGCGTGACCACTACGCGCTGAGCCACGGATATTGGTCCTTTCCTGCGGCACTACCGCGTCCGACGTGACGTCTGACATGACGTCTGACATGCGGTGATGCCGGCCTTCCGGCTGATTTGGAGCAATGCTGTTTTTCTCGCTATTCCTTTGTACAGCGACAGCCATTGCATTGTGAAGCCCATTTAATTCCGTCCGCGTGTCCTTCCGCAATCGGGGGCGGCACCCGAGCCCCATTTTCCCCCGGATTTTCCCCCCGGTTGTCGCCCCCGATACCGGAACGTGATCCGCGTAGACTCATATCTACCCGCGTAGAATTTCAAGCCGGGTACGCTGATGGAACCGCCTTCGCACCACACCACCACCGGGAGTGCCAGTGGCACGCGTCGTAGTCGACGTCATGCTCAAGCCCGAGATCCTCGACCCGCAGGGACAGGCGGTGCAGCGTGCACTGCCCCGTCTCGGCTTCGAGGGAATCGCGGACGTCCGTCAGGGAAAGCGTTTCGAGCTCGAGGTCGATGGGCCGGTCGATGACGCCGCCCTCGCCCGCATCCATGAGATGGCCGAATCGTTCCTCGCCAACACCGTCATCGAGGACTTCACCGTGAAGGTGGAGGAGTCGAAGTGACCGCTCGTATCGGAGTCGTCACCTTTCCGGGAACGCTCGACGACCAGGACAGCCTCCGGGCCGTCCGGACCGCGGGCGCCGAGCCGGTCTCGCTGTGGCACCGCGACAAGGACCTCAAGCAGGTCGACGCGGTCGTTCTCGCGGGCGGCTTCTCCTACGGCGACTACCTGCGGGCCGGCGCCATCGCCCGCTTCTCGCCGGTGATGGAGACGATCATCGAGCAGGCCAAGGCCGGTATGCCGGTCCTCGGTATCTGCAACGGTTTCCAGATCCTCACCGAGGCCCACCTCCTGCCCGGCGGGATGCTGCAGAACAACCACCTGCACTTCATCTGCCGCGAGCAGAAGCTGCGCGTGGAGACGAGCGAGACCGCCTGGACCGCGGACTACACCGCCGGTCAGGAGATCCAGATCCCGCTCAAGAACATGGACGGTCGTTACGTCGCCGAGGAGCGCGTGCTCGACGAGCTGGAGGCGGAGGGCCGCGTCGCCTTCCGCTACCTGGACGTCAACCCGAACGGCTCGCTCCGCGACATCGCCGGCATCACCAACGCCGCCGGCAACGTCGTGGGCCTGATGCCGCACCCGGAGCACGCCGTGGAGCCGCTGGTCGGCACGGGACGTACCGACGGCCTCGGATTCTTCACCTCGATCCTGAAGAAGCTGGTCAACGCATGACTCTGGACACCGTCAAGCACGCCGCGGAAACCCCCGAGGTCGGGCAGCCCTGGAAGGAGCTCGGCCTCAAGGAGGACGAGTACGCGCGTATCCGCGAAATCCTGGGGCGGCGGCCCACCGGCGCCGAGCTCGCCATGTACAGCGTCATGTGGTCCGAGCACTGCTCTTACAAGAGCAGCAAGGTCCACCTGAAGCAGTTCGGCGAGAAGGTCCCGGTCAACGACGCGATGCTCGTCGGCATCGGCGAGAACGCGGGCGTCGTCGACGTCGGCCAGGGTTACGCCGTGACCTTCAAGGTCGAGTCGCACAACCACCCCAGCTACATCGAGCCCTACCAGGGCGCGGCCACGGGTGTCGGCGGCATCGTCCGCGACATCCTGGCGATGGGCGCCCGCCCGGTCGCGGTCGTCGACCCGCTGCGCTTCGGCGCGGCCGACCACCCCGACACGCGGCGCGTCCTTCCGGGCGTCGTCGCGGGCATCGGCGGCTACGGCAACTGCCTCGGCCTGCCGAACATCGGCGGCGAGGTCGTCTTCGACGAGTGCTACCAGGGCAACCCGCTGGTCAATGCCGGCTGCATCGGCGTGATGAAGCACGAGGACATCCACCTCGCGAAGGCGAGCGGTCCCGGGAACAAGGTCATTCTGTACGGCGCCCGTACGGGCGGCGACGGCATCGGCGGCGTATCGGTACTGGCCTCGGAGACCTTCGAGTCGACGGGTCCCGCGAAGCGTCCCGCCGTCCAGGTCGGTGACCCCTTCCAGGAGAAGCTCCTCATCGAGTGCACCCTGGAGATCTTCCGCGAGGAGCTCGTCGCGGGCATCCAGGACCTGGGTGGCGCGGGCCTGTCCTGCGCGACGTCGGAGCTCGCGAGCGCCGGCTCCGGAGGCATGCGCGTCGAACTGGACACCGTCCCCCTCCGTGACTCCTCCCTCTCGCCCGAGGAAATCCTCATGAGCGAGTCGCAGGAGCGCATGTGCGCGATCGTGGAGCCGGGGAAGGTCGACCGGTTCATGGAGATCTGCGAGAAGTGGGACGTCATCGCCACCGTCATCGGTGAGGTGACCGACGGCTCGCAGCTGGAGATCTTCTGGCACGGCGAGCAGATCGTCGACGTACCGCCGCGGACGGTTGCCCACGAGGGCCCTGTCTACAACCGTCCGTACGCCCGCCCTGCCTGGCAGGACGCGCTCCAGGCCGACGACGCGAACAAGCTGGCGCGGCCGGCGAACGCGGCGGAGCTGCGGGAGCAGGTGCTGAAGCTCGTCGCTTCCCCCAACCAGGCGTCGAAGTCGTGGATCACCGACCAGTACGACCGGTTCGTGCAGGGCAACACGGTGCTCGCCATGCCCGAGGACGCCGGCATGGTGCGGATCGACGAGAAGACGAACCTCGGCGTCGCGATGGCGACGGACGGCAATGGCCGGTACGCGAAGCTCGACCCGTACACGGGTGCGCAGCTGGCGCTGGCGGAGTCGTACCGCAATGTCGCCGCTTCGGGCGCGAAGCCGCTCGCGATCTCGGACTGCCTGAACTTCGGTTCGCCGGAGGACCCGGACGTCATGTGGCAGTTCGCCGAGGCCACGCGTGGGCTGGCGGACGGCTGCCTGCAGCTGGGCACCCCGGTGACCGGCGGCAACGTCTCCCTCTACAACCAGACCGGCGAGACCGCCATTCACCCGACGCCGGTCGTCGCGGTGCTCGGTGTGATCGACGACGTGACGCGGCGTACGCCGGTCGCCTTCGCGGAAGAGGGCCAGCTCCTCTACCTGCTCGGTGACACGCACGAGGAACTGGGCGGTTCGGCCTGGTCCCAGGTCATCCACGACCACCTGGGCGGCATGCCGCCGAAGGTGGACCTGGACCGCGAGAAGCTGCTGGGCGAGATCCTGATCTCGGCGTCGCGCGACGGCATGATCGACGCGGCGCACGACCTGAGCGACGGCGGCCTGATCCAGGCGGTCACCGAGTCCTGCCTTCGGGGTGGGAAGGGTGCGCGGCTGGTCGTGCCGGACGGGCTCGACGCGTTCGTGTTCCTCTTCTCCGAGTCGGCGGGCCGGGCGGTCGTGTCCATCCCGCGCAGCGAGGAGCTTCGCTTCAACGACATGTGTGGGGCGCGGGGTCTGCCGGTGTCCCGGATCGGTGTCGTCGACGGTGACGAGATTGAGGTGCAGGGCGAGTTCAGCATCCCGCTGACGGAGCTCCGTGCGGCGCACGAGGCGACGCTGCCGGCGCTCTTCGCCTGAGCGGCTCCCCTGAGCGATCATCTCGGCCCCGGCCAGTTACTTGGCCGGGGCGGGGTGGGGGAAGGCCCCGCGCAGCGGTCCGCCCGCGAATTGAGGACCGGGGGTAGGGGGCGGAGCACCGCCTTCGGTGCGGCCGGGCAAAATGAGGGGCCCTTGTCGTAGCCGGGGGCTAATCTCGGGGCCATGTCATCCGCTGCCCAGAAGCGACCGCGCCCCCGCCCGCGCCGTTACGACGCCGGCAAGATCCGCGCCGCGGTCCTGGCCCAGTTCGGCAACGTACAAGACGCCGTGCGCGACCTCACGCCCGCGCAGCTCGCGCTCCCCACCCACCTCGGGGACTGGACCGTCCGCGACCTGGCCGCGCACGTCACCATGGCCGTCGGGGCCGTCACCCGCTGCCTCGAACAGCCGGCCCCGCCCAAGCAGGAAGTCCCCCTGCTCGACTGGCCGTTCGCCACCGCATCCCGCGCCGCGCAGATCTCCGACGACACGAAGTCGATCGCGGAATCCGCGCCGGATCTCGACGCTCTGTACGAGCGGACCCGCGCCCGGCTCGCCGAGCTCCTGCCCACCGCCCCCGACGACCGGCTCCTCGCCACCCGCGTCGGTGCGATGCGCCTCGACGACTACCTCGTGACCCGCACCGTCGAACTCGTCGTCCACACCGACGACTTGAACCACGCCGCCGGCCTCGCCGTCCCGTACGACCGCCAGGCCCTCGCCGCCTGCACCCGCCTCCTCGCCGACGCCCTCGCGGTCAAGGCGCCCGGCGGTTCCGTCGAGGTCCGCGTCCCGCCGTACGCCGTCGTCCAGTGCGTGGAAGGCCCCCGTCACACCCGCGGCACGCCGCCGAACGTCGTCGAGACCGACCCCCTCACCTGGATCCGCCTCGCCACGGGGCGTACGGACTGGGACACGGCCGTCGACGACGCGAAGGTCAGCGCCAGCGGCGAACGCGCCCATTTGGCGGGGTTGTTGCCGATTCTTGGCTAGCAATGCCAGCAATTACTTGATCATGTAATGTTGCCGTCGCCAGCGCAGGACGTACTTCGCACCAAGGAGGTGAGACCCATTACCGCTGTATCAGGTCGGGTGCTCTCATCTCGCGACCGCGCGGTTCACCCGGCATAGGTGACCGAGGGAGCGCCCATCGGCGTCCCGAAAGGTTTCCCATGTCTCTCTCTCCTTCTCTCATCGTCACCAGGCTTCGGGCCGCCGGCTGCGTATTCGCCGAGGACGAGGCGGACTTGCTCCTCTCCACCGCGCGCGATCGCGCCCACCTCTCCGCCATGGTGGACCGCCGGATCGCCGGCCTGCCCCTCGAACACGTCCTCGGCTGGGCCGAGTTCTGCGGCCGCCGCATCGCCGTGGACCCCGGGGTCTTCGTCCCCCGCCGCCGCACCGAGTTCCTGGTCCAGCAGGCCGTGGCCCTCGCGCCGCCGCGGGCCGTCGTGGTCGACCTGTGCTGCGGCTCGGGAGCGCTCGGCGCGGCGCTGGCCGCGTCCCTGGAGCGGGTCGAGCTGTACGCCGCCGACGTGGACCCCGCCGCCGTGCGATGCGCCCGGCGCAACATCACCGCCGTCGGCGGCCAGGTCTACGAGGGTGACCTCTACGCGCCGCTGCCCGCCGCCACGCTGCGAGGACGGGTCGACGTACTGCTGGCCAATGTGCCGTACGTACCGACCGAGGAGATAGAGCTGCTGCCCCCGGAGGCCCGCATCCACGAGGCGCGGGTCGCGCTCGACGGCGGGGCCGACGGGCTCGACGTACTGCGGCGGGTGACGGCGCAAGCGGCGCGGTGGCTGGCGCCGGGCGGCCACCTGCTGTTCGAGACGAGCGAGCGCCAGGCGCCGCAGGCCGTCGAGACCGTGGCCCGCGACGGGCTGGTCCCGCGGGTCGTCACGTCCGACGAGCGGTACGCCACCGTCGTCATCGGGACCAGGGGCAGGTGAGTGCGTAAGCGGAACCGGGCCGGTGGAACCAGAAACCCCACTCGTCCCGTCCCATCGCCATGGATACGTCGCGCACCCGCATCTCCGCCCGCCGCCCCCTCACCGGCGCCGTCAGCGCCCTGGCCGTCCTCGCCGTCCTCACCCTGGCCGCCTGCGGCGCGGAGTCGGGCCCGGGCGCCGGCGGCGACGGCACCGTAAAGCCGGACCTCCAGCTCAGCGGCATCGACTGGACCGTCGACAGTGTGACCGTCGACGGGAAGAAGATGCCGGCACCCGAGAAGGCCACGGTCCGGATCGACGACAAGGGGCGGGCCGAGGGGCACACCGGCTGCAATCGCTTCGGCGCCGATGTGAAGGTCAAGGGCGACACGATCACTGTGGGACCCGGCCAGACCACCGAGATCGGCTGTCCGAAGAACATCGCGAAGTTCGAGCAGCACCTTCAGCGCACCTTCACCGGTGAGCTGAAGGCCAAGGTCACGGACGACAAGCTGACGCTGACCACGGCCGAGGGCGACACCATCGCCCTCTCCGAGACCAAGCCCGAGCCCGACGCGCAGCTCCTCGGTACCGAGTGGAAGGTCGAGTCGCTGCGTGACGGTGACACCGCCACCTCACTCCCCGGGGACGCGGCGGCCAAGGCGAAGCTGTTCTTCGGCGAGGACGGGACCGTAGGCGGACATCTCGGCTGCAACAACGTCTCGGGCAAGGCGAAGGTCTCCGGATCCACCATCACCTTCTCCAAGATCGCCACGACTCGGAAGATGTGCGCGCCGCCGGTGATGGACGCCGAGAAGGCCCTGCTCAAGGTCCTCGACGGCAAGGCGGCCTATGAGGTGCGCGAGCGGGCCCTGTCCCTCACCGCGGAGAGCGGCAAGGGACTGGAAGCGGTCGCGATCGCCAGGTAGACCGAACGGTTACGCGCGACGGCGGCGCAGCGTCGCCAACACGGCCGCGCCGCCCAGCGCCAGTGCCGCACCCCCGACGGCCAGTGGCCAGCTGGAAGCGTCGCCGCCGGTCTCGGCCAGGCGCTGCTCGCCTCCTTGGGGGCGTACGCCGGACTCCGGAGCCGCGGGTGCCTCGGCCGCCTTGGACGCGACGGCCGTGGCCGGTGCGGCGGCGGCCGGGCCCCCAGGTGCCGGCGAAATCTCCGGAGCGGAAGCAGAAGCAGCAGAAGCAGGAGTCGACCCCGGCGCCACGCCGCCCAGGCTGACGGCGACCGTCGCCTCCGTCCTGCCGGAGGCCACGACCTTCACCCGCACCTTGCGCGCGGTGTCGGTCAGTTCCGTCCCGGCCTTGACCGCGTCCGCGTCCGGCGCCTTGCCGTCACCCGGCGTCGGGTCGATGAGTGCCGACCTCGTGTAGTCGTCCGCCAGGACGCGGTGGGCGTGGACGCCCTCGATCGCGCCGTCGAGCGCCCCCGCCTTCGCCCGCAGCTCGACGACGATCCTGTCCTTGTCGCCGAGGGGGATGCGCAGCGCGCGGACGCCGCTGCCCTCGCCGTACAGCGGGCGCAGCTTGTACGTACCGGACTCGGTGACGTCGGCGAGTTCGTCGCCCGCCAGCCACTTGTTGTGGATCAGCTCGGGCGACGTCAGCCCGGCCGCCGAACCGCCACCGCCCATGACGGACTTGTGACTGGTCCCGTCCTCCTTGCAGCCGGCGCCCAGGTCCCCGGCCGGACAGCGCAGCCGCTGGTGATGGTGGTAACCGAGATTGTGGCCGAACTCATGGACCAGCGCGTCGATCGAGAAGTGCTCGTCCGGCATCCAGGTTTTCCCGCCGCCGACCGTGCCCAGTCCGGCGTACTCGCACTTGGCCTTCTTGTTCGGGAAGACGATCGAGACGTGGTCGTACGCGCTCTCCCCGACGCCCTTCGCGATCAGCGCCTTCTGCGTCTCGTCCGCGATCCGGCCGCTGTCGCAGGCGGCGGCCATGGGGAGCGTGAGCGGCCCGCTCACCAGGTCCGTACCGGCCGGTCCGAAGGTGGTCCTGCCCCGGGTGATCTCGGTGTAGTACGAGGTCAGGGAACCGCTCTTGCCGTAGTAGGCGGACTCCAGGGTCGACTCCAGCTTCGCGGGGTCGCCGTGCGCGCTGTCGCTGAAGTTCACCATCACGATCTGCACACCGCGCCGGCCGTCGGGCGCCGCCTCGGCGGCGTACGCGGCGGGGGCCGCCGCCGAGGCGAGTACGACGCCGCAGGCGAGGGCCGACAGACGTCGCACTCGGGAGGTCGGCTGCATGTGGGGGTTCCTTCCGCCGCAAAACGAAAACAGTGGGGGAAGGACATCGTGATCAAGCGCGGCACCCGTTAAACGCGAATACAGTGTGCTAAGTGCGCCTACGCGCAGCAACGTACAGTGCGCATGCCAAGTGGACCCTCAAGATCCCGTCCCACTTCGCGGATGCCCGTATGGACAGGGAAAGGCGCGTGATTACGGGCCGCATGCGCCCATAGCGCCCCGATCCGGAGCCGTCCCGCATCCCCAATTCGGACCAGTGGTCGATCTCGCCTACACTCGGTGGTGTGCCTCGTGGTGATGGACGACTCAACCACGACCTGCTCCCCGGTGAGAAAGGCCCCCAGGACGCTTGCGGCGTCTTCGGTGTCTGGGCTCCCGGCGAAGAGGTCGCCAAGCTCACCTATTTCGGACTGTATGCCCTGCAGCACCGTGGACAGGAGTCCGCGGGCATCGCAGTGAGCAACGGGTCCCAGATCCTCGTCTTCAAGGACATGGGACTGGTCTCGCAGGTCTTCGACGAAACCTCTCTCAGCTCTCTCCAGGGCCATATCGCGGTGGGCCATGCCCGCTACTCCACCACCGGAGCCTCGGTGTGGGAGAACGCACAGCCGACCTTCCGTGCCACCGCGCACGGATCGATCGCCCTGGGTCACAACGGCAACCTGGTCAACACGGCGCAGCTCGCCGAGATGGTCGCCGCCCTGCCCAAGGAGAACGGCCGCGCGACCCAGGTCGCCGCGACCAACGACACCGACCTGGTCACAGCTCTGCTGGCCGGCCAGACCGACGACGACGGCAAGCCCCTCACCGTCGAGGAAGCCGCCGCAAAGGTTCTCCCCGAGGTCATGGGCGCCTTCTCCCTCGTCTTCATGGACGAGGGCACGCTCTACGCCGCCCGCGACCCGCAGGGCATCCGCCCGCTGGTCCTCGGCCGCCTCGAGCGCGGCTGGGTGGTGGCCTCCGAGTCCGCCGCCCTCGACATCTGCGGCGCCGCGTACGTCCGTGAGGTCGAGCCGGGCGAGATGCTCGCCATCGACGAGAACGGCCTGCGCACCTCCCGATTCGCGGAAGCGAAGCCCAAGGGCTGTGTCTTCGAGTACGTCTACCTGGCGCGCCCGGACACCGACATCGCCGGCCGCAACGTCTATCTCTCGCGTGTGGAGATGGGGCGCAAACTGGCCAAGGAAGCCCCGGCCGACGCCGACCTGGTGATAGCTACGCCCGAGTCCGGCACTCCCGCGGCCATCGGCTACGCGGAAGCCAGCGGAATTCCGTACGGCTCGGGCCTCGTCAAGAACGCGTACGTCGGCCGGACCTTCATCCAGCCGTCCCAGACGATCCGCCAGCTCGGCATCCGCCTGAAGCTCAACCCGCTCAAGGAAGTCATCCGCGGCAAGCGACTGGTGGTCGTCGACGACTCGATCGTCCGCGGCAACACCCAGCGAGCCCTGGTCAAGATGCTCCGCGAGGCCGGCGCCGCCGAGATCCACATCCGGATCTCCTCCCCGCCGGTGAAGTGGCCCTGCTTCTTCGGCATCGACTTCGCGACCCGCGCGGAGCTCATCGCCAACGGCATGACGATCGACGAGATCGGCAAGTCCCTGGGCGCCGACTCGCTCTCGTACATCTCCATCGACGGGATGATCGAGTCGACCACCATTCCCAAGGCGAACCTGTGCCGCGCCTGCTTCGACGGCGAGTACCCGATGGAGCTCCCGGACCCCGAGCTGCTCGGTAAGCAGCTTCTGGAGACCGAGCTCGCGGCCGGCCCGGCGAACGCCGCGGCCGAGGCGCTCCGTCGCCCGTAACGCCCCCGTTCCACGACACGAAAGTTCCCAGCAATGTCTGAGACGACTGGTGCCAGCTACGCGTCCGCGGGCGTCGACATCGAAGCGGGCGACCGCGCCGTAGAGCTCATGAAGGAGTGGGTGAAGAAGACGCAGCGCCCCGAGGTCACGGGCCTCGGCGGCCTCGGCGGCTTCGCCGGTCTCTTCGACGCCTCCGCCCTCAAGCGCTACGAGCGTCCGGTGCTCGCCTCCGCCACCGACGGTGTCGGTACGAAGGTCGACCTCGCCCGCAAGATGGGCGTGTACGACACGATCGGGCACGACCTCGTCGGCATGGTCGTCGACGACCTGGTCGTCTGTGGCGCCGAGCCGCTCTTCATGACCGACTACATCTGTGTCGGCAAGGTGCATCCCGAGCGTGTCGCGGCCATCGTCAAGGGCATCGCCGAGGGCTGTGTCCTCGCGGGCTGCGCCCTCGTCGGCGGCGAGACGGCCGAGCACCCGGGTCTGCTGGGCGAGGACGACTTCGACGTCGCGGGCGCCGGTACGGGCGTGGTGGAGTACGACCGGCTGCTGGGCGCGGACCGTATCCGTAAGGGTGACGCGGTGATCGCCATGGCGTCCTCCGGTCTTCACTCGAACGGGTACTCACTCGTGCGCCACGTGGTCTTCGACCGCGCCGGCTGGTCGCTGGACCGCGAGGTCGAGGAGTTCGGCCGTACGCTCGGCGAGGAGCTCCTGGAGCCCACCAAGATCTACTCGCTGGACTGCCTGGCCCTGACCCGCACCGCCGAGGTGCACGCTTTCAGCCACATCACGGGCGGCGGTCTTGCGAACAACCTGGCCCGTGTGATCCCGGACGGCCTGCACGCCACGGTCGACCGCTCCACCTGGACCCCCGGCGCGGTCTTCGACCTGGTCGGCAAGGCCGGGCAGGTCGAGCGCCTGGAACTCGAAAAGACCCTCAACATGGGTGTCGGCATGGTGGCCGTCGTCCCCGAGGAGTCGGTGAACGTGACCCTGGAGACCCTCGCCGACCGCGGCGTGGACGCCTGGGTCGCCGGAGAGATCACCGAGCGCGGCGACCACACCACGGGCGCGACGCTTACGGGCACGTATTCGAATTAAAAGCGCCGCGAAGTAGTCACCGGTGGCAGCACAGAACCCGGTCCGGGGCCGAGGCCCCAGACCGGGTTACGTGTGTAATGCCTGTTCGAGGTGTACGGACGTCAAGCGCCGCGACGATGGGCCGAAGGACCGGACTCTTCGGTCGAGTCTTCGTCCTCGTCATCGTTGTACTGAGCCGCGTACTGTGCGTACGGGTCGTCTTCCTCGTCGTCGTCCTCGAACGGCTCGCCATTAGGCGGCTGTTGCGAAGTCGTCGAAGCGCCCAGCTCGTTGGCCAGACGCGACAGGTCCGTCCCGCCGCTGCTGTACTTCAGCTGGCGGGCGACCTTAGTCTGCTTGGCCTTTGCCCGGCCGCGCCCCATGGCTCGACCCCCTCGGTGACGGGGCTCGACGGCCCCAGAGTCTTGACACGCGTTCATGGTTCGGAACGGGCTCCCCTTGGAGAGACCGGTCCGTAGGGCATCAACGGTACCTGCTTCCGCGGCCATACGGTACGCCGCCCGCACGCAACGCCTCGCCGCAGAACCTTCGAGGAGCCCCGTCCTCGCTGGTCAACTGCGATTTTAACCTCTTCTTGAGGGTCGACCCGCCGACGGGGGTGAGTCATGTCTCGTCATGTCCCACCCATGTCACACCGACGGCGGGCCGGCCCTCCCGCGGGTCAGCTCCGGCGCGCCTCGGCCATCCTCTGCTCGGCGATCCTGTCGGCCGCCGCGGCCGGCGGAATGCCGTCCGTCTTCGCACGTGCGAATATCGCCAGCGTGGTGTCGAAGATCTTCGCGGCCTTCACCTTGCACCGGTCGAAGTCGAAGCCGTGCAGCTCGTCGGCGACCTGGATCACGCCGCCGGCGTTCACCACGTAGTCGGGCGCGTAGAGGATCCCGCGGTCCGCGAGGTCCTTCTCGACGCCCGGGTGGGCGAGCTGGTTGTTGGCCGCGCCGCACACCACCTTCGCAGTGAGCACCGGGACGCTGGCGTCGTTGAGCGCGCCGCCGAGTGCGCACGGGGCGTAGATGTCGAGACCCTCGACGCGGATCAGCGCCTCGGTGTCCCGGGCGACGGTGACGTTCTGGTGACGGTCGGTGATGCGGCGTACCGACTCCTCCCGTACGTCCGTGATCACTACCTCGGCGCCGTCCGCCAGGAGGTGCTCGACGAGGTGGTGGCCGACCTTGCCGACGCCCGCGATGCCGACCTTGCGGCCGCGCAGGGTCGGGTCGCCCCACAGGTGCTGGGCCGAGGCCCGCATGCCCTGGAAGACGCCGAAGGCGGTCAGTACGGACGAGTCGCCGGCGCCGCCGTTCTCGGGGGAGCGGCCGGTGGCCCAGCGGGTCTCGCGGGCGACGACGTCCATGTCGGCGACGTACGTGCCGACGTCGCAGGCGGTCACGTAACGCCCGCCGAGGGAGTCCACGAACCGGCCGTACGCGAGGAGCAGCTCTTCGCTCTTGAGCGTCTCGGGGTCACCGATGATCACGGCCTTGCCGCCGCCGTGGTCGAGTCCGGCCATGGCGTTCTTGTACGACATGCCGCGCGCGAGGTTCAGCGCGTCGGCGACGGCCTCTTCCTCGCTCGCGTACGGGTAGAAGCGTGTGCCGCCGAGGGCCGGGCCCAGGGCGGTCGAGTGGATGGCGATGACGGCCTTGAGGCCGGAGGCACGGTCCTGGCACAGCACGACTTGCTCGTGGCCGCCCTGTTCCGATCGGAACAGGGTGTGCAGGACGCCGTCGGTTGCGTCGGTCACGGTGGTGACTCCCAAGTACGAGGCGGCTTTGCCCTCCTGCGGGTGGGGAGGGCTGATGAGCAAGAGAGTAAGACCTGGCGGGCCGCGGGCGTGCGGCAGTGCTGAGGATCACCCCCTGGCGGAGTACGCGTGGGACGATTTCTCTCCGGTTTCCTTTCCGGTTTTTTCAGTTTTTCTCTTTCAGGTTTTCTCCGGTCCGAGTGAGGAGCAGGCGTGGCCCAGGAGTCATCGGTGATCGTCCCGTACGTCTCCTATTTGCGGGTGTACGAGCCGCTGGCCGCCTTCCCCGAGTCGGAGCGCGGCCACTGGACGCAGTACGCGAAGCGCGAGCGGCTGCCCACCGCGCAGGACGAACTGCGGCGTTCCCTGGCGGACTTGCTGCCCACCCCGCCCGTCCCGGTGCCGGTCCACGAGAGCGGCGACGCGTTCGTGACCGAGGTGGACGGAGTGGTGTGCGTCTGTCCCTGGCGGACGCGGCTGCGCGGCTGGCTGGCGCTGGAGGAGCTGCCCGAGCTCTTCCCGGAGCCGCTGCTGGACGCGGCGCTGCCGCCCCTGGTGCGCCGGCAGGCGGCGGCGGACTTCGAGCGCTGGCTGGAACGCAACCCGGACGCGCGCCCGTGGATCAGGAGTTCGGTGTGGCACGTGCCGGTGCGCTGGTTCGCGCTCTTCGGGGGCGAGGAGCGGGAGTACGCGAAGGCCGAGGGGGAGGCGGCGGCCGTACTGCGCTACCGGACGCCCATGGCCCAGGCGCGGCGGCGGGTGGCGCGGGCGCTGAAGGCGCTGCGGGAGAACCTCGACGAGGAGGCCGGGCAGCCGCTCGTCGACGGCCTGGTGGATGTGGGGCGCTGGCTGGAGGAATTCCACCCCCGTTCACTGGTTGAGCTCGATTACGGCGGCCTCGCGCTCGTACTTCCCGAGGAGCATCTGGCCGAGGACCTCTCGGCGGCGGACGTGGCCGAGGGGATCGCGGCGCTGAAGGCCGGGGACGGTGCGGCGGCCGGGGAGGCGTACGGACGGCTCACGGAGCGGTGGCGGGTAGTGCGCGAGCGCCAGTTCGCGAACTGAGGGCGGCCGGGTGATGATCGGCGGCTCCGGCGCGCCGGGACGTAGGTCCTGATCCGGGCCTTTGCCTCAAGCGTGACGGACAGCACTAAGCGGGCTCTTGCGCCCATCGCCCACCCTCATGCCAAAATAGGACAAGGAGTCCGGCGAGGGCTCCTTCTGTCCACCTACGGGCAGAATAGCTCGGTAATGCGCGCTATGAGGGGTCTGGTGGCTCCTGATCGCTCTGTGACTGATCGTCACTGTGACGTGACTGTCCGCTATGGCATGGTCCATCGGCTTCGTCGCTGATGAACACCTGGGAGGGCAATTCCATCGGTTTGGCCGACGTGGCTGGACGGATGGTGTAGTTGTAGTGCCGAGGACAAGCCGTTCGTCCTATAACCGACTCGGCCCGCGTCCGCCATTTCGGGCAACGCGGGTCAAGGTGCAGAATTTAGAGGAAAGAACCGTGATGGTTCGGTTCTCCCGAGGAGGCCGCTCATGACCGCTCGCACCCCTGACGCCGAGCCGCTGCTGACCCCGGCTGAGGTTGCCACGATGTTCCGCGTGGACCCGAAGACGGTCACGCGCTGGGCCAAGGCAGGCAAGCTCACGTCCATCCGCACGCTTGGTGGACACCGGCGTTACCGCGAGGCAGAGGTCCGCGCACTGCTTGCGGGTATTCCGCAGCAGCGCAGCGAGGCCTGAACAACCGCATAACCCCGCTTTATCGGGCATTCCTCCGGGTCCCCCAACCCGGACGCCCACCTGAGCACCACACGACAGGCGTCTGCCCCAACAGGCGCCACATCCATGCAAGACGGGTGCGTCGTTGATCGCGCTGGACTCCGCCGGGTCCAGCGCGATCTTTTTTTGTGCCCGCGCCGGGGTGCCCGCCGACCGCTCTGACCTGCGGTCCACCGGCCTTTCGGGGGGCTTTGGGCAGCCCTTCGGAGAGGTGCAATTGCACATATTAAATTGAGCGGTTGTAGGGAGGGTGTAAGTGCACCAGTTTCCAAAACTCGTGCGGTGACACCCGTCACATGGCTCAACTCTTGTTTATTCAGGGCCTACCAGCGATAGAGGATCACGGAGCTGGGGGACTCTTGTCCTCGGTGGTCCCTGCGTCGTCGGTGCGCTCGTCCGCCGGCTCGACTTCCGCGACGGGCTCGCCCGGTTCCGGCTCCATGGCCAGCCGCAGGAGGCGGTGGCAGATGGGGCAGTGCCGAGTGAGGTGGCGATAGCCCGTCGAGGCCGCCAGATGGGCGCGTAGCAGTGCGCGCGTCTCGTGCCTGGCAGTGGATGCCGCCATTGCGTCACCTCCCCGGTACGGGCCCCCGATGCCCTGATGCCTGGGTACCGGTGGCAGATGACGCAGTCAAGACGCAAGAAGGCCCGGATCCATACGGATCCGGGCCTTCTGTACTTCATTCGATGCGGTCCTGACGGGATTTGAACCCGCGGCCTCCACCTTGACAGGGTGGCGAGCACTCCAAACTGCTCCACAGGACCTTGATTCGCTTCGCCGTACTGCGTGGCGCTGCGAAGACAGACTGTACAGCAGGTCAGGGGGTGCGGGCGAACTCACTCAAGGCGACGGAGGAGTTACGGCGCCGCCGCGTCGATCGCCGCCACAATCCGCTTGTCCGAGACCGGCTGGGGTGTTCCCAGGGCGTGCGCGAAGTAGCTCACCCGCAGCTCCTCGATCATCCAGCGGATGTTCAGGACTTCCTGCGGCACGGGCCTGCCCTGCGGCAGCTGCTCCAGCAGCCACGCGTACTCGTCCTGCATCTCGTGGACCTTCTCCATGCGCGTGGTGTCGCGCTGGACGGCCGTGGGCATCTGCTGGAGCCTGCGGTCCACCGCGACGAGGTAGCGCATCAGATCGGGCAGCCGGCGCAGCCCCGTCTTCGTGACGAACCCGGCCGGCACCAGGGCCGCCAGCTGGTCCCGTACGTCGGCGACGTTCTTGACCAGGGTCAGGCTGTTCGTGGCCTTCAGGCGGCGCTCGCAGGCCTGCCAGGCGGCCAGGATCTGCTGGACCTGGTTCACCGTGCGTACGGTCGCGTCCACGAGGTCGGCGCGGACCTTGTCGTACAGCTTCCGGAACGATTCCTCGTCCCAGGCCGGGCCGCCGTGGTCCGCGATCAGCTTGTCGGCGGCAGCGGTGGCGCAGTCCTCGAAGAGGGCCTGGATCGAGCCGTGCGGATTGCGCGAAAGGGCAAGTTTGGCCTGATTGCTGAGCTTTTCGGAGGCGAACTTCGCCGGGTTCACCGGGATGTTGAGCAGGACGAGCCGACGCGTGCCCCGCCACATCGCCTGCTGCTGCTCGGCCTCCGTGTCGAAGAGCCGTACGGAGACGCTCGCACCGTCGTCGACGAGGGCCGGATACGCCCGGACCGGCTGCCCGGCCCTCCTCGTCTCGAAGACGCGGCTGAGCGTGCCGATGGTCCAGTCCGTGAGGCCCGTACGTTCGATGGACTCGCCCGATGGCCCTGCCGTCGCCGCGGCGGCCTTGGAGAGCGCCTGACGGGCCTTGGGGCGCAGCTTCAGCCGCAGCGCCTCCAGGTCCTTGTCCTCGGCGAGGTTTTTGCGGCGCTCGTCGACGATCCGGAACGTGATCTTCAGGTGGTCCGGGACGCGCGAGAGATCGAAGTCGTCGGCCTCCACGGGGACGCCGACCATCCGCTTCAGCTCGCGCGCGAGCGTCAGCGGCAGCGGCTCCTGGAGGGGCACGGCCCGGTCGAGGAACTTGCGGGCGTAGTCCGGCGCCGGGACGTAGTGCCGGCGGATCGGCTTGGGCAGGGAGCGGATCAGCTCGGTGACCACTTCCGTGCGCAGGCCGGGGATCTGCCAGTCGAAGCCCTCGGAGGTGACCTGGTTGAGCACCTGGAGCGGGATGTGGACGGTCACACCGTCCGCGTCCGCGCCCGGCTCGAACTGGTACGTCACCCGGAACTTGAGCTTCCCCTGCCGCCAGGAGTCCGGATAGTCATCCTTTGTGACCTGCCCGGCCTTCTCGTTGATGAGCATCTCGCGCTCGAAATCGAGAAGTTCGGGCTCTTCGCGCTTCTTGTGCTTCCACCACGAGTCGAAGTGCGCGCCCGATACGACGTGTTCGGGGATGCGCTTGTCGTAGAAGTCGAAGAGCGTCTCGTCGTCCACGAGGATGTCGCGGCGGCGGGCGCGGTGCTCCAGCTCCTCGACCTCGGTGAGCAGCTTGCGGTTGTCCGCGTAGAACTTGTGGTGCGTACGCCAGTCACCTTCGACCAGTGCGTTGCGAATGAAAAGGTCGCGACTCGTCTCTGCGTCGATCCGGCCGTAGTTGACCTTGCGCTGGGCGACGATCGGGACGCCGTACAGCGTGACCCTCTCGTACGCCATGACGGCCGCCTGGTCCTTCTCCCAGTGCGGCTCGCTGTACGTGCGCTTGAGGAGGTGCTGGGCGAGCGGTTCGATCCACTCCGGCTCGATCTTCGCGTTGACCCGTGCCCACAGGCGTGACGTTTCGACCAGCTCGGCGGACATGATGAAGCGGGGCTGCTTCTTGAACAGCGCCGAGCCGGGGAAGATCGCGAACTTGGCGCTGCGGGCACCCAGGTACTCGTTCTTCTCGGTGTCCTTCAGCCCGATGTGGGAGAGCAGGCCGGCGAGCAGGGACTGGTGGACGGACAGCTCGGGCGCGTCGTCCTCGTTGACGTGTATGCCCATCTGCCTCGCGACCGAGCGCAGCTGGGTATAGATGTCCTGCCATTCGCGAATGCGCAGGAAGTTGAGGTACTCCTGCTTGCACATCCGGCGGAAGCTGGAGGAGCCCCGCTCCTTCTGCTGCTCGCGGACGTACCGCCAGAGGTTGAGGAAGGCGAGGAAGTCGGACGTCTCGTCCTTGAAGCGGGCGTGCTGCTGGTCGGCCTGTTGCTGCTTCTCGGAGGGCCGCTCGCGCGGGTCCTGGATGGAGAGCGCGGAGGCGATCACCATGACCTCGCGTACGCAGCCGTTCTTGTCGGCCTCCAGGACCATGCGGGCCAGGCGGGGGTCGACGGGGAGCTGGGCGAGCTTGCGGCCCTGGTCGGTGAGGCGCTTCTTAGGATCCTTCTCGGTGGGATCAAGCGCGCCGAGCTCCTGGAGGAGCTGGACACCGTCGCGGATGTTGCGGTGGTCCGGGGGATCGATGAAGGGGAACTTCTCGATCTCACCGAGACCGGCGGCGGTCATCTGGAGGATGACGGAGGCGAGGTTCGTACGCAGGATCTCGGCGTCGGTGAACTCGGGCCGGGTGAGGAAGTCGTCCTCGTCGTACAGCCGGATGCAGATGCCGTCGGACGTACGGCCGCAACGGCCCTTGCGCTGGTTGGCGCTGGCCTGGCTGATCCGCTCGATCGGCAGGCGCTGGACCTTGGTGCGGTGGCTGTAGCGGGAGATGCGGGCGGTGCCCGGGTCGATCACGTACTTGATGCCGGGGACGGTGAGCGAGGTCTCGGCGACGTTGGTGGCGAGGACGATCCGGCGGCCGGTGTGGCGCTGGAAGACGCGGTGCTGCTCGGCGTGCGACAGGCGGGCGTAGAGGGGGAGGACCTCGGTGTGGCGGAGGTTCTTCTTGTTGAGCGCGTCGGCGGTGTCGCGGATCTCGCGCTCGCCGGAGAGGAAGACGAGGATGTCGCCCGGGCCTTCGGCCTGGAGCTCGTCGACGGCGTCGGCGATGGCGGTGATCTGGTCGCGGTCGGAGTCGTCGCTGTCGTCCTCGAGGAGGGGTCGGTAGCGGACCTCGACGGGGTACGTACGGCCGCTGACCTCGACGATGGGCGCGTCGCCGAAGTGGCGGGAGAAGCGCTGCGGGTCGATGGTCGCCGAGGTGATGACGACCTTGAGGTCCGGGCGCTTGGGGAGCAACTGGGCGAGGTAGCCGAGGAGGAAGTCGATGTTGAGCGACCGCTCGTGGGCCTCGTCGATGATGATCGTGTCGTACGCGCGCAGGTCGCGGTCCGTCTGGATCTCGGCGAGCAGGATGCCGTCCGTCATGAGCTTGACGAAGGTGGCGTCCGGGTTGACCTGATCGGTGAACCGGACCTTCCAGCCGACCGCCTCGCCGAGCGGGGTCTTCAGCTCGTCCGCGATGCGTTCGGCGACGGTGCGGGCGGCGATGCGGCGGGGCTGGGTGTGGCCGATCATGCCCTTCACGCCACGGCCGAGCTCCATGCAGATCTTCGGGATCTGCGTGGTCTTGCCGGAGCCGGTCTCGCCCGCGACGATCACGACCTGGTGGTCGCGTATCGCCTCGGCGATGTCGTCCTTGCGCTGGCTGACCGGCAGCGACTCCGGATACGTGATCTCGGGCATCCGGGCAGCACGCTGCGCCAGGCGGGCGGCGGACTTCTCCGCCTCGGCGGCGATTTCGTCCAGTACGGCCTGGCGGGCGTCGGGCTTGCGGATGCGACGGGCGCCGTCGAGACGGCGGCCGAGCCGGTGGGCGTCGCGGAGCGGCAGCCCTCCGAGCACGGTCTGGAGGTCGGCGAAGGAAGTAGACATACCTGATTCAGGATCTCACCCGCCGCTTGCGACTGGCGAACCGATTTCCGCGGGGCGGGGGCGGGGGTGGCGGCGTCGCAGCCTTTACGCTGGGCGAGACGTTCCCCGGACAGGAGATCCAGAGCCAATGCCCCAGGTCAGGCCCGCGACGGTGAGTGCGCTGCTGGGGATGCTGCTTGCGGTGGCCGTGCTGCTGCTGTGTACGGACACGGGGGCCGGGGGCGTGCGTGCTGCGGGGGCTCCGGTTGCGACCGGGGCGGTTGTGGCGGTCGTGGCGGTCGTGGCGCCGGAAGGTTCCCCCTCCGCCGGCGAGCGGGAGCCCGGCCCCGGTTGCCGTGAGCCGGGCGGGGACGGCGTGGGGAGCGTTCCTGCGGCGCCGGGGCGGAGTGGGGCGGCGTACGAGCTGCTGCCCGCCCTGTACGACGCCCGGGCCGGGGCCGGCTCCTGGGGCGCCG
This sequence comes from Streptomyces sp. NPDC002994, assembly GCF_040611155.1. Lineage (NCBI taxonomy): Bacteria > Bacillati > Actinomycetota > Actinomycetes > Kitasatosporales > Streptomycetaceae > Streptomyces > Streptomyces sp. NPDC002994. The sequence continues at coordinate 208,525 of NZ_JBEXNQ010000009.1, forward strand.
AGGCCTTGGTCCCGGACCTCGCCCCGGACCACTGGCCCCCGCCGGTGGCCCCACCGACGCCGATGGACCTCTCGATCCTGCGGGTGTAGGGCGCGCCTGCGGCGGGCTGTTTCCCCTACCCGCCCCGCCCCTTCCCGCTGTGACACTTCGCGGCTGCCGCCGCGTGGGGGCAGGCCCCAGACCCCGACCGCCCTCCGGGCGGTGTCCTCAAACGCCGGACGGGCTGGATTTTGTCGAGGACCGGCCCACTTCCACGTCCCGCATTCCATCCAGGAGTACCGAACACCCATGACCTCCTCCCGTACCCGCTCCAAGCCGGTCGCCATCGGCGCGGCCGTCGCCGCAGCAGCCGTCCTGCTCGGTGTCGTCTCGTACACCGCCACCAAGCCGCCCGGCGAGACCCGCACCGCTGTCTCCACCGACGAGGTCTCCGCCGATCCGCAGACCGGCGTCTACCCCGAGCTGGCGAAGCTCGCCCGGCGCGACGGCAAGGACCCGCTGGCGCAGGGCAGGGCGGATGCGCCCGTCGTCCTCATCGAGTACGCCGATTTCAAGTGCGGCTACTGCGGAAAGTTCGCCCGGGACACCGAGCGCGACCTCGTGAAGAAGTACGTCGAGAACGGCACCCTGCGCATCGAATGGCGCAACTTCCCGATCTTCGGCGAGGCGTCGGACGCGGCGGCCCGCGGGGCGTGGGCGGCCGGGCAGCAGGGCCGCTTCTGGCAGTTCCACGCGGCCGCGTACGCCGACGGCGCCAAGGAGAAGGGCTTCGGCGACGCCCAGCTGAAGGCGCTGGCCGAGGAGGCAGGGGTGAAGGACCTCGCCCGCTTCACCCGGGACACCGGCAGCGAAGCCGCCGTGAAGGCCGTGAAGAAGGACCAGGAGGAGGCGTACACGCTGGGCGCCACCTCCACGCCGTCCTTCCTCGTCAACGGCCGCCCGATCGCCGGCGCCCAGCCGGCGGAGACCTTCACCACGGCCATCGAGGCGGCAGCGAAGGCAGCGAAGGCCGCCGAGTGAGCGCCGACATCGGGTATCTCGCCGCCTTCCTCGGCGGGCTGCTCGCCCTGCTCAGCCCGTGCAGCGCACTCCTCCTCCCCGCCTTCTTCGCGTACTCCATCGACTCGGCGTCACGCCTGATGGCCAGGACCGGCATCTTCTACGCCGGACTGGCCACCACCCTCGTGCCGCTGGGCGCGGCCGGCTCGTACGCGGGGCGGCTCTTCTACGGGCACCGCGACCAGCTCGTTCTCGCCGGCGGCTGGCTGATCATCGCGCTCGGCGTCGCGCAGATCCTCGGCAGAGGCTTCGCGTCACGCCGTATCGCCGCCCTCTCCGGGCGGATCCGGCCGACGACCGCGGCCTCGGTGTACGCCCTGGGGGCCGTCTACGGCCTGGCGGGGTTCTGCGCGGGTCCCATCCTCGGCAGCGTCCTCACGGTCGCGGCCGTGAGTGGCAGCCCGGCGTACGGCGGACTGCTGCTGGCCGTCTACGCCTTGGGCATGGCCGGGCCGCTGTTCCTGCTCGCGCTGCTCTGGGAGCGGTTCGAGCTGGGGAAGCGGCAGTGGCTGCGGGGGCGGGCGTTCAAGGCCGGGCGCTTCGAACTGCACACCACGTCGCTGCTGTCCGGGCTCTTCTTCATCGCGCTGGGCGCGCTCTTCCTCGTATTCGACGGGACGACGGCTCTGCCCGGGCTGCTGGACGTGGACGACTCGTTCGCCGTCGAGGAGTGGGTGAGCGGGCTCGGCGAGTCGGTGCCGGACGCGGCGCTGCTGACCGGCGTGGTGGCGGTGGCGGGATTGGCACTCGCCGTGCGCTCCTGGCGCCGCCGCCAGGCACCGGCCGAGGAGGGCTAACGCGAAAGGCCCCGTCCACTGGACGGGGCCTTCGAAGTGGTGGCTGGGGCCGGGATCGAACCGGCGACCTATCGCTTTTCAGGCGATCGCTCGTACCAACTGAGCTACCCGGCCACTCGGATCTTTCGATCCGCAGCGGTCCTGACGGGATTTGCTGTACCCGATGGCGGCTGCGCCGCGGGCGCGGCCTCGACCTTGGCAGGGCAGCGAGCTGGTTGGTGGGGTGGGGGGTACGCAAAGACCCCCGTCCGGTGGGCGGGGGTCTTCGGAGTGGTGGCTGGGGCCGGGATCGAACCGGCGACCTATCGCTTTTCAGGCGATCGCTCGTACCAACTGAGCTACCCAGCCACTCGGATCTCGCGATCCGCAGCGGTCCTGACGGGATTTGAACCCGCGGCCTCCACCTTGACAGGGTGGCGAGCACTCCAAACTGCTCCACAGGACCAAGCGTGGTGCGAGACAAGTCTCGCACACAGTTGTGCGTGCCCCCAACGGGATTCGAACCCGTGCTACCGCCTTGAAAGGGCGGCGTCCTGGGCCACTAGACGATGAGGGCAAAACAGCTAGTGTTGCTGCTTCTGCGTCTGTCGCCCCCAGAGGGACGTGAGAAGCATGTGACTCCGCTTCCCCTCAAGAGGTTCCGCTTCTTCTTCAACCTCTGGGGTCTCAGAACGGTCAAGCCCTGACCGGCGCCCTTGGGCACGTCGGAGACTGTACTACGGCGTTTCGGTGTCAGCCAAACCGAATAGGCGAAGGGGTCGCTCCGGGCCTGTTCTCCTCCGGGAGGTGGCGGCTGACCTCGGCCGTTGTCAGGCCCAGGCCGCCCAGGGTGACCTCGTCCCACGCCTGCAGCCGCTTGGTCGTACGGTCCAGGTAGAGGACTGACGTACGCACCTTCTCCGGCTCGTCGTTCTGCAGCGCCCGCAGGCCGCCGCCGCCCGTCGAGCCCTCGATCTTGAGGCGGGTGCCGTGGTCGAGGACCTCGGTCTTGCGGTTGTGGACGTGGCCGGCCAGGACCAGCGGCACCGTGCCGTCCGTTTCGCGGGCCGCGACCGGGTTGTGCGCCACCGCGATGTCGACGGGCGTGCCGGCGCGCCGCTGGTCGCGCAGGGCCGAGGCGAGGCGGATGCCCGCCATGCGTTCCGCCGGGTCGCCCTGCGCCTCGACCGAGCGGTCCGGGGTGAACTGCGGATCGCCCGTGCCCGCCACCCGGATCCCCGCGACCGTGACCGCCTTGCCCTCGTCCAGGACGTGTACGCCGTTCCCCATGCCTTCGAGGTAGCGCTGGGTGGCGAGCGAATCGTGGTTGCCGCGGACCCAGACGTACGGGGCGCCGAGGTCGGGAATCGGGTCCAGGAAGCCGTTCTCGGCAGCCGTGCCGTGGTCCATGGTGTCGCCGGAGTCGATGATCACGTCGATGTCGTACTGCTCGACCAGCGAGCCGATGATGTGCCACGACGCCGGGTTCAGGTGGATGTCCGAGACGTGGAGGACGCGCATCGTGGCGGGGTCCGGTCGGTAGGTCGGGAGCGTTGAAGTGGCGTCGTACAGCTTCGTCACATTGGTGACCAGGCGCGCCAGCTCCTTCTGGTAGACGTCGAACTCGCTGACGATGCTGCGCGCGTTGCCGACCAGGGAGGGCGCGGAGGACAGGAGCCCGGAGAACTTGGGCTCCAGGACCGACTTCGGGTTCCAGGTGGCGTACGCGCTGATGCCCGACGCCGTCAGCAGGGCGAGCGCGAGGCCGCCCGCCGCCAGGGCGCGGCGCGGGCGCCGGTAGACGGCGAGCCCGAGGGCGGTGGCGCCCGAGACGACGGCGACACAGGACCGTACGGCCAGGTCGGTCGTGCCGTCGGCGACGTCCTGGGTGATCTCTTCCTGGAGGCCGGAGAGGCGTTCGGGGTGCTCGACCAGGGCCTGGGAGCGGACCGGGTCCAGTTGGTCGACGTCCACGTCCAGGCGGATGGGGGCGATGTGGGTGTTGAGTTCGAGGGCGCCCAGCGGGGACACGTTGATCTTCGTGCCGCCCGCGGTGGACGCGCGCAGCGTCATGGTGGTGTCCATCGGGCCGACCGGCGTACGGACGCTGCCGACGATCAGCAGGCCGAGCCAGGCGCCGACGAGGACCACGGCGGCGAGGCCGAGCACGCGCGCGTACGGATGCGGGGTGTGCAGAAGGGTGCTGGTCGGCGCGGTGCGGCGGGAGCCGTAGTGGCGTCGCAGTCGGGTCAGCGGGCCGGTCAGCGGCCGGGTCAGCGATCGGGGCAGCTTGGCACGGAAAGGGGCGCGGGCCATTGGTCCCGTATGCCCATCCGGGCGGGGCCCCATGCCCACCGGTGCTCAGCCCACCCCGTCGCACGGATTTACGTGACAATGGCCGGGTGCTGGAGATGACGCGTGAGGAGTTCGAGGAACTGGTCGCCGAGGCGCTGGACAGGATCCCGCCGGAGCTGACGCGACTGATGGACAACGTCGCGGTGTTCGTGGAGGACGAGCCGGCCACGGACGATCCCGACCACGGTCCCGATCTGCTGGGCCTCTACGAGGGAACCCCGCTGACGGACCGTGGCGAGTGGTACGCGGGCGTGCTGCCGGACCGGATCACGATCTACCGGGGGCCGACGCTGCGGATGTGCGAGTCCCGGGAGGACGTCGTCGCGGAGACGGAGATCACCGTCGTCCACGAGGTGGCGCACCACTTCGGGATCGACGACGAGAGGCTGCACGCGCTGGGGTACGGGTGAGTGCGGTCGAGCCGGTCGATCCGGATGTTGATCTGCATGTGCCCGCCGACCGCGCCGAGCTGGCAGGCCACGGCAAGTGGCGGGTGCTCGGGGCCATATCGGCGGGCGGCGCGCTGGGGGCGCTGGCGCGGTACGGGGCGTCTCTGGTGTGGCCGGGGAGCGTGTGGACGACCTTCGGCGTCAACGTGGTGGGCTGCGCCCTGATCGGCGTCCTGATGGTGCTGGTGAGTGAGCAGGGGCGCGGGCATGCGCTGGTGCGGCCGTTCCTCGGGGTCGGCGTGCTGGGCGGCTTCACGACCTTCTCCACGTACGCCGTGGATGTGGCGCGGCTGCTGGAGCGGGGGGACGCGCTCGCCGCGATGGCGTACGCCGCCGGGACGTTCGCGGGGGCGATGGGTGCGGTGTGGCTGGGCGTGGCGGTGACGCGGGCCGCCGTCGCGGGGGCGGGGGCCCCGGGATGACCTGGCTGCTGGTGGCGGTGGGGGCTGCGGTCGGGGCGCCGCTGCGGTATCTGACGGACCGTGCGGTGCAGGCGCGGCACGATTCGGTGTTCCCGTGGGGGACGTTCGTGGTGAACGCGGGGGCGAGCCTGGTGCTGGGGGTGCTGACGGGGGCGCTGGTGTCCTCGGGGACGTACGCGCTGCTCGGGACCGGGCTGTGCGGGGCCCTTTCGACGTACTCGACCTTCAGCTACGAGACGCTGCGGCTGGCCGAGCGGGGCTGGAAGTTTCTCGCGGTGGCCAATGTGGGGGCTTCGTTGCTGGTGGGGCTCGGCGCGGTCTTTCTGGGGTTCGAACTCGCGCGGGGGTCGGCGGGGTAGCGGCGCCGGCCGGCGTTGTGGCGTGTCCCTTGTGGGCCAAAGGGAGTTGGGCAGTGAAATCCCGCCCGCCGTGCCCCGGAGGTGCGCCCCGTGCGCCAGTTGCCCCGTCGTGTCCGTTTGGCCCCTGCCAGATTGGCCGTTGCCGTACTCGCGGTCGCGGCGTCCGCGGGCTGCATGAGCGTAAGCGACGACGAGGACGGCAAGCCGGCCCCGTCCCGTTCGGCGGCCGCCCGGCAGGGGGCAGCGGCGGCGGAGCCGGACGGCGGGACGGCGCAGCGCGGGGCAGGAATCGGACGTACGGGCGAACCCGGGGCATCGGGCCGCGACGGCGGCGGCAAGGCGGACGACGGCAAGGCCGGGGACGACCCGTCGGCGAGCCCCGGCGCGTCGCCGGGCGCCTCGGCCGCGCCCTCGAAGAGCGCCGGGGTTCCGCCCCGGCCTGGCGGCACCCCGCCGAAGCCGCGCCCCGGGGTGCCGACGCCGACCGAGCAGCCGCCGGAGCCGACCCGGCCGCCGGAGCCGCCCGAGCCGCCGCCGGCCACGGAGCCGCCGCCTCCGGAGCCGTCCGAGCCGGAGCCGAGCCCTCCGCCGCCCTCGGCGTCACCGGCGGCGGACACGCAGACGGCGGCGATGGGGACGCGGCGCGAAATGCGGCGGGAGCCGGCGGCATCACCGCAGGTGGGACCCGCTTAGGAGGGGTCGGTTTGCCATAAGGGGGGGAGGGTGCGTATGGTTATAGATCGTTTGATCCCATTGCCCGGCGCCGTTGAGTTCTCGTAAAAAACGAGGACCTGGAGCGCCCCGTGGCGCGTACTCTCCCTTACCGTGACCTGACCGCACTGAGGCGGTCGAATTTGCGATTGATTTGCGATTTCACGGAGTTTGGGCGCGTGCCGAGACTCCGAGAGGTTTCGCATTTCGTATGTCCATTTCCAGCACTGACCGCACCGCCATGCCCGAGAACGAGAACGAGACGGTCGTAGAGACCGCCGTCGAGGTCATCGAGGTCATCGAGGCCGCGGAGAGCACCACCGAGATCGCCGCCGAGATCACCGAGCTCGCCGAGATCGCTGAGATCGCCGAAGCCGGCGACATCGCTGAGCTCGCCGATGACGCTGCCGACGCCAACGCCGATGTCGACGCCGAGCCCACTGTGACCTTCGCCTCCCTGGGCCTCCCGGACGGCATCGTCCGCAAGCTCGCGCAGAACGGCGTCACCGCCCCCTTCCCGATCCAGGCCGCGACCATCCCGGACGCCCTGGCCGGCAAGGACATCCTCGGCCGTGGCCGCACCGGCTCCGGCAAGACGCTCTCCTTCGGTCTGCCGACCCTGGCCCAGCTGGCCGGCGGTCACACCGAGAAGAAGAAGCCCCGCGCGATCATCCTGACCCCGACGCGTGAGCTCGCGATGCAGGTCGCGGACGCGCTTCAGCCGTACGGCGACGTACTCGGCCTGAAGATGAAGGTCGTCTGCGGCGGTACGTCCATGAGCAACCAGATCTACGCCCTGGAGCGCGGCGTCGACGTCCTCGTCGCCACCCCGGGCCGTCTGCGCGACCTCCTCAACCGAGGCGCCGCGTCGCTCGCGAACGTCCAGGTCGCCGTCCTCGACGAGGCCGACCAGATGTCCGACCTGGGCTTCCTGCCCGAGGTCACCGAGCTGCTCGACCAGATCCCCGGCGGCGGCCAGCGCATGCTCTTCTCCGCCACCATGGAGAACGAGATCAGCACGCTGGTCAAGCGCTACCTGACGAACCCCGTCACGCACGAGGTCGACAGCGCGCAGGGCAACGTCTCGACCATGACCCACCACGTCCTCGTCGTGAAGCCGAAGGACAAGGCGCCGGTCACGGCCGCGATCGCCGCCCGCAAGGGCCGCACGATCATCTTCGTCCGCACCCAGCTGGGCGCGGACCGCATCGCCGAGCAGCTGCAGGACTCGGGCGTCAAGGCCGACGCACTGCACGGCGGCATGACGCAGGGCGCCCGTACGCGTGTCCTCGAAGACTTCAAGAAGGGCTACGTCAACGCCCTGGTCGCCACCGACGTCGCCGCTCGCGGTATCCACGTCGACGGCATCGACCTGGTGCTGAACGTGGACCCGGCCGGTGACCACAAGGACTACCTGCACCGCTCGGGCCGTACCGCCCGTGCCGGCAAGTCCGGCGTAGTCGTCTCGCTCTCCCTGCCGCACCAGCGCCGCCAGATCTTCCGCCTGATGGAGGACGCGGGCGTCGACGCCTCGCGTCACATCGTCGGTGGAGCGGGCGCGTTCGAGCCGGAGGTCGCCGAGATCACCGGCGCCCGTTCGCTGACCGAGGTCCAGGCCGACTCCGCGAACAACGCCGCCAAGCAGGCGGAGCGCGAGGCCAAGGAGCTCACCCGCGAGCTGGAGCGCATCCAGCGCCGTGCGACCGAGCTCCGCGAGGAGGCGACTCGTCTGGTCGCCCGCGCGGCGCGCGAGCGTGGCGAGGACCCGGACGAGGCTGTGGCGGAGGTGGCGAAGGCCGCCGAGGCCGAGCTCGCGGCCGCCGAGGCTGCCGCCGCTGTTCCGGCGCCGGCGCCGGAGCGTCGCGACGACCGCGGCAACTTCCAGCGCCGTGACGACCGCGGCGGCGACCGTGGCGGCTTCCGCGGCGGCGACCGCGGTGGCGACCGCGGTGGCGACCGCGGTGGTGACCGTGGTGGCTTCCGTCGTGACGACAACCGTGGTGGCGGCGAGCGCGGCGGGTTCCAGCGCCGCGACGACCGTCCGACCGGTGGTGGCGACCGTGGTGGCCGCCCGTTCGAGCGCCGTGACGACAACCGTGGCGGTGGCTTCCGTCGTGACGACAACCGTGGTGGCGGCGAGCGTGGCGGGTTCCAGCGCCGCGACGACCGTCCGACCGGTGGTGGCGACCGTGGTGGCCGTCCCTTCGAGCGCCGTGACGACAACCGTGGCGGTGGCTTCCGCCGCGACAACGACCGTCGTGACGACAACCGTGGTGGCGCCGAGCGTGGCGGCTTCCAGCGCCGTGACGACCGTCCGGCCACCGGTGGCGGCTTCCGCTCCGGCAGCGCCGACCGTCCGTTCAACCGCGACCGTCGTGACGACCGTCCGGCCGGCGGCGGCTTCCGCACCGGCGGCCACGACCGTCCGCAGGGCCGTTCTGACGGCCACCGCGCCGGCGGCAGCACCGGCACCGGCACGGCGACCGGCTCCTTCGGCCGCCGCGACGACAAGCCGCGCTGGAAGCGCAGCTGATAGCTGATCAGCTCGGCGGCGTAATCCGCTGACCTGCGAAAGCGGGCCCGTTCTTCACGAACGGGCCCGCTTTTCTTTTCCCTTCCCTCACATACGTAACTCCTGTTACGATCCGCCCACTTGCATGGGGAGCACTGCCGGGGGGCGTGGCTCGATTTCGATTCGCCGACGGCGCGCGCACAGCCGCCGTCGCTTCCCCATGCCTTCTTCAGGCTCCCGGGGAGGGACCCGAGTGACACGTCATGCCCTTGTACGCGGCACGATCGCCGCAGCCATGGGACTAGGACTCACCGCAGTCCTTACACCGCTGCATGCAGCAGGCGCCGACAGCGGGACGCAGGAGGACCAAGAGGTCGTGGTTCCGACGGAATTCCGCTCGGACGTTCGCAACGCGACCCTGCAGGGCCCCGTTCCCGGTGGCGCTGACGGCACCGGCCGGCAAGGTGTGTTCCACACCGAGCAGGGGCGCACCGGCGTCCTGTGGACACGGTTCGCAGACGGCAGGTCGTTCCCCGTCGGTACCAACGACGACGGTACGCGTGGCCAGTCCACCGGAAGCGACGTGCTGGCCTACGTGAAGGGGCGGAGCGTCGAGCTTCGTGACTTCGCGGACGGTTCGGTCCGTACGATCACCGTCCCCGAGGGGCAGGTCTACCGCGCCACGTACGGCTCGACCGCCCTGACCGCCGAGCGGGTCGTGAACAGCGACGGTACGCAAACGACCTTGCTGCACCTGCTTTCGCCGGGCGCCGACGGCACGACTCGTGATGTGCCGGTCACTGGTCTGCCCCAGGGCACGGCGCTCACCTCGATCGCCGTCGGTGACGACACCTCCATAGTTCTCAGGGGCACGGTGGAGGGCACCCCACGCATGATTCTTGTCGACAAGGCGACTGGCGTCGTGAGCGGAGTCACCGCGCCTCTGAGTGGAACTCTCCTGTACGCCGAGCTGACGCCGGACCGTCTCGCTGTGTACAACCGGACCGACAGCACCATGCTGTCCGTGGCGCGTGGCAACCCCTCCGCCACCCCGAGCGTGCTGCAGCTGGATTCAGCCCTGTACAGCACCACGACCGGCTGGGCGGTGGTCGGAGACTGGCTTGTGTACGTGCCCTCTGCGGCCTCGGCGGTGATGGCGGTGCCGCTTACCGGAGGCCCGTCGATCACGCTGCTGCGGAGCAGCGCGAGCGCTGTGCTGGCAGGGCCGGACGGCACGGCGGTGACAGTCGGCGGCCACAAGGCCGACGACTGGGGGATTCGTCGCATAGTCGCCGGTCCGGACGGCAGGCCGCAGGTCTCCACCGTCAAGAAGCTGCCGCCGTGGCCCGCGACCGTTGAAGGGCTGGCGCTCGCGCAGGGCCGCCTCGGTTTCATCGACGACAGCAAAGGTCAGAAGCGGGACTTCGGGCGCACGCTGAGTGCCACCGGGACGCCGGCGTACGGAGAGCGGACCCGGCTCACCGACTACTACTACAGCGTGCCTGGGTGCACGGACGACGACTCCGCCTGCGGAGCGCTGCACGGCGTGGGCGACGGGCGGTTCGCGCGGCTGGAGCGGGACACGGCCGAGCGGGACCTCGTACGTATCGACGGACCCCGCGAAGACGACGACACCGTGCTCTCCGTCCCCGAGGGCGGGGACATCACCTCCGTCACCCGCGACCACCTGGTCCACACATCCAAGGCCGCCGGAAAGCAGACCGTCTTCCGTCTCTCCGACGGCAAGGCCGTAGCCCAGCGAACTCCCGGTGCCGCCGCAGTCTGGGCGGGCCGACTGTGGACCCCCGGCGCCGAGAAGGGCACCGTCACCGCCCTGGACATCGCGACTCAGAAGACCACCGAGACGGCCGCCACCGGCGCCGACTGCGTTCCGGACGAGCTTCAGGCGGTCGGGCGCTGGGTGTACTGGAGCTGCCCCTCGGGCGGTCCGGCCGGGGTGTACGACCGTACGGACAAGAAATCCGTGCACGTGCCCTCGGGCGAGGCGCTGCTCGGTGACGGATGGGTCGTCACGCACGACAAGGCCGCCGGGAAGCTCGTCCTCACGGCAGTGGACACCGGGGAAGCCCGCAGCCGTACCGTCGGCGAGCTGCCCGGCACGACGGGCTCGCAGCGGCACGTGCGGTGGACGGTGGACCGCTTCGGCGGGAACGCCGCGTACGTGGACGGCGAGGAGCAAGTGCACCTGGTCCCGTCCGGCGTCCCCGGGCAGCGCATGACCACAGCCGGGGCCCCGGCCAACAGCACTCAGGTCACCGCGCGCACCTTCGACGCCGTGCCCGAGACCGTCACCACCACACCGCTGTCCAAGCCGGCCGCGTCCTGGACGCTGACGCTCCGCGACAAGGGCACGGGCAAGGTCGTCGACACGGTCCGCGGCGGCGCCGCGCGGGAGCAGCTCACCGCACACTGGCACGGCATGGTGCCCGGCGCGCAGGGCGATGCCGCCTTCCCGAACGGTACGTACGCCTGGACGCTGTCCGTCCTGCCCGCGGACGGAAACGGCCCCGCGTTGCAGCGCACCGGGACCGTCAAGCTGCGTGGGGCGGCACCTGTGCGCCACGACTTCGTCGCGGGCGACGCCGTCGGGGACCTGCTGACGCTGAACTCCTCCGGCAGCTTCACCTTCCAGCACGGGACCGGCGCAGGGAAGTTCTCCGGCAAGACGTCGGGCAGTGGCTGGCCGACGTCGGCGTACGCCGTGCCGTTCGGCGACGTGAACGGCGACCGGTGCAACGACGTCCTGGTGCGGCAGTCCTCCGGCGAGCTGCGGGCGTACAAGCCCGGATGCGGGAAGGCGCTGACGCCGTCGACGGCGTACACCTCGGTCGGTACCGGCTGGGGGCAGTACGACGTGCTGACGGCCCCCGGCGACATGAGCGGTGACGGCCGTACGGACCTGGTGGCGCGTCAGGCGTCCACCGGCGACATGTACTTCTACGCGGGCGCGGCCGGCGGGAAGCTCGCGGCCAAGGTGAAGATCGGCACGAACTGGAAGACGTACGGGCGGATCACCGGCGCCGGCGACCTCACGGGCGACGGCAAGGCGGACCTGCTCGGGCACGACAGGTCGGGCGGCCTGTGGCGCTACGACGGTACGGGCAACGGCACGTTCAAGGCCCGGGCGCAGGTCTTCAAGGACTGGGGCCGCTCGTACAACGCCATCGTCGGCATCGGTGACATCACCGGTGACGGCAAGGCGGACATCGTCGAGCGCGACTCCGCCGGAAACCTGTTCCGCAACGACGGCAACGGCCGCGGCTCCTTCGGCGGCCGCACGCAGATCGCGACCGGCTGGCAGGGCTACAAGGGCCTGTTCTAGGCTCCTGCCCGGCTCCTGGCCGGCTTCGACGGGCCCGGTAACCGATACCCGATCGGCTGCCGGGCTCGCTGCGGCTATGCTCGGGGGTGATCTGTCGAGGGCCGTTAGCTCAATTGGCAGAGCAGCGGACTTTTAATCCGTTGGTTGTGGGTTCGAGTCCCACACGGCCTACCGCCTCAGCCCCAGCTCAGAGCACATCCGAGCTGGGGCTGATCTTGTTTTCCGAGCAGTGAAGATCGTTAGCTGGCCCCCTGCTGGCCCGAGAGGCTAACGATCAAGATACGAAAGAGCCCCGACCGTCCGCCTCGGGGGAAGCGGACGGCCGGGGCCGGCAGGGGGACGTCAGATGCAGAGAGCAAGTTCGGCAGCAGCGCGCGATCGGTCGGGCAGGACGCCGCGCGCCTGGCTCATGAGCTGCTCATCGGGTGACGCGTGGTTGGGAGTGGTGAGCGTGAACCGGCCGGCGCGCAAGAACCGGTGGCCGTACATGGTGGCCTCCAGCTCGCTGGACTCCTCCACCTCGAGCGACCACGCGGCGTCCGGCAGGTGGAGCGTTCGCGGCTTCGGCACCACGCGGGAGCTCCACCCTGTGCAGAGAACCCACTCGGTGTGCGCTCGGCGTGACTGACCAACGGCGTGACGAGCGGCCACCTCCATCAGGTGGACGTCCGGGACTTCCGCGATCGGGATGTACCCGACGATCGCCGTGTCCCCGAAATGGCCAGTCGTCGTATACGCCACGACACCGTGGGTGTCGGGCCACCGGTGGAGCAGCGGGAACACGGTCACCCTGCCGACGCCCGTCACGGTCTTTGCCATCGTTCTCTCCTTCGCGAGGGGGCGGCCCCGCCCGAGTCTTTCAGAGCGGGGCCGCCGTCAGTGGCTGTTAGGCCGTGGTGGTGAAGGTGTAGTCGTCGCCGCAGCCGGTGGGCGGGTTCCCTTCCTGCCCGTCGGAGCCCGAGCCGGTCTCGCCCTGGCTGTTCTCCTCGTCGCCCTGGACGATCGCCCAGCGCTGTACGTTGGTCTTCATGTGCCGTTCCCTTCTCTCGATGGGTGGTGCATGGACCCGTCTCGGCCGTCGACCTGTCCAGGGGCGTGGCGGCCGAGACGGGGGCTTAGTGGGGGTGCTGGCCCAGCGCGCGAGGCGCGGTAGGCGGCGGTGCGCGCCGGGCCTGAGGCTCGGGTGCGAAGTCCTCGGGCGTGATCGGCGGCCCGCGCCACAGCAGGGTCACGCCGTGCTCTTCGCAGCGGGCGCCGACCTCGTCCTCGTCGGGGATATCGTGACCCCCCTTGGGGCACTCCGTCATCGCCGCGCCTCCCGTACTGCTTGCCGCAGCTGGGCGCCGGTCTCGCACCCTTCGAGGCACGTCGGGCAGTCCTTGGAGTGGTCGAGGAGCGCCTTGTACGCCGCGTCCCCGCTGTGACTCTGGCAGGACCGGGGGAACCAGCGAGTGGCGTAGTCGAGGATCTTCAGCGGGCGCGGCCCGAGGTCGACGGCCGTGGACGCGGTGAGGGTGACCCCACACCACACGCAGTCCATGCCGCGCTGCTGCCGCGGGGACAGCCCGCGGAAGGGCGGGAGTGGTGCGGTTGCGGTGTCGTTGGACATGCTGGACCCCTGCGGCAACAGTGGGTGATCCCTGCGGAACACCCCGTACATGCATGGTCCACCGGTGGACTAGTCAGGTCAAGGGCTGCGCACGAAAGAGCCCCCGCCAACGGCAGGGGCTCACAAGAAGATTGACGGACGATCAGCCGCCCATCGAATACTCCTCCGTCCGCGACCAGCGGCCCGCCGGGCTGATGCCCACCTCGTAGGCCAGCGCGCGCCCTTCAACGTCGTATGCCACGTGCCGGGACTCGGCCACGGCGGCCGGGCCCTCCAGCCGCAGCAGCTCCAGCTCCTGGTCTGTCGCAAGGCGAGCAGTCCACCAGTCCCGGCCGGTGTGGGGCCGGCGCCCGGTCTGCATCTCCACGTACCGGGTCGTTCCCTCGCGGACACGCTCACGCTGCAGCAGTCGCGGCGCTGCTGCGCCGACCTCGGCCGTGAACCAGCTGTACGAGGTAGCCGTGGGCGTCTCGCCCTCGAACGTCACACGGTGGCGGCAGACCACGTTTGCGCCGGTCTCGATGCCGAGCCCGGTGGCGACATCTTCGGGCGCCGGGACGATGTCGGCTGACACGATCTCGGCGTACTCCCCAGCGGTGTAGATGTTGCCGGTGGCGACCGCCGTGGCGTACCGCTCTCCTGCAGTCCGGGCCAAAGGAGTGCGCTCGCGCACCGTTGAGCCAGTTCCCTGGCGGGTTTCGACGAGGCCCTCCTGGCGCAGGACATCGAGCGCCTTCACGACGGTGGCGCGCGATACACCCCAACGCTCAGTCAGCTCGCGTTCGGACGGCAGCGCCTGGCCCGCCGTCAGTTCGCCGCGCACCACCTTGCCTCGGAGGTCGGCTGCGATCTGGTCGTACTTGGGCAGTGCCATTACTTTCCCCTGCTGACTAGTGGACTGGTCCAGTAGTCATGCTGAGGGTCAACGTGCGTAGAGGTCAAGCGTCCCAGGACGCACGAATCGCCCCCTCCCACCCGAAGGTGGAAGGGGGCGCGTTCGTTCAGGGGTACTGGCGGCGGAACGGGTCCAAGGCTTTCGACTGGGAGTTGCCCGGCGGCGGGTCGGGGTCGGGGGCGCCGTCGCGGCGGCAGATCCGGGCGTCCGGGTCATACTCCGGCGTCTGCCAGCTGTACCCGTCCTCGCACGACTGGCCAGCCGGCCCTGGCGGTCCGGTGTCGCCCTTCTCCCCTTGCTCGCCCTGGGGCCCAGGGACGGTGGAGTCTGCCCCAGGCTGGCCGACGGGCCCGGTTGGGCCGGGCACGGTCGAGTCGGCACCGGGCCTGCCTGGTTCACCGGAGGGGCCAGGCACAGTCGAGTCCGACCCTGGCTTGCCCGGAGCACCAGAGGCGCCGGGCGACGGCGTGATCGTCGGGGCATTCTTGCCGTCTTCGCCGTCGGCTCCAGCGCGGCCGGGCAGCCCGGACGGTCCGACGTCGCCGCGTGAGCCCGGTTTCCCAGCGACCGGTGTGCCGCCCATCTGCTGCACCTGGCGGGCCAGCGCGTCGCGGGCCTCGTTCGAGGTGCGTAGGTCGGCGGCCAAGTCCTGCACGGTGAACAGTGCTGCGCCAGCGAGGAGCGCGCCGCCGACCGCAAGGACGTTGCCTCGGCGTGAGCGGTTCGGGTCCAATGCCTTATGCCGCTTCACGCTCTCGCCCCCGTCACGATCGCTATCAGGTAGGGGAGCAGGGCCACGACGACGGTGATGACCACGCCGACCATCCACCGGCGGGTGGCGATGATGCGCTCGGCGTCCTTCTCGCGCTGCGTCTCCAGCGCGCTGACGCGCTCGGTGATCGTGGTCTTCTCGATGGTGTAGACGTCCACCGGGACGACCTTGTCGAGACGCAAGTTGAGCTGCCCCATGTCCTCGCGCATGTCTTCGCGCAGGGATTGGATGAGCCGCCCCAGCTCCCCGTTCGACATCGACGGCTCATCGGCCATGTTCTGCTCCGATCAGATGCTGGTGGGCCCACGGTGCGTATGCCGGGCTGCCCACCCGGCGACGAATGTGATCGCCGCGGGCACGAGGGCGAGGACAAACGGCTCGGTGGGGTCCGGCAGCGGGGCGACGAGGCCGGCGTCGCCCTGGACCGCGGTGAGTATGGCCAGCAGGCCGGTGCTGCCGAGGTACGCCGCAACGGTCGCGGCCGTGACCTTCTTCTCTACGGGTGCAGCCATGGGGTTACTCCTTTTCCAGCGCGGTGACGCGCTTCTCCAGAGCGGCGATCCGCTCGGCGGTTGTGGGCGGCTTCGGTGAGGGCGCCGGGGCCGGCGGCTTGGGTGCGCTCGGCGACCAGCTGGCGGGGTGACGGAGGCGCTCGGCGACGCGGCGGCGGATGTCCCCCATCGTGATCCCGGGGCCGCGCGGGTCGATCTTTCCGGGCTGCCACTCGGAGTGGCCGATGACGGAGGTGTCGCCGCCCTTGCCCCAGCCGTGCGCGCGGAGGATCGCAGCCGACGCGCGGACGCTCGCCTCCACCTGGGCGGCGGGCCACGGGTCCTTGCCATCGCCGAGGTTTTCGCACTCGAAGCCGTAGAAGTGCCGGTTGCCGTCAGTGTTGGCCTCGTTGTCGGCGGGCAGGGCGGTCTCGTTGATGACGGCCTGGAGGACGTCGTCGTCGCCGAGGCCTGCGTGGTTCGTTCTGCCGTGGCCGACCAGGTGCACGACGCCGTCCTTGGCTATGACGCCGTGGCACAGCGGGCCGGGCAGGGCGGAGTGCCCGGTGCGGCACAGGGCGACGGTCGCCGCGGTGCCCTTGCTGACGGTGTGGTGGATCATCACGCCGTGTACCGGGCCCCATGCGCCCTTGTGGTTGCGGTTGTGGGTGCGCCAGTTGCCGACCTCGACGACCTTGACGCCCTCGGCTCTTAGGGCGGCCAGGAGGCGGTCGGCTGTGAGCGGTGTGGCCATGGGATCTCCAGACATGACGAAAGCCCCGGCCGGGTGGCTCGGGGCTCGGGTGTACGGGTGGGTTATCCGATGCGCCAGTAGAGGAGCCTGGTCTGGTTGCCGCCGCGCAGGATCGTCTGGTCGGCGTGCGATGTGTTCTGCGCGAACTGCATCGCGAGCTCCGCCACGGTGCCGTCCGTCGAGAACGTGCCCCGGTCGTAGGCGCTGTGGAAATCCCCCGGCGGGGATGTTGCGTTGGAGCCGCCCGCCACGCGCGGCGTGGTGTTGCCGGGGCGGCGCATGACCACGTCGCTGCCTGTGTTGACGCCTGAGGCTGCTGAGGTTGCGTAGCCGAGGCTGAACGACGCGAGCAGTGCTGTCCCTCGCCAGGCCCATTTCATGTCGGAGTTGATGGTGGCGCTGTACGAGATGAACAGCTCGTAGGCGTACACCGCGTTCGGCTCGGGCGTAAAAATGATCTCCGAGTCGATGAGGGTCGTCGAGGTCTCGATCACCTGATCGTTGACCTGCGTCACCAGTTTTGGATGGCGCGCGTTCAGGCCATCAGCGGTCAAGACCTGGCCAGCGAACCACTGAGGAATCGACACAGAGAAGCCTCCTTACAGGGCGGCGACGGCGGGCTGAGCAAGGGAGACGGCGGCGCCGGCCGCGTGTGCCTTGATCACCGTGTTCAGGGAGCGGGTGGCGGTGACGCGCTGTGGGCTGATGACCTGCCAGTCGTCATAGACCACGGCCGGCGCAACGTTGGTGTTGCCGGAGAACACGCTGGCGGCGAGCCCCACCTGGCCCGTCGCGATCGGGTCGGTCACGACGGTCTCGTCGACGTGCCAGACGTCCGGCTCGGTGGTGGCGTCCGGCCAGACGCGCATCAGGATGCGGTGCCCGACCAGGCGCACCCGGACCTGGAATGCGGCGCCCGCGGCGTAGGTGCCCCGCAGCGTCACGGTGGAGCCGATCTGGGTGGTGTTGCGGGTGACCGAGGCGAACAGCGCGCCGCTGGTGCCGAAGTGCAGCCGGGCCCGGTAGTTGACGCTCGAGCTGGTGTAGCGCAGCAGGATGGACGCCGGCAGGGAGGCCCCGGTGGAGACCTGCGAGGCGGACACCCGCACCCGCACCTCACAGTCTCCGACGCTCCCAGGCTGGGTCTGGAATCGCGTGTTCGTCGGTGTCGCCCCGGACAGGGTGACGACGCCGCCGGTGCCGTTGCAGGAGCGCTCCGAGTTGAAGCCTCCGACCAGCGTCCAGGCGTGGCCGCTGGAACTGGTGTCCCACCCGTTGGCGACGGTGCGGGTGAACTGGTCCCAGGAGAACGGCGCGATGGCCGTCGCCCGCAGCGTCTCGCCGCCGAGCCGCAAGTCCACCGGGAAGTGGTCGGCGAAGGTCGGCGCCGGGCCGGCCGAGTTCATCCACACGGCCCGGCTGTGCTTCCCGTTCTGCGGGGTGTGGACGATCAGCTCGGTGTCGTCTGCGTCGACCGCGGTCACCAGCTGGCTGCCGGAGGTGTCGAGACGGTTCGGCAGGTTGGGGCCGGCCGTGGACGCGTCACCGGGCGGCAGCTGTGCGACGGCCCATGACGATCCGGGGCTGCCGTTCAGTTCGACGGTCCACTGCTCCAGGCTGAGCGTCTCAGAGCCGCCCTCGGCGATGAGCCGGATGTCGTCCGGGGGCAGCCACGGCGGCGGGTCGGTCACCGAGATGGCGTCGCCCAGATTGAGCCCGCACAGGGTGTCGGCCAGGGCCGGGTTCTTGGCGAGGTTGATGTTCATGACCGGGTACCGGGCCTCGTCTACCGTGCCGAGGTGGACGCGCCATCCGGCCTGAGCACCGAGCTGGGAGTCGCTGGCGACGTTGAGCGTGACTTCCTCGTCGTAGGTCCCCACGCCATCGGGGTCGACGGCCGGATCGTTGACGTTGAGCGGCCCGCGGTCCTTGACGTAGTGCGCCTCGCCGCCGTCCTGGCGCTTCGCGATGATGTCGTTGCGCAGGCCCTGGTCGTCGTCGGTCGGCTCGAACGGCTCGCTGATGTGGCCGGACGGGTAGCTGACGGCGATGGCGGGTGAGCCGACGTGCACGTAGGCGGTGTGCGTCTTCCACTCGGTCCCGTCGATCCAGCCGGTGCCGGTCAGGGCGATGGTGTGCCCGTCGTCGCGCACGCGCATCGTGCCGTACTGGCGGCGGCCCTGAGACTGCCCGACGTCGTAGATCTCCCTGGTGTTCGCGCCGTAGCTGGAGTCGAGCGAGGCGAACATGAACATCGGGAATCGGCCGTAGGGGTTGTACGGGCCGGAGCAGATCGACAGCGCGTGCTCGTCGGCGGTCATGTAGATCATGCGGTTGAGCCAGCCCAGGTCACCGAACATCTGGACCATCGCGTCCCGCTCATGCGTGAACGAGGACCAGGTGTCCGAGCCGCCGATCCACCGGGAGGGGACCTGCCACACCAGTGCCTCGGCGTCCGTGGTGGCGAGCAGGTTCTCCATCCAAGCCTTCTGCGCGGTGCCGAGCATCGTCTTGGCCGGGCCCTCGGGATTGCTGTTCGGATCCCGGAAGGACCGGACGTCCGAGGCGATGTAGAGGACGCGGCCGACCTGCCAGGACTGGTAGATGCCTGATGCGCTCGGGAGCGCGTAGTGTGGCACCCACTCCCGGTAGACCTGCTGAGCGGCCAGCCTGCTCGCACTGGTGCGGTTGGAGTCGTTGGGCCCGTAGTCGTGGTCATCCCAGACGTAGGTGGACGCGACGCTGCGGAAGAACTGGCCTTGCCGCGCGCTCGGGTTGACGAAGTTGCCGTAGTTCATCGTGTCGAAGTACGCCGTCCGGAACAGCGCCGGATCGTTGACGGCGATGTTGCGGTAGTGGATGTCTCCGAGGTGGGAGAACCAGGCCCATTCCTCGGCGAGGCTCTGCGCCTTCATCGTGTCGAAGACCGGGTTATTGGACACCTGCGAGGTGATGTAGGAGGCGTCGCCCACGCCGGTCAGCCCGGCGTCACCGGCCGCCCCGAACGTGTACGACAGCGGCTCGCCGACCGGCCCTGGCTGGGTGCGGAAAGTCGATTTCCAGCTCGTGTTCAGGGCGCCGTCGTCGATCAGGCACCAGTACCGGGTGTTCGGCTCGAGGCCCGTCACGAGCCAGGACACGACCCCGTCGGCGCCCGGCGCTACGGGGCCGAGCAGGACCGGCCCGACCATCGCTTCGTTGTCCGCGACTTGCAGCGTCGCCGAGGTGGCTGGCGTTGTGCGGGCGCGGACCCATGCGGACGAGACGGTCGTCGCACCGGTCCATACGGACGAGACGGACAGGGCCACGGCTCACACTCCCTGGTTGTAGCGGGACCGGTTGGTTCGGTACGCCAGGCCGAGCTCGGTGCGGGACTCGTAGATCACTCCGCCGTCCACCTTGGCGGCGGTGTCCAGCAGCTCCAGCAGCGCGCCGGAGCGTTGTGGGCCCATCTGCGGGGTGGTGTCGAGGCTGCCGGTGACGGCCAGCGGTACGCCGTGCTCGGCGCACAGTCGCTCGATACGGCGCCCTGCCAGCTCGCGCTCGTACCCGCGCATGGCCCGGTAGGTATCCGCCGCCTCGGGTGTGGTGGCGCCCCAGTAGGCGATGTGGCCCAGGGCGATGGCCTTGGTCGGGGTGCCGCCGCCCTCCACAGTGCCCCAGCGGTACGACAGTTTCCCGACCGGGCGGTAGCTCGATGCGTGGTTTCCCGATGCCTTCAAGAGCCCGTCGACGTGCATCTCCCAGTTGGTGCCGCCGGCGCCGTCGTCGGCCACCGACAGCCGGATGTGGTGCGGGTGGTCGTCGAAGATCCCGGATCCGGTGATCGTGGCGGGGAAGCTGTTGATGACGCCGGTGTCGCCCCACTCTGTGATGTGCAGCCGCAGTCGGTCGTTGAGGGGGTCCGTGGTGACGCTCCGCTGGACCAGGCGTGCGGAGTCGAGGCGTGGCCCGTTGTCCCAGATTTCGAAGGTGTTGGCGTATCCCTCGCCGCCGCCGGCAATGCAGTGGTCGACCGACCACCGGCTGAAGGAGTGCGGTTGTACCGCTGTGGCGAGGTGACCGATCGTCTCGTCCGGGAGATCCACCACCGGGTCCAGCCACGGCGCCAGGTTCCCACGCCCCCAGTCCGGTTGCCCCTGGTAGAAGGATCCGGACTCGCCGACGGCGCGCATCGGCGTCCCGCTGGCGACGACCTCGGTGCCGTGGCGGGCGTCCTCGCCGTCGGTGAGGGGCCAGTACGCCAGCGGGCCGTGCCCTTCGATGTGGCGGCGGAGCGGGTCTTTCAGCGGCTTGGTGCCCTGGTCCAGGCGGCGCAGGATGCCCGCGCACTTGATCGTCACGTACACGTCCCGGCCGGACAGATCCCAGCGCTGCGGGAACTCGCTGACCTCCCCGTGGAAGCGGTACGAGACGGCGCCGCTCGGCGTGACGACGGAGATCCGGATCGGCGTGTTCTGCCGCAGGAGTCCGTAGTACGGGCTGTTCGGGTTGCGGTTGCTGTACCAGCCGTCACGGTTGTTGAGCTGTAGGGCGACCTTCGAGTGGGAGACCTTGGAGGCCTCGTCCTTGCGCCCCCAATTGATCTTCAGTGGCTGCCGGTTGAGGACGTGGATGCTGATGTCCACCCACTCACCGGCGATCAGCAGCTCGGTGGTGATCCGTAGGGGGGTGTGGGGCCAGGCCACGTCGGGGCCTCCTCTCGGATCAGGTGAAGGCCTTCGTTACGTCGCCGCCGCCGTCGACGCGCACGATGCGGCTGATGAGCCGCTTCATCTCGTCGTCCGCGCCGGTCACGTCGAAGACCACGCGGGCCTCCTGCCGGCCGTTGCCCGTGGTGCGGACCGCGCCCGCCACTGAGCGGAGCATGCCGTCGAGCTTGGACAGGGGCAGGACCGCCTCGTCCTCCCGGCCCTCGCCGATCATCGCCAGGGTGGGCCCTGTAGTGATGCCACCGTCGGCCAGGTACGGGATGTTCGGGGTGTGCAGGGTCACGGACGGGACGTCCATGCCGAGGACTGATCCGCCACCCAGGGTCAGGCTGAAGTTGTTCCACTTCCAGATCAGGAAGTTGATCACGTTGATGAAGTTCGTCTTGAGGGAGTCCCACATCCCCGAGGCGGCGCGCCCGATGCGCTGCGGCAGGCCGGCGACCCAGTCGACGATGTCCCCGAGCCATCCTGCGATCTTGCCGGGGAGTTTGCCCAGGTCGTCGAAGAAGCCCATGACGGCCAGGACGCCCTCGAGCGTCTTGCGCTCGATCCACGCCCACGCGTCGTCCCAGGCGGACGACAGCCAGGCCACCGCGTCGTCGACCAGGCCGGTGATCCAGTTCAGCGCATCATCGAACTTGCTGACGATCCAGTCCCAGGCGCGGCCGCAGGCGGCTGCGATCTCGTCCCAGTAGACGATGATCAAGATAATGATGGCGATCAGCGCGATGATCCCCATGATCACCCATGTGACGGGCGAGGCCCAGAGGGCCGTGTTCCAGGCCCACTGAGCGATGGCCGCGATGCCGATGGCGACCGCCAGGCCGAGGATGATCGGGACCAAAATTTTGACCAGGCCGGGGTTCTCCTTCAGGAAGGTCCCGAGGATGGTCAGCGCTGGCATCAGGAGCTCGCCCAGCGTCGTGGACAAGGTCCGCATGATGGACTCGAGTTGCTGACCGGGCGAGCTGGCCATCGCGCTGTTGGCGGCCTCGGCGGCGCCCTTGACGTCGGCCATGCCACCGGACGTGGCGGCCGTAGCGGGGTTCATCGCCCACAGTGCGTCGGCGCCTTCACCGGCCATGTCGCCGAACAGCTGCACGGCCAAGGCGCTCTGCTTGGCCGGGTCCTTGATCTCGCGCAGCGCCTCGAGGGTCTTGCCGAGCGCCTGCTTGGCGGGCTCGCCGCCCTTGTGGATGTCGCCCAGCATCTGCTTGGAGTCCAGGCCCAGGCCCGTGAACGCGGCCGCGGCCTTGTCCGACTCCTCGGAGGTGATGCGGGCGAACTCGTGCAGGACGTCGCCGGCCTGGTCGAGGTCCCTGCCGCCGGCGGCCGCGTACTGCGACATCATCCCGAACGCGTCCTGGGCGCTGAGCCCGATCTTTCCGAAGTGAATGCCGTACTCCGCGACGATGTCGGGGATGTCCCCGCGTAGCGCGGCGGGCATCTCCTGGGCAGCCACGGTCAGGACGTCGAACGCTTCCGCGCCGTCCTTCACCAGCCCTTGCTTGATCATCTGTCCGGCTGCCTTGGTGGACTCCCCGACGTCCAGGTCGAAGGTGTCGGCGAGCATGAGAGCGCTGGTCGTCATGGACTTCAGCTCTTTGTCCGAGACCTTGCCCATGCCGCCCATCGAGGAGACGACGGAGCCGATGGCCTCGTTGACGCCCGCGATGGACTCGCCGAACCCGGCCGTGAACACCTCACCTGCGACGCTGCCCGCTCGCGCGGACTCCTCCTGTGTCAGCCCCAGCTGGCGGGTCAGCTTGCTGTTCGCCGCCGATGTGTCCATGGCGCTCGCCAGGCCGACGGCGAACAGACCGCCGATGGCAGCGCCGGCAGCCGCGGCCTGGATTCCGCCCAGGCTGCCCTCCACCTCATCAGCGGCTCCTTGCGCGCCACTTGTCAGCTCCTGCGTGTCGATCCCGATCCCGACCAGCAGCTCCGCCAGAGTCGCCGTCATCGCCGCCTCCTTCCGCTGTGAGGTCGGTGCCGCCCATACGCCGGTTGATGGCCTTGACCGCGGCGAGCATTTCTTCCCAGCTCATGGACTGCTTGGCGCCCTGGTCCCACTTGGGGATGAAGTCCTTGGGCTCGGCCTTGCGGCCCTTGGCGCGCGCCGTGTTGGACACGGTCGCGGCGAGGATGGCCACCAGGACGTCCATGCGCTCCGGACCCAGTGGCCCGGTGACCTGCTCGTAGGCGATCCACCCGGTGAGCTCCTCGGAGGTGTGCGTGCGCAGGAGCTCGGCGACGGACACGCCCTTGGCGAGGGCTAGTCGGAAGTAGAAGCGCCGCTCTGGGCTGCTGCGGATTTTCCCGCCGCAGCCTCCACGTCTTCCTTGCGGAGCCCGGACAGGCGTTGCGCAACGGCGCTCAGGCGCTCGAGTACGGCGCCGTTCTTCTTGCCCAGCTCCTTGACCTCACGGTCGGTGTACAGGCGCTCGAAGTTCTCGTCGACCATCGACTTGGACAGGAGCTTGGCCAGCTGGTCGGTCAGGTTCACGCGCTGCGGGGCGCCGTTGGTGCCCATCACGACGAGGGAGGACTGGTAGGCGTTGCGCTCGGTGCCGGACATGCCGAGGATGCGCACCTCTCCGCCCCACTCCGGGACGTCGACGTCCTCCCACTTGCGGTCGTCAGCAGAGTCGATCTGGGTTTTCGTCAGCAGTGCCATGGTCGTGATCCGTTCTCAGCTGATGGTGGGCTTGCCGGAGACCTTGAGGGTCAGGGAGGCGGCGGCCTTGTCGTCGTAGGGCATCTCCGGCTCGAAGCCGGTCAGGATCGCCTTGATGCCCCAGGTCGTTGAGGCCTCGTCGGGGAAGACCACCTGGTAGTTGCGTGGTGCGTTGTCCTCGAAGTCGTCCACCAGGTCGTCGTGAAAGGCGGGCCGGTAGTTGATGTCCACCGACACCTCGCCGCCGTCCTTGAGCCCGCCGAGGAACTCCATCCACCCGTCGGGGGAGCCGTGACTGGTGACGTCGATGGTCTCCCTCGACAGGCCAGGCCCGGACAGGTTGGTGACGTCGGCAATGGCGGTGAAGACCTCGGGGCCTGCACCGTCGCCGCGCTTGAGCTGTACTCCGAAGCCGTCCATTCCGGCCATGGGGAGCCCCTTTCTGGGCATAAAGAACACCCCGGCCGCCGTGGCTCGGGGCGCGGGTTGGGCTGGGTCAGCTGGGCTGTTCGGTGACCACGCGGTAGCGCAGCACCACGTGCCGGATGTCGCCCGGCGGCTCGGGGTCGGTCAGGGTCTGGGAGAACTCGAACCGAGTGACGATGTGATCCATGGCGGGGATGGTCAGCGGCTGGTGGTCGAGGAGCCCTGTGATCTTCGCAGCGATGGCCAGGCCCTTGCTGTGGCCGCGGTGCTGCGTCCACACGTGCAAGGTCACCACGGTCTGCCGGCCGAACCCGCCGTGCCGGTTGTCCGGCGTCTCCACCGCTTCTCCGATCACAACGAACGGGTAGACGTCGGCCTCGGGTACGTAGTCGTACACGCCGGTGATCGTGTCCATCAGCGCGGCATCACCGGTGAGACGGGCATAGAGGGCCTGCTGAACCGGCAGCATCAGGGCGGGCGCGGTCACGGCAGCACCTTCCGCACCTCGGCCTTGAGCCGGTCTTCGAACTTGGCCCGCTCGGCCTCCAGCGCCGGGCCGAGGGCGGGGTTGGCAGGAATACGGCGGGTGCCGTGCTCGTGCAGGCTGACGTACCAGTCCTCACGGTCTTTCCAGCCCACCTCGGCCCGCAGCCCGTCCTCCTGGTAGTCGATGTCGACGCTCTCGCGGGTGTTCGTGGTGTCCACCCGGACGGCCCGCTTGGTGTCCTCCCGTACCGCCTCCGCGGACTCCTTCACCGTCTTCTTCGCGGCGGCGATGATGTCCGGGGCCAGCCGCTCGAGCGCCTCGCGCAGCTTGTCCATGCCGTCGATGGTCACCCGGTTACCGCGTCCAGCCATGACGCCCTCCTGATTCAGCGCTTGCCCAGGCTGCGGCGGATCGTGGCGAGCTCGGCCGCGATGGCCAGGAGCGCCCACCCGATGGCCTTGGGGGCATCTACGTCCACGTCGCCCAGGCCAAGGAAGTCCTCGGCGCGGCGGCGGCATTCGTGCGGCTCGGTCTGCGGCAGGCGCGGCCGCTCCTCGCCGCTCACTGGCCGAGCTGGAATGCGGCGACGGTCACGGCGGTGGCCGCGCTGTATGTGATCGAGGCGCGGCCCGACGCACCGCGGAAGACGGCGGCCAGTGGCAGCACGGCGGACTTCCCGGCCGCGACGACGACCGCGACGTCCGGGATGGCCAGCCCGGACACGGTGCCCGGTGTTGCCACCGTCACCGTCTTCGAGGAGGCGTCGGCGTTCTTCACGTAGAGGAACCGGCCGGGCCCCGTCGGGGCGGTGTCTCCGAGGGCAGTGGCCGCGACGGCGCTGTCCTCCAGAACGACACCGCCGTTGATGGGCGCCTGGATCAGGGCAAGGGCAGCCATGGTCAACCTCCTGTTTGGATCAGCTCGCAGAGAGCTTTCGAGTAGATGGGGCGGGATGGCTGTACGACGGACAGCACCCGGAACTTCTGCGCCTGGCCCAGCCCGTCCGTGCCGCGCAGTTCGTCGCCTCGCAGGACGTCGGCGGTGGGCAGCATGAAGGCGTCGTGCGAGTGCTTGGAGTCCGCCTGCTGGGCGACGAGGCGTTCCGTCGGGGATGGCTGGTCGACCTTGGCCCGGATGGTGCCTTGCAGGAGGAGCGTGGTGTCCTGCCCGCCGGCCCCGTCGTCGACGGTTGTTGTCCGCCAGACCTCGAGCCGCCGGTTCAGGTGCCGGCCGATGCCGCTCACCGCGACCTCAACAGGCCCAGGCCGCCGCCGAACCGTGCGGCCAGGCGGTCGCGCAGATACTGCGGCAGTTCCATCTCGGTGATCCGGCCGTCGCTGCCGTAGGTGACGGCGTAGTCGCCGATCCGCTCGGAGGTGATGTTCCCTGCAGCCAGGCCTGCGCCGCCGTCCTCGGACCGGTACGAGACCAGGGCTGCGGCCGTGATCCGGCAGACGAGGTCGACGATGTCCGCCGGCACCGTCGCCAGGCCGTGCGTGTAGGTGACCTCCACCTCCGACGGGCCGTCACCCGCTGTCCAGCCAGCGGCCCGCCACAGAGTCTGAGTGCGCAGCCGCCAGTCGGTGACCGCGGCGCCGTCGAGTTCGACGGAGGCGACGGCCGAGATGGGCAGGCCAGGCAGCCTCAGCCGCTGGTCCTCCTCGCCCTCCACCGTGATGGTCGAGGTCGTCTGGGAGATCGGCGTACCGGCCGCCTCGCGCACGGCTGTTGAGGCGACGTCGAGGTAGACGCCGACGATGGCCGTCTCTGATGGGTCCACGGTGAGGCCGCGGGCGGCCAGGTCGGCCACCGTTGCCAGTGGTGTCAGTGCCACGGTGACCTCCCTGTCAGCTGACCAGTTCGATCAGGTCGTCCTTGGTGTAGGCGCCCGCGTCCTCGGCGGACATGTGCCCCTGGGCGACGACGTGGGCGATCCACTCGGACTTGGGCGCGTCTGCCGCCGGGCGGGGGGACCGGCTGGGGCTCGGGCTGGCGTCCGGATCCTCGGCGACCGGCTGCTCGGGCAGGTCCGCAAGGTCAGCCTTGGTCATGCCCTCGGCCACATCGGGCTCCAGGCCGTGGACGGCAGCGGCCCACCCAACCCACTCGCCCTTGGGCGCGTTCTTGCCCGGCCGCGCCGGGCTGCCGCCGGCCTCGGCGCTTGCCGTGCTGGGATCCGCTTCCACGTAGGGAGAACCGTCGGCGTTGACGCGCCGCAGGTACCCCTTGGTGAGCCGGTCGGCGACGGACTCGGCAAGCGGCAGGTCCATCTTGATGACCTGCCCGCCCTCCCCGCGCACGTGCATGCTCTCCGTCTTCGCCATCACGTGTTCCTCGGGATCTTGAAGGCGGTGATGGTCCCGGCGACGAACCCGGTGGCGATGTCCACCAGCAGGCTGCCGTCGGCCTGGAGGAAACGGCCCGACTCGAACGGGCCGATCCACTGGGTGGCGGAGTTGGCGACGGCGACGACGAGGTCACCCTGGCCAGAGGCGAGGGCGGGCGGGTTGCCGCCGGCCTTGATGGTGACGTTGCCACCGGTGGCGCCCGCGACGACGCGCAGGAGCGTGAGTTCCGGTACCGCCTTTGCGTTCGGGCCGGCGGCGGGCAGGACGTGCCCGTTGCCTACGCCCGCGTTGGTGGCGACGGCGGTCAGCGCGGTCTCGGCGACGTTGCCGTTGGGGATGAGGTTGCTGTACGCGACAGCGGTGCGTGCCACGGTCGCCTCCTTAGGTGTTCTTGGGCAGGAAGAAGGCGGTGATGCCACCCTGCGGACTGGCGCCGGTGAAGTCGATTTCCATCGACCCGTCGCTCTGGATGAACCGGCCGGAGTCGAACGGCCCGAACCAGCGCGTGCCCTGCGCGGGGACGGACACGGTTAGATCGCCCTGGCCAGAGGCGCTGGCGGCGGGCTTGTCGCCCGCGCGGATGATGATGTTGAACGCGTTGGTGGCGTGGTCGTTGGTGTAGCGGATGACCATGCGCTCCGGCTCGGCGCGGCCAATCGTCATGCCGTTGACGGCGTCGATGGCCGAGCCGAAGTCCTCGGCGTGGGTCCCGTTCGGGACGAAGTTCTTGACGGTGATCGCGGTGCGTGCCATCAGGTCGCCGCCTTACGCCGGGTCGATGTACGCGGCGGCCAGGAAGTCGGGCCGGATCAGCTTCGCGCCGTACAGGGCAAGGCCCTTGACCGCGTCGCTGAACCCGCTCTCCGGGCGGTAGGCCTCGGTCTTGTTGATCTGCTCGGCGAAGCTGATCGCGGCGTTGGTGCCCGCGATGATGACCTGGATGTCGCCGGTCGGGACCGGGACGTTGTTCGACTCGAGGATGTCGAACCCGGCCGCGCGCCCGACCATGCCGTTGCGCAGGCCCTGGTCGGAACCGGACTCGTTGATCTTGATGAACCGGCCGTCGAGGAGGAGCGACGCGTGGAACTCCGGGGAGACGACGACGAACCGGCCCTCCTTGGGCACGTTCGCCTTGGACAGGCGAGTGCGCAGGGGGACGAGGACCTTGTCGTAGGCGTCGGTGGCCGCGGTGAAGGTGTTCACCGGGGCGCCGGTCGTGCCGATGACGTTCGCGGCCTGGATGCCGGTGTACAGCCCGGCGACGTACTGGTCCTGGACGTCGGCCAGCTTGTACGCGGCGCGGCTCATCGCCTCGGGCATCACGTTGCCCTTGGCCTGCCGCTTGTCCACGTCGTCGACCTTGAACGCGAAATACTTCGCCTGGTCCACGGTGAGGGTCCGCTGGGCGTCGGTCAGTTCCTCGGGCGTGATGACCGTGACGTTCGGGGTGTAGGTACCGATCGTCGGGTCGGAGACGGAGGTGATGCGGACGGTGTCCCCAGCCTCCTGGATGTCGCCCTCGTAGTCCCGGTTGACCATGTTGGGGCCGGCGTAGACGAGGGCCTTGCGGGTGGCGACGAGGAGCCTGGCCGACCAGACTTCCGGCCGGAAACGGGTGATTGCCATGGTGGTGGTGCCCTTCTGGTCAGCCCGCACCAAGCAGATCGTCGAGCTGGCCCGCGTCTTGGGCCTTGACGATCGCTTCGGGGGACATCTTCTTGAGGTCGGTTTCTGTGAGCTGCTTCGGCCGGCCCGCCTTGCGCGCTGCGCCGCCGTCGCCTGTGCCCTGGAACCTCTTCGCCGTTGCGGCTGCCAGGTAGGGCTTGGACTTGATGAGGTCCTCGATCGCTTCCGCGACTTCTTCTGCGTCGACGTTGCCGTCGTCGTCGACCTCGAACTGGTCGAGGTCGAGGAACTTGTAGGCGTCGGCCGGGTCCGCGAGCTTGCCTGCGGCGGCGGCCTTCACCTCGGCCCGCAGGATGCGGGCGTTCGCCTTGGCGAGGGCCTCGGACTCCACCTTGCGGCGGGTCGTCTCGGCCTCGTCGGCGCCGTCCTTGTCCGCCAGGCGCTGCTCGAGCTCCTTGGCCCGGTCCCGCTCGGCGCGCCACTTGCCCTTCATGGACGCCAGCGCACGCTTGCCCTTGTCGCCGAGGTCCTCTGCTCCCTCCGGGTCGGCGTCCGGGTCCGCGTCGTCCGGCTTGGCCTCGCCCTCAGGGTCGCCCTCCTCCTCGTCCTCGTCGTCCGCGTCCGGGTCGCCGTCGGGGTCCGGGTCGCCGTCCGCGTAGAAGACGGCGGAGAACGGGCCGCCGCTGTACGGGTGGGACCAGCCGGGCTCTTCCGTGCGTGCATGGCGAGGCAGGGTGCTGCGGTTCATGAAGGACTCCCATTGCGGGGTGGAGGCCGGCGCAGTGTGCGCGGGCGGGAAGGTCAGACGATGAAGGCGTGCTGCCGCAGCAGACGCATGGCGTGCTCTCGGTCATCAGCGAGACGGAAGATCTCCTCGGGCATCAGCCTCGGGGTGCGAGCTTCCGCGTACCGCTGGCCGGGCACCTTCTTGAAGTCGCCCGAGCGGCGGCCGGCGATACCGCGGCGGGTGACGCCCTCGGTGGTGGACTGCACCTTGCGGCCGAACACGGTTGCCGTGGTCATGCCGCGCCGGGCGTTGACGACCTGGCCGATATCGGCGCCGGCGTCGATGGCCTTCACCGCGGCTTCGCCGAACGCCTTCTTCTTCTCGGTGTCGGACATCGACTTGAAGACGGTTTCCACGCTGGTCGGCTTCGGCCGGTGCTCGCGGGTGACCGGCTCCATCCCGCAGTGGCAGCGAGGATGGCGGGCAAAGCCTGAGCTGACGCCGTACTCGCGGCCCGCCAGGAGCAGGCAGCGGGAGCACGCCCCGGCTTCCACGACGCGCACATAGGACGTCACGGACGGGCGGGAAATCATCCCGACCGAGTCCGCGGCGCGGCCGGTGTCGGCGATGGCCGTGCGCACGATGATGTCCAGCAGCGCCTGCCCGCGCGCCATGGACTGCACGACGGGGGCGCCCTTGGTAACCATGCGCAGCGCCGCCCACATGGGGGCCATCAGCATCTCGGACAAGGGGTTGCCGCCACCGTCCACGCCCACCAGGGCGTTGGGATCAAGGCGGTCGGATTCCGGCTGGTCGGGGTCGGCGCCCAGGAGCTCGAGGAGCCAGGGCTCCGTCGTCTGCGCGGCGGCCAGCTGCCCGCCCATCAACAGCGTCAGCACCCTGCCGAGGATGCCGAGCCACGACGTGTAGATGTTCTCCCGGTCGACCTCCAGCCACGCCGCCCGCACCGCGCGGGAGGTGGCGGCCGCCAGCCGCAACCGCTCTTCCGCATGGGCGACTGCCGCAGGGGAGGGGCTCATGCCGCGAGCTCCGGGCCAGGATCCGGCTCGCCCTCCGGCTGAGGCTGCTCCTCGGCCGGCGGCGGGCCTGCGCCCTGGGTCATCATGCGGGTGATCTCCGAGACCGGGTCGGCCTCCAGCTCTTGCGTCCGCATCGCCATCACGTCGGCCACCTCCGTTGGCGTCAGCCCGTAGCGCAGGGCCAGCCACTCGAAGGGGAAGCCCAGCGACTTCAGCTTCAGCAGGGCGTCCGCCATCTGCGCATGTGAGCGCGATTCGGAGTCGGCCCACAGCACCCGGCCGGAGCGGAGCGCGTCCGCCTTGGCGTCTTCACCGCGGGCCAGCGCGATCAGCCGCGCCACTTCCCGCAGGCCTTGGCCGAACCAGAGTTTCTTCTCGTCGACCCGTTGCACGAGACCCGTCTCGGCGGCGAGCAGGGCGTCGGCGGACAGGTTCGCCATCTTGCCGATCAGGTAATGCTGGGGTGTCCTCGTCTGCGCGGCCAGGTGGCCGACCGCAACTTCGATGATCCCGGTGTACATGGCCAGGTTCGCGGCTTGCCACTCGCCGATCCGGGCGTCCTTGCTGTTGAACATCATCACGCGGTCAACCGCGAACTTCTCGATGTCCACGGGCGTTGTGCCGACGATCTCCCCGGCACTGTTCAGCTTGGGAATCACGGGCCGGTCGGCGCCCATGATGACGCGCTGCGGGAAGCTGGCGTAGTCGGAGGCGGTGAACAGCTGCGCCCACAGCAAGTTGATGGCGTCCTGCATCGCGATCACACCAGCGACGTCGCTGATCGGCTCGTCCACCAGCATCGGCTTGTTCGGCAGCTCCACCATGGGCACCACGCCCATGGGGTTGGGCTGCGGGTTCGGCTCGTCGCCCAGCTCGCGGGGCGTCCAGCGCTTGAGCTCCTCATCGACGTCGGCCATCTGCGGAGACTTGTCCTGCTTGGCCAGCGGCCGGCAGAACTTCCACACCTCGCGCTTGAGGTAGAGCGTGGCGTAGTCCTGATTGCCGTCCTGCCACCGCTTCAGCGCCGCCCGCCGGAACCGGCGTGAGCCGGGCTCGTAGGCGACGATGCACTGCGACGCGTCCTCGAACGTGACGACCGGCATGTCCTCGTCGTCGGGGTCGCCCCACACCAGCACCATGCACCGGGCGGCGGTGACCGCACCGAGAAAGCCCAGTTGGGAATCGGCGTCCAGACCGTTGACCTGCCACACCTTCCACAGGTCCCGATCGGCGGAGATGTCTCCGTCCGCCTGGAAGCCAGTGACGGTCAGCCGCTCCACCGGGGAGTCGGCCACCACCTGGACCCAGTTGTCACTGAAGTCCCTGTACCGGTCGCCGTGGAACTTGGCGAACTCCGCCGACGCGAACTTCAGCTTGTGAACCCCGCGGTAGTAGCGGTTGTGCGTGTCGATGCTGCTGCACCGCCGGATCAGTTCGTTCTCCAGCAGCGCGACCAGCTGGAGGGCCTGCCCCTCTGTAGCCATCGGGCCCTCCCTATCCGCCGTAGTAGTAGGACACTTGCCGCTCGGCCAGGCCCGCCGCGATGACGTCACCCAACGCCTCGTGAGCGAGGATGCTCGGGATCGTGGCGTCGATCTTCTGGGGCGGGCTCGCCTTGCGCAGGACGTAGCGGTCCATTGGCCGGGCCGCCATGCGGGTGTTGGCGATGTGCGACTCGGTGATCGGGCAGCCGTCGTGCGTGAAGGCGGCCCCGTCCGAGTTGCGTTTCGTCACGTCGACCCGCAGCCGTTCCGCTGCCGAGTGCATCTGCACGATGCGGCGGGTGTGCCAGCGGATGATGCGCTCCTCCCCGTACAGGTCGACCCACTCGTCGACCTCGGTGTCCCAGTACGGCGGGTCTGCGTACAGCCGGACGACGTCGTACCGGCGCATCAGCTGGTCCATCGCCGCCCGGACTTCGGCGCGCGGGACCTGCCCGTCGTGATCGGCCGGGTTCCAGATCGTCGGCTCGTCGTTGTCCCCATACACCGGGGTGAACTGGTAGCCGTCCATCGTCTCGGCGCGGATCGCCGTCCAGTCGTCGGAGTCCGAGCCGTCGAACCCCAGGACGATGCGGGTCATCGGCCGGATACGCCGCGGCTTCGCCTTCGCCGCCCACTTCGCCAGGTCCAGCCACGACGCCGTGCCGGCCACGCACCGGTTACCGAAGAAGCGTTCGGCCTGTGCCGGGTCGAGCTCCATAATTTCGGCGGCCTCTGCCTCGATCGCGTCCAGGTCGACGTGCGATGACCCGGCGTAGACGATCGTGTGGATCTTCCTGCGCTGCCGCTTGTCGCCGTAGCTCAACGTCTTCGGCGCCTGCGGGTGGTAGCGGAAAATGTCTCCGGCCTTGGCCTCGCTGGTGGTCTGCGCCACCGATTTCTCCGAGGGGTCCCAGCCGTTCGTCGTCTCCATCGACCGGCCGCCCATGCCAGCCACGCCGCGACGCTGGGTGTCCGCGACCCGCCGCAGCTTGTTCGCCGTGGTGTACAGGCCCGTCTCGTCCTGCATCGCGAAGACGATCGGGTTGCCCAGCCGGGACAGCGCCGAGGACGTCACGACGTCGATGCGGCCCTGGTCCCCGATACGCGTGAACTCCTCGCCCACGCGCAGCTGATCAGAAAGCGGTCCGCGCTTCACCATCGACTGGAGCGGCCGGTACACGTTGGCGACCTGGTCCTCGGACGTAGCGAGCAGCTGCATCTCCGGCGTTGGCCACGGTGTACCCATCGGCTCGCCCGCCTGGTACTCGTACCACCAGCCGCAGCCACAGCCGTGATCCGAACACCGGTAGCGTTCGCCGCCCTTGGCCCATCCGGCGAACACTGCCGGGCCGCACGCCTCGTTAAGGACGATCGTCGCTGACCAAGGGCCCTTGCCCGTCTTCTGAGGGGCAACGATCTGGCTGCGCCGGTACCGGAACGCGGGGGCGAGCTGCCCGACCCTCGCGCCCGGACGCACCTGATAGTGGTTGACCGTGCACCACAGCTGCCAGGGGTAGAGCTCCATGTCCTCGCCCGCACGGAAACCGTCCGGGATCGGACAGTGAGCCTCGATCCAGTCCGGCACTACCCACAGGGTGGGGAAGTCGACGACGAACTCGGCCGCGGCGTCAGGCCCCTTCGCCATTGGGCACGACCTTCAGCCGGTCACGCGCCGACGGACGGCGCACCGCCGGGGCTGCGGGCTCGGCCGGCTCATCAGCAAGCCGCGCGATCTTCCACCGGTTCCGCAGCATGCCCTGCACCGACAGGCCGAGGCTGTCCAGGTAGGGGCGGACCATCTTCTTCACGTCCACACGGGCGTCTGCCTGCTCCGCCTCGGCGAGCGTTCGCACGAACAGGGCCGCCTCGAGCTCCTGGCCGAGCTCCTCCCACATCAACGACTGCGGCTTCACCCACAGGTCCTCCCACAGGTCCGCCTCACGATCGGACGGTGTCGTCAGCGGCCACTCGGGCAGGGGACCCGTGCGGCCCTCGGCCGGCAACGTCCGCCACCCAGCCTGATCGGTCTTGCGTTCACGCCGCAGTGCGTTCGGATCCGGGGCCGGCCCGGATGCCGCGTGCCCACCTCGGGCCATAGTCGATCACTCCTCACCGGCTGCATTGCGCAGCACAGAGGGCCACCACGTTGCGTGACAGCCGGGCGGGGTCGGGGACCCCTTTGACCTGACGGACCACCGAGCGCCCTCCCCCGCGTCGTCCGTCCCCTACGGCGCCGGGGTCACCCCCCTGGGTGGGGGCGGGTCTGATCACGGATCGTTACGACGATCCCCATGTCTCCTGGGCGGTCTTGCGGCTGTGATGCCTCTTCGACATGGCTTGCCAGTTGGTCGGGTCGAAGCCTCTTGGTCCGAGCGGTCCGAGTCCGTCGATGTGGTCGACCTCGGTCGCGAGGTCCCTCTGTAGGGGCAGCAGGGGCGAGCACTCGGGGCATTCGCAGTACGGGTGATCACGTAGGTACATGGCGCTGGCGTCGCGCCATCGTCGGCCTCGGCCTGCGTCCTTGTGCCGGGGGCGGTCGGCTGCGGCCTGGGCTTGGCATGGGGGGCATCGACCCTGGGGGGTCAGGGTCGGACAGCCTGGCGTCGGGCACACCTGCATGGCCTTGCGCGGCATGGTCATCCCTGGGTACGACAAAGGCCCCGACCGGGTGATGTGGTCGGGGCCTTCATGAGTCACGGTCGGGCGGGTATGGGCACGCCGGACATGCCCTGAGTGTTACACCCTGTGGATCAGCTGGTCAAGCAGCCTTGACCAGGGGTTCGTTCTGGAGTTCGTTGAGGTCGACGAGGGCTCGGCCGGCTTGGTCGTAGCCGTGGTGCGTCAGCTTGCCGCGGCGCAGCCACTGGCGGATCGTGCCCGGCTTGATGCCGGTGGCGGCCTGAGCGGCGTATGCGTCGACGAGGACGGGTTGCATGTCCCCATGGTGCGGTACGGCCGATCACGGCGCTTTGACGAAGTCAGCCGCACTCGATGAGCTCACGTTTTTGTCGCTTCGACACCCAGCGCCCTTCAGTCATGCGGAACCGCCCCCTACGCCATCGCACGCTGTACCAATGCCATCGCCAGTCTTCCCAATAGAGCTCCTCGCCCCTCAGGGTCAGCTTCGCCCCATAGGTGCGCTGCTCGCGTGGCGTAGTCCATGTCACTTTGATGTGTGACTCGTCAGGCTCATCGTTGGGATTCCCCGTCGTGAACTCGATCGAGTCGTGGCCTGGCATCATCCTGGGCTGTCTAAGCTTTCCTGCTGATACGTGCCCAAGTCCGCACGTGTGCACTCGAACGTCGAACACCACCCCAGTTCCCATCGGAGTGACTCGCACGGATTGCCTGCGCCAAGTCCCGTCCTGTTTGTACTGGGGTGCGGTTTGGACTCGCCACCAGTACCGCGGACGGTCCACCCAAACCCAGAACGCCACCAGAGCGCTCACGAACGCACCAACACCGGTAAGCACGCCAGGAAGCCAGTCCATGCGGCCTGACCGTAGCCGCCGACCAGTTGGCGGCAGAGGCTCGCGGGCGGTGTTGGCTGCTCATTCATTCACGCGGTCGTATGAGGGGCGCGGTGGGTGGACCGGGCAGAGTCGGTCACTGGCAGAAGTGGCCGATGGGGTAGTGGCCGCCGCAGGAGGCGCAGTAGTAGAGCGGTTGCTGTTCGTACCCGAGGGCGCGGATCAGGGCGTGGATGTGGCGTCGCATTGGGTCTCCTGGGTGGTCTACGGGCGGGTCTACAGCCGGTCTACGGGCGGTCTACAGCCCCTTCTGGGACGGGCTGACCTGCGTCTACATCCTCGGAAGGGGTGGGCGTCTCAGCAGGGGAGAGGAGCGCTTCGACTTCCTTGCGCTTGACCCCTGAGAGGCCGGTCTCTTTGCCGATGCGGATGCCCTTGTGGACGGTGAGCCCGCACCACGTGAGGACGGCCCGGAGGTGGGCGTCGTCGAGGTGGGCGGCGGCGGGCCGGGAGCGGAGCGCGGGGTAGAGCTCGCGGAGGAAGATGCCGGGGCGGTCGCCGATGAGGTGCAGGACCCCTTCGAGGATCCGGCGGCGGTGGTCCTCGGGGGTGGGCTTGCCGGAGCGC
Source organism: Streptomyces sp. NPDC002994 (assembly GCF_040611155.1). Classification (NCBI taxonomy): domain Bacteria; kingdom Bacillati; phylum Actinomycetota; class Actinomycetes; order Kitasatosporales; family Streptomycetaceae; genus Streptomyces; species Streptomyces sp. NPDC002994. The sequence goes on from NZ_JBEXNQ010000009.1 coordinate 244,656, forward strand.
CAGGCGGTCCAGCACCAGGCGAGGGTGAGGGCCCAGAGGATGGCGGGGCTGCGGTCGATGGTCTGCCAGAGGACCCAGGCCGCGGCGGCGAGGATGGCGGCACGGGAGGCGCGGGACTTGATGTCGCTCTTCTCGGTGACCCAGCCGGTGAGCTTGGCGACGTTGAGGCGGTGGCCGATGACGAGGCGGCGGCCGGCGAGCTGCATGCGGGTCATCAGATGACTCCGATGATGGTGTCGCCTGCGTTGTTGACGAGGGGGACCAGGGCGAGGGCGACGCTGCCGACGACGCCGGAGGACATGCCGAGGGTGCAGCCGCAGACGGAGCCGAGGGCGAGCGGCTTACGCGACGTGTCCTTGATCTTCTTCCAGAGGGCGAAGAGGGCGACGAACGCGATCACGGTGAGGAGGGCGCCGCCGCCGGTGAGGGCGGGTACGCCGGCCGTGCCGAGGGCTTGTGTGCCGCTGCCGGTGGCGCCGCCGACGACCTTGTCCCCTGCGGTGTTGCTGAGGGAGCGGATCCATCCGGCGATGGTGCCGAGGATGCCTCCGGCGCAGGAGGCGGCGAGGATGCCGAGGCCGACGCCGGAGCCGAACGGGGAGAGCGCCCGCCAGTCCTTGGAGCCCTTGGACGCCTTCTGGCTGTGCCACCAGCGCAGGAGGTACCAGACGAGTACGGCGAGGCCTACGGCGAGCCCGCCGACGGTGAGGGAGACGTTCATGTGCGGACTCCGGTCATGAGGTAGAGGAGCGCTTCGAGCCAGGGGAGGGCGAGGAGCGTGCCGAGGCCGGCGGTGATGAGCAGGACGCGGGAGGTCCAGCCGGGGCGGGTGCGGTCGAGGTAGAGGGTGATTCCGAGGGCGCATCCGGCGATGACCCAGGCGCCGGCGGTGGACTGCTGGGTGCGGCAGTCGTGCAGGGCGAGGCCGACGGCGGAGGCGAGGGAGTAGCCGCCGAAGACGGGGGCCAGGGCCGTGGCGGTGGCGGTCAGGTTGTAGACCGGCCGCAGGGAGGCCAGGAGGCTCGGCTTGTCGTCCTTGGTGACCTCGGGGGTGACCACGATGACGCGCGGCTCGGGGGCGGGCTTGTACGCCCCTGCGGACGGAGGGTAGTTGGGCGGCGGCGGGATCAGTCGGGGCTCGGTCATGAGGGGCTCCCGTCGGCGTCGAGGAGTGCGCGCATCCGCTGGGCGCGCGGCTGTCCGATGCGCAGCTGCTTCTGGAGTACGCGCAGGGATGCGGGGCGGTCGTGCTGGGCCCGGTGGACCTGCTCGACGCGCTGCGCATCCGGCAGGAGCGCGAGATCTGCAGCCGCATCTGGCAGGTCCGCATCCTGTGCATCCGGGGCGCCCTCGGGTGCATCCGGGGCGGGCTCGTCGTCGATGCGGGCGTGGACCTTGAACAAGGTCTGACCTGCGGCGGATGCGCTGGCGAGTGCACGCGGATGCACGGATGCACTGGACCGGAGTGCGAAGGTGACGGCGGTCTCGGAGACGATCACGCCGTGGTCCATGAGGATGGCCCGCACTCCGGCGGCGTCCAGGTCGGGGTGCGCACTCGCGACGGCGAGTGTGGCGTCGATGGGCTGCATCTCGCGCAGCTGCTCGTAGGCGACGACCGTGGCCGGCCGGGGCGGCGTGACTGGCTCGCGGAACTCCCACGGCGAGGGCAGGTCGAGTGTGGAGAGTGCACCCGAGTGCAGCCGCGCGGAGAGCAGTTGCAGGAGTGCGCGCCGCTGCTGGGGGTGGGCGCCGACCTGTGCGCGGCCGACGGCGACGGACAGCTGGCGGCGCATCCGCCGTGTCCGCCATCCGTCGCTCCGGTCGGCGAGGCGGGCGGCCAGGTCGACGGCGCGGGCGGTCCACCGGTCGCGGGTGATCTGCTCGGCGCTGCGGTCCCGGACGGCCAGGCCGAGGCGGGACAGCAGGCGCTCGCGCAGTTCCCTGCCCACCATGGCGGCCAGGCCGTTGGAGGTGGCTTCGGGTTTGGCGTGCCGCAGGTCGACGTCCAGGGCCAGGTGCCACAGCAGTGCGGCGAGCACGGGGCCGAGGACGGCCCGCACCGTGCCGCCCCAGAATCCGGACTCCGAGTAGGCGGGGATGATCTGCACGCTGGTGATGCCCCAGACGAGCAGGCCGGGGGCGCCGGGGGCGCCTTTGTCGCCGCGCAGGTTGGCGCGGGCCATGAGTACGCAGGCGAACAGCGCCAGCTCGGCCGCAGCGAACATCGCGGCGCGTTCGGTCGTGTCGACCATCCCGAGGCGGTTGCCGGCGTACCGCCAGCTGGTGTCACCGCTGTACGCGGTGCACGCGGCGGCGGCGAGGCCAGCGACCAGGGCGGCGGCGGGCGGGCGTTCGGTGGATCGGAAGGCGCGGACCGCGGCCCACACCACCGCGCCCGCGAGGAGCGCGGCGGTGCAGGCGATGGCCGTGGCGGGCCACGGGTGGTCAACCACCCACCGGGGAGGCTGGATCACTTGCCCTCCTGCGCGAGGAGGGTCGTCAGGCGGCGTGCTGCGGCTCTGAGGATCGCGGCGTTCTCGACGAGGGCGTCCGCCATGGCGTCGAGGCCGTGCGGGCCGGTGGGGTGATGCTGGCCGTCGATCTCGACGTCGACGAACACGCCGCGGCCGGTGGGGCCCTTGGTGAAGGGCCGCTGTTCGAGGACGGTAGCCATGTGGCGGACGGGGCCGACGCTGGTGGGCAGCGTGAGCTCGGTCTCGGGCCCGGTGTGGGTGATGTCGACCCGCGCGCCGCCCTCCTGGTGGTAGAGGCCTGTGCACCAGAGCGGGCAGGGGATGGTGACGGGCCCGTGGTCGCTGGTCTGCACCGTGACGGTGCGAGGCGCGGTCATCGGCCGACCCCCTTGTCGAGGGCGGCGAGCAGGCGGCGGACGCGGATGTTGAGGGCGACGGCTGCCTGCAGCATGGCGTCGGTGGAGTGGATGTTCAGGGCGGCGGTCTCGTCGAGAACCTGCCGGGTGACGGCGAGCTCGATGTCGAGGGTCGCGGGCTCCGGGGTCTCGTCGTCGGGGCCGTGCAGCGGGTCGTAGGCGCTCATCCGGCGGTCACCCCCTGGGCGGTGAGGCGCAGGAGGGCGGCGTACTCGCCGCGGGTCTGGCCGTCGCGGACGAGTGGGGCGGCGGCGAGGAGGGCCTGCTCGGCTTCGTAGGCGGCTGCGGTGGGGCCGTGGAGCTTCTCGGCGAACACGAGGGCCTGGGCGAGCCGGGTGGCCTCGCGCATCGGGTCGTCGGGCCGGTAGCTGCTGAACTTGTCGGCGAGCTGCCCGAGGAGCGTGATCGTGTCGTCGCTGAGGACGAGGGGCGTCGTCATCGGGCGCCGCCGGTGCAGGTGCAGTCCTCGAAGGTGCGCCGGCAGACGGGGCAGCGGCTGGTGATGCTGCCGGTGACGCCGGTCTCCGTGGCGCGGACGGTGGTGGTGCGTCCGTCGCGGCGAGTGATGGTACCGACGGCGATCAGACGCCGCTCGGGCTGGTCGCTGCGCGTGGCAGCGGGCATGGCAAACTCAGCCATAGCCGTTCCTCCTGGTCTCTTCAGGTGGTTCGGTTAGGCCCTTGGCTCGGTGTTACCAGCACCGGCCTTGGGCCGTCTTCTGTTGTGGGGTGTAGCTACGCCCGCTTCTTCTTGAAGGCGTTGATGGCCCGGCTGATGCCGGCCCGGGTAACTCCGAGCTCTCTTGCTACCGCTGACTGGCTTCCGAGTTCTTCTTCGCCGTCGATCAGGGCTTGTGCCCGCTCGTCGCTGGCTTCTCGGAACGCCTGCTGTGCGGCTTCTTGCTTCCGGACGGCTGCGTCATGGCGCTCTCTCCACGTAGTCACGTCCCTCCTAGTACCGGAAGCGGCCCGTGTCCCACAACTGTAAACGGGGGTGTTGACAGTTGTCAATGGGGGTGGCGACATCATGTCGCGGTCCTGGCGGCACGGGCCTGCGCCTCGCGCACGGTGCGCCCTGCGGCGGCGTAGTGCCGTATGCAGATCAGCACTTCACCGTTCGGGTCGATGGCCTCAGCGGTGCAGCGGTCGCCGTACCGGTTCGTCATCCGGCAAGTCACGATGCGATCGGGCATGCCCCCTCCGTCTCCTCGTCAGGGGTCCGCACTGAGTGCGTACCCTTCTCGTCCTCGTCGATGAGGGTCTTCAGGTCGGCCCAGGTGGCGGGCGGGAAGGCGCACTGGCACCAGGGGCAGGTCACGCTGGTGGTGCCCGGGTAGTGGCGCAGGATGGCGCCGCAGATCACCCCGCTGGGGTCTATGGCCGGGCACTTGCCCAGGCGCTTGCCGAGCTCGGCCGGGTCGCGCGGGTCGATGATGGAGCGGATCGAGTCGGCCAGCTGCTTGATGTCCGTGGCGAACGGCCCGGCGTCCGGCCAGCTGACCGCGATCCACGGCATGTGGCCGAGCAGCTCAGCCACGCCCGCCCGCAGCCGGCCCTCGACGCCGAGCTCGGCGGCGGGCGGCGGTGCCATCCGCCGGTCGGCGCGGATGACCGACGTCCACCCCTCGACGGCGCCGACGATGCCGCCAGGCCCGCGCAGGTCCAGAATCTCCTCCACCACCGGCAGGCCCGGGGGGCCGCCCTTCCCCGCACGCCCCTCGCGGGCACCGCCCGCGGGGGTGAGGAAGGGCAGCAGCCCGTCGTACAGGGCCGGCAAGGACTCCAGGTGCGCCCGCGTGCAGCTCACGCATCCGACGCAGAGGTAACCGCCGTCCTCGACCGGCGCCTGGCACAGCCCGCACTGGTTCACGTCCGCTCCCGCACGGCGAGGGCGTCACGCCAGTCCTCGGTGGCCTTGCGCTTCGCCTGGCGGGCGAGGACGGCTTCCGCGGCGCGCAGGTCCCGGCGGGCGTCGACGTACTGGCCGAGGAAGTGGCCGATCAGCATGAGGGAGACGCCCAGGTTGGTGCCCAGCACGAGCATGAGGAGTTCGTTCTCGGTCATGACCGCCTCCTAGAAGGGGGGCTCGTCGGAGTAGCCAGCGGCGGCCGCAGCCGGGGCGGCGGGGGGAGGCGCGGCGGCGGTACTGCTTGCGGGCCGGGCGTCGCCCCAGCCGCCGCTGGCGGGCGGCGCGGCCTGGCGGCCACCGGCCGGGTTCTTCGTGACCTTGGCGGAGGCGCGGGCGAGGCTGACGCCCACCTCCTCGACGTCGATCTCGTACACGGTGCGCTTGACCTGCTCGCGGTCCTCGTAGGTCCGCTGCTTCAGCCGGCCTTGGACGATGACGCGCATGCCGCGGGTGAGGGTCTCGGCGGCGTTCTCGGCGGCCTGGCGCCACACGGAGCAGGTGAGGAACAGGCCGTCGCCGTCCTTCCACTCGTTAGTGGTCTTGTCGAAGATCCGGGGGGTGGAGGCGATGCGGAACTTGGCGACGGCGGCGCCGGCCGGGGTGAAGCGGAGCTCGGGGTCGTCGACCAGGTTCCCGACGATCGTGATGATGGTCTCGCCTGACATGGCGGTCTCCTTCTGTGATGTGCTGGGTGGGAGGCCGGGCCCGATATCCGCGGGCCCGGCCGGTTGCGTGCGGGTCAGGCGTGGTCCTCGTACATCGCGCCGGTGAGGATGTCGTTCGCCATCGACTCGATCGTGTTCCGGCGACCGGTGACTCCGTCCTTGGGCATGGCGTAGCCGGGGGGCAGGTCCCGTTCGACGGCGTCGACGACATCTGTGACCTTGAAGGTGATGCCGGTCTCCGACGCGAGGCCGGCCACTTGCTGCACCGCCGTCTCGGTGCGTGCGATCAAGTCTTTGGCGAGGGCCTGGTAGTCCATAGGTCAGTGCTCCTTCGTGGGGTCAGCCGGTGATACCGGCGGCGGGCTGAGGGATCCGTCGGGCTGGCCGACGGATCCCTCATCAGTAGTGAGGGTTTCGAGGGTCTCCACACTGTGGAGAGAGGGGGGCTGGGGTCCTTCGGGGACCTCTGTTGTCGGGCTGGCGATGGGGTCGGTGTCTGCGTCCGTCGGCTTGACGGACGCAAGGTTGCGGAGCTTGGCGGCGTGCCGGAGGGCGAGGCCGCGCTGGCGAGCGGCGGCTAGTGCGGCGCGGCGCCGCTTGGCCGCCTCGATGCGGGCCCGGGCAGCGGCTATCCGCTCGGCCACCACGTCGTCGACGTTCATGACGCAGGCCCGCGGGGTGGAACGAGCCGGGCGGCGGGCTCTGTGGGCTCGGCGTAGTACGGATCACCGTGCCCGCCGTGCTGGGGGAGGATCGGCAGCGCGCGCCCGTTGGCTTGGACGGCGAAGCCCATGACCTTCTCGGTTTCCCCGTCGGCCCACTGGATCGTCCATCCGTTTCCGGGGAGCACGCCGATGAAGGACGGGTCGGCCGGTTCGAGGTTGCAGAATTCGTGGTCTTCCAGGTCGTAGGCCGAGATCTGCTTGCCGTTGGCGGCGTTGACGATCAGGGGCCAGCCGAGGTCGTCCCACCCGCAGACGGGCTCAACTCGCCAGGGCTTGAAGACTGCGTTCCATCCGGTGGGGCTCACGGGCTCTCCTTGTGGGTGGACGTTCAGGTGGAGTGTGGACATGTGGACGTGGACACGTGGACGGATGTCCACACCCCCCCGTCGCGTGTGACGCGAGTGAACTAACATGTCTTATTTGTTGTTATATAGAGGGCTCTTGAGAGCCTTCGCTTTATCGCGACGGGGGTATGTGGACGCGCGTCCACGTGTCCACATGCGGGACCGTGTCCACGTCCTGTGCACGTCCCTTCAGTCCGTCTTCACGCACAGCCGGTCGCCCTCCTCGAACACCCAGCCGCGAGCCTCTGCCAGATCGATCGACTTCCGTGCGACCTTCCGGTCCCGGCTCGCCAGCCGCCGGTTGAGTTCGCCGAAGGTGATGCCGCCGACCTGCGAGGCGTGCTTCTGAACGAGCCGGGCCACGCGCTCCAGCGCCAGGTCCGCATCCGCCTTCGCTTCGTGCTCGCGCACCACTTGGTGAACCTTGGCGTCCTCCTCGCGCTGCCGCTCGGCTGCGGCTTCCCGCTGCGCCCGGACGACGAGCGCGTCCCGGACGGCGCAGGAGGAGGCCCAGACGACCTCGGCAAGCTGCCAGTCCTCGTCGGTCACTCCGGCGCGCCCGTCGAGCAGGGCCAGCATCGCGGCCACCTTGACCTTGATGAGGCCGGCGTGCCCGTCGAGCTCCGGCACTTCAAGCTCACCGCGGGCGCGGGCTACACGCTCCTGCCAGAGCGCTGTCCTGACGCGCAGGGGGAACGTGATGTCGACCGGACCATCGGGCTTGAGGTGCCCGGGGTGGCGCTCGAATTCGCCGGGCCAGGCCGGGGGCATGTCGGGGATCGACGGGTCGTCGGCCCAGGACCAGAGGAACCGCTGTGGCGTGCCGGTGCTTGCGTCTGCCAGGACTGGCACGGCAGTGCTGGGCTGGAACCCGACGAGGAGCCCGAGGTTGTACGAGCCGGCGGGGACGTAACGGGTGCGCTCCTCGGAGGCGTTGGTCTGGCCGAGCGTCTCGCCGACTGCGGCCCGGCGCAGCGTCTCGCCGAGGACGGATCCGTTGCGCTCACCCAGCTTGGCGATCGTCTGGCCTTCGTCGACGTAGAAGAACGCGTTGTGCCGCACCTGCTTGCGCACTCGGCGCATGACCGGGTCGCCGACGTTCTTGCCGCGCTGGATGACCTCGCCGGTGGGCTCCTCGACCGTGCCCATGAACGCCTCGGCGATACCTTCCCCGGACCCCACGGGCAGGCCGTCGCGGAAGTCCTCGTCGGGTGAGGGCATGAGTCCCCGAGTGAGGGAGGAACCGGTGGACTTGCCCGCGCCGGAGTTGCCGACGACCGCGGCGAAGATGTTGAGAGAGGCCCGGCCGCCGATCCCGGTCTCTGCCCGGGTGTGGTGGGAGATCATGCCGGACAGCCGGGCGAGCGAGCTGTAGAACAGCACGTCGCCCGAGCAGGCTTTCGAGTGCGCGGCCTGCCGGATCTTCTGCAGCTCCGGCCGCGCTTCGTAGAACTCGTCCGGCAGGAGACCGGGGATGGCCTCGCGGACGTCCGGCGCCCACTTGGGTGCGGTGCTCACGCAGCCACCGCCGGGTCCCCAGGGTGCGGGACCGGAGCCCACACCTGGATGAACTCTGCGTCGCTGTGCCCAGCCGCGAAGTGGTCGGCGGCGTCTTTGCCAGTCTTGGCCTGGACGACGTACACGGAGCGGGCGATACCCCGGAGTGTTTCGACGACGGCCTCGGCGTGCTCGCGGCCCTTCCCGTCCCGGTCGGCGACGATCGTGACGTCCACGCCTTCAAGGTGCTGGGCGTGCTCGGCCGTCCACTTGCCGGAACCGCCCGCGTTGCAGGTGGCGACGAGGCCGTGGTCGACGAGCGCGTGCACGTCCTTCTCGCCCTCGGCGATGAACACGACGCGGTCGGCGGCCTTGGCCTTCAGGATTTCGGGGAGCCGGTAGGGCACGGTGCGGACGAGCCGGTTGCCCTGCTTGTCGTTGAGGCTCCAGCGGCGGCCGGAGCGGGTGGTGTCGTCGGGCCGCCACTGGGCGAAGCACTTGGCGTTGCAGCGGGTGACGCCGTGGACGGTGATGCCGTTCTCGTCACGGTAGAGGTACTGGGCGACTCGCTTGTGGTCGCGCTCCTTGCAGGGGATCCACGTGTCGTCGGCCGGCCGGTCCCGCTGGTGGTCGGCGAGGGGCTCGTCGTACAGGTCGGCTTCGGTCCAGCCGATCGCGGCGAGGAAGTCGGCGTTGCCCTGGCACTTGTGGCAGAAGACGACGACGCCGCCGTTGTTTCCGCGACGGATGGCGACTGTGCCGGGGGCGTCGCCGTCGTGGCACAGGCCGGGCACGCGGAGCGCACCGCCCTGGTATCGGCCGTGCACGCCCATGCCCGCCAGGTGGTCGGCGAGCCTGTTGAAGGCGATGGTGTCGTTCACGAACGGGGCTCATCTCTCGAGCTGGGGCAGGGACGTTCGTGTGAGGCGCGGCGTCGCCCCCAGCGGCGCCGCGCCGTCTGTCACCCGGTGTCCCGCGGCTGTTGGGTGATCTCGTTTGCCATGGCGGTGATCTCGTCGCACCACCGGCGTGCAGCGGTGCGGACACACATCGGGCTGGGCTGCTCCTCGAGGTCCCCGCGGATCGCGCCGAGGGTGACGTGGAAGCGGGCCTGTACGGCGGTGAGCCCGAGGTGCTGGGCGCCCTGCACGTCGGACGGCTCGACCGCGTTGAGCTCGGTGGGCTCATCTACCGGCCACCGGCCGGGCTTGCGCTCGCTCATGCCGCCTGCTCCTTGCGGTCGCCGGGCTGGTGGAAGACCGCGCAGACAGGTGCGCTGGTCTCGGGCCGGGCGGCCGGGGGTGGTGGCGCCCCCGGCCGTCGCGGTGATGCGCTGACTAGTCACTGGCTGGCCGCCCAGCCAGTGCGGGCCTGGACGAGCTGCGCGTGGACCTGGTCGAGGTGGTCGAGCTGTCCGCGGAGCTTGGCGATGACGTCGGCGAGCCCGTCGGGGTCGAGGTCCTGGATCCAGTGGTCTTCGATGATTTCGAGGTTGACGCAGGGCAGCTGCCGCCCGGCGGTCTCGGAGTACGGGTGTACGTCGATGACGCTGCGGAGGACATCGCCGCCGGTGCTCTTGTCGTCCGCGAAGAACACCGGGAGCTCGACGCCGTCGTAGTACCGGTAGCAGGTGACGTCCACCTTGTACTCGCCGCTGGTCAGGTCGTTCTCGTGGTCGCTCTCGCAGAGGGGGAAGCGGTTGTGCGGGTCGAGGATCTCGGCGCGGGTGGCTCGCTGCGGGCCGTCGTCCTTCATGGGGTGCTCGATGGCGTAGGCGAGGGCCCTGCGCAGGAACGCCTCGGTGTAATCGCCGCTCTGGCCGCGCGGGGCCAGGTACTGCAGGCCACCGTTGTCGCGCTGGACGAGGGCGGCGCTGTCGCAGACGTCGATGTCGACGGTGGTGACGCGGATGCCGAGCTGGTCGGCCCGGGACAGCAGCGGCTGCCCGTCGGCGAGGGCGGCGGTGAGCGCCGCAGGGGTGGCCGGAGTGGGCTGGCCGAGGTTCGACTGCCGGTTGGCGCTGGCTTCTGAGATACTCATGGTGAGTGCTCGCTTTCTCTGCTGCTACGCGGTCGGAGTGACGTGCTCGCTCGAGGCCGTCGCAGTTACAGCTGCGGCGGCCTCGCTGGTTTCCGGGCTGATCTGAAGCACCCGGAGGAGATCTGCGGTGATCACGCGGTAGGTCTTGCCTGCCCTGATCAGGGCAGAAGGGAATTGGCCGTTGCGTGCAAGGTCGTAGGCCGTGGTGCGGCCGAGGCCGAACGCCCGGGCTCCGGTGACAAGGTCAACGGTCGCCGGCAGGGCGAGCAGCTCGTCTCGCGTCAGGGTCCGTGCCATGGTTCCTCCACGTGCGGACGAACCAGCATGAGCCGGTACGGTCCGGTAGCGTTCATGTCTGCCAAGTAGTACGTTTGCCGTGTGCCACGTACTACGTTGAATCAGACGCTACCAGAGAATCCGGGGAGTGAGTGATACGTGGGGAAGAATTTCGGTACCACGTTGGTGCCCGAGGGGGCGCAGCGGCTACAGGTGCCCAGGGTCGCGCAGCTCGTCGAAGTTCAGGTGGTCGATGACGAGTGGATCGCCTTCGTCAGCGAGGGCGAACTGGCTGACCTGCCTGACGAGTTCTACCTGCGCGAACTTCGGCACTACGACGGCGACAGCACGATCCAAGAGATCGCTGACCTGATCGAGGAGTACGGGCAGCTATGCCTGGACGACTTTGCCGAATGGAGCGGCGACGTCTTCGGTAACTGGGAACAACGGTCGATCGCCATCGAAAAGCGGATCGAGTACAAGAAGCAATACAACGTAGACATGCTGGTGCCCGACTCGCTTCTCCACCTATGGGAAGGGCGCCCCCACCTGGACTACCTGCGGTTTCTTCGCGATGGCTGGATTGTTGCGGCCGCCACGGGCGACCTGGCTGACTACGCTCAGCTCTTCGTCGACGTACCGAATGGGCAGCCAATCGAATCAACGGTGCGTCACTGGCTACATGCCCTGAATGCCGGCCTGCGCGTCTCACATGCTCGGATCGACCACCCACTCGTGCAGGAAGAAGGGGCGACCCTGTTCGGAGCCTCCTGCATCCAGCTCTACAACCACATCCAGGAGGGCGCCCGGTACAAGGTGTGCATGAACGAGTCCTGTGGGCGGATCTTTGTACGGCAACAGGGCAGAGCGGCAAAAGACCAGCGCAAAAGCGAGGGCGTCAAGTATTGCTCCAGTAAGTGCGCCAGGGCTCAGGCGCAGAGAGAGCTACGCCGACGCCGCAGCGTGGCGGCTCAAGCGCCAGACGACGTGATCCTTGAGGCGCAGCGCGAAGAGAGCCGCGTCATGGCGATGGTGGCGCTGGCAAAGGCGAGGCGTGAGCAAGGGGTTCCAAGCCTTGGGGCCACACTCAGGGTGAAGAGACTGGAGCTCGCCTTGGACGACCGAAGCGTCAGGCGACGAGCCGGCGTTGACGCCCCCATTCTCATTGCGATTGAAGCGGATGACTTCGAGCGCTACGAGGGGCAGCATGTGCACATGGAGCGGTGGCTCACGGCGCTTGCCGAGCTATACGGAATGGACAGCAAGGAAGTCGTGGCCCGGTACCGAGCGGACCGACTACTGGAACTGTCTCGCTAATAAAGGACCTACGCCATGCCAACTTCCCGCCGTGCAGGTGGCATCAGTAAGCGCTGCGAGTGCCGCGGCACCGATGGCAAGCTACTCGGCAAGGCGTGCCAGCAGTTGGCGAAGAAGAGCCACGGCGCGCTTATGGTCCGGCAGGAGTTGCCGCCTGACGCCGACGGGCGGCGTCGGCCGTTCCGTCGCACCGGATACGGCAACGTCAAGGACGCCCAGGCCGACCTCGACCGCATCCGCGCGATCCTCGACCTGGCCGGCGATGACGAGGATGCGCAGCGACGCGTGGGCGACCTCTTGCAGGCTGCCATGAAGGAGCGCAAGGACATCCCCGAGGCTGCCGAAGTCTCCCGGCGCCTCGGCGTGGGCGTCCCCCTGGACGGCGCTACGACGGTCGGCGAGTGGCTCGACACGTGGGTGGCCGCGAAGAAGACCCGCAAGAAGACCACCACCGGGTACGAGTCCCACATCCGCGTCCACCTCAAGCCGGGCCTGGGTCACCACCGGCTCGACCGCCTGAACGTCGGGCACTGCCAGGAGTTCTTCGACTCCATCGACGAGCAGAACGAGATCATCGCTGCGGAGAACGCGGCCCGCCGCGAGCAAGAGGCCCGCTGTACCCGCGGCCGCCCCGGTGCGCCGAAGGAGTCGGAGCGCGCCCAGTTGGAGGCGGAGCGGGCGAAGCTGGCGGAGATGAAGCCGTACCGGCGCATCACCGGGCCGGCGACCAAGCAGCGGATCCGGGCCACGCTGCGCACCGCGCTGAACGGTGCGATCCGGCGGCAGCTCCGTACTTTCAACCCGGCGTCCTGGGTGGAGCTCGACAGTGGGAAGCGCCCCAAGGCGATTCTGTGGACAGAGCAGCACGTCGAGCACTGGCGGGAGACGGGGGAGAAGCCGTCGGGCGTGATGGTGTGGACGCCCGCCCAGCTCGGCGCGTTCCTCGACGCTGCGGAGGGCGACCGGCTGTACGCCTTCTTTCACCTGATCGCGTTCCGCGGCCTGCGTCGCGGCGAGGGTGTCGGCCAGGACTGGGTGAACGTGAACCTGGACGGCCAGTCCATCACGGTGGCCAACGAGATCGTCGTCGACGGGTGGACGCCGATCGAGACGGCGCCGAAGACGGACGGCAGCGCGGCGACGATCGGCCTGGACAAGGCCACGGTGCAGGTCCTGCGCGACCACCGCGCCCGCCAGCTGCAGGAGAAGGAGAAGGCCGGCGGCAAGTGGGTGGAGACAGGGAAGGTGTTCACCACCGAGACAGGGGAGTGGCTGCACCCCGATGTCCTCAGCAAGGCGTTCCGCCGCCTGTACGAGGCGGCCGACCTGCCGCCCATCAACCTGCGGGACCTCCGCCACTGCGCGGCCACCCTGATTCACGCGGGCGGCGGCGACCTTCACGCGATCAAGGAGACGTTGCGGCACGCCACGATCAAGCTGGCGTCGGACACGTACACCTCGCTGCTGAAGGAGGTGGACCTGGAGATCGCGGAGAAGGCGTCGGCCGTGGTGCCGCGGGCGAGAAAGGTCACGGATGGAGCAGTGCCGCAGGGCGACCCGGCGGTATGATGGCAGTGGAACGAACGAGGCTCCGTCACCCCAGGTGGCGGGGCCTTTCTGCTGGCCCGCTGCTGGCCCGAACGCCCCGGAAGTCTTCGATACGGGGCGACACGAAACGGCATGACGGTACCGTGTCGATACGGCGCCAGTGGGCCCTGACCAGCCACTTACGGCAGAGCGCGACACGGGGCGATACTCGCCACTACAGGGCGGTCTGGGTACTCCACCGACTTTTAATCCGTTGGTTGTGGGTTCGAGTCCCACACGGCCTACCGCTCAGCCCCAGGTCAGAGTGCGTCTGATCTGGGGCTGATCTTGTTTTCGGAGCGTTGAAGATCCACAGCTCAGCCAATGCTCAGCCGAAGTGTTAACGATCACGACATGAAGAAGCCCCGGCCGTCCGCCTCGGGGGAAGCGGACGGCCGGGGCCGACTGGGGCGCGGGCGGTCTATCCGCGCGCGCGAACGAGGAGAGTGCCGATCTTCCGTCGTCCGGGCGGGGCAGGCAGTACGCGGGCGGTCGCTGCGGTGAAGTCGTGCTCGTGCAGGATGTCCACCCAGCGGTCTGGCTCGTAGTCCCAGCGCTTCACGACGAGCGGGTCTTCGTCCTCGGAGCGGTTGATGTACGAGGCCTGGCAGCCGTAGCAGCCCTCGATGGCGGGGCGCTGGGAGAAGGCGAGCACGCCGCCGGGACGCAGCCGCTTACGGATGGCGGGCAGCAGCTCGTCCGGGTCGGTGAACCACGCCGCCCCGAACACGGAGAACACGGCATCGAAATGCTCGCCGCTCTCGGCGAGGAACCGCCTCGCGTCCCCGCGGTGGAGGACCAGGCCGATGTCAGCCCAGCGCGCCTCGGCGGCCTTCAGCTGGGCCAGGGACACGTCGACGCCGACCGCCCGGGCCCCCTGTGTGGCGACGTGCGCGAGGTTGCCGCCCTTGCCGCAGCCGAGTTCCAGGACGGAAGCGCCGGGGCCGATCCCGAGGACCTCGACGCCGGGCCCGTGGTCGGGGTACTGAGTCCAGTTGAACCACGTGGTCTCGCCGGCCGCGTTCGTGGGGCGCCGCTCGGGCTTCTGCTTCGAGTAGGTGTCCCACGCCTTGGCGTCCGTCACTGCTGCTCCGTTCGTGGGGGCCGGCCGCCCGGCGACTTGAACCGGGCGGCCAGCGTGGGTCTGCTACTTCTTGCCGCCGTTGGGGCTATCCGTGCACCCCGCGTGGCACTGGCTGCAGTCGCCCATCTTGGCGGCGGGCGGCCACAGTTCGTGGTCGAATGCGTATCCCGCCGCGTTGATGGCGTCGAGGGTGCGCCGGCGTGCGGCCGCCGGTCCGCCAGTTACTGCCTCGCCCTCGGCGGTGGGCATGTGGTGGATGAACCGTCCCGCGATCCGCTCGCAGAACACGGCGTAGTCGACGGTGTGGAGGATCCAGGTGTGCCAGCCGATGTCGACTGCCTTGCTGGGGGACAGGTCCGCTCCGGGGTACTGGGCTCCAGCGGCCAGGAACGCGGCGGTCTGCGCGATGATCCGGCGTGCGGTGGGCGCGTCGGTTTCGGGGTGGTCCTTGGTGATGCGGGCGGCGAGCCGCTCCATCACCTCGGGATGTACGAGCGTTGCCGGGTCGGTGGTGCCCACGGGGTGCTCTAACGCGATGGTCATGCTTCCTCCTGTGTGGACGCGGCCCTCGGGTGGGGGCCTGCCTTCGGCCTTACCGGGTCATGTGGGACCGGTAGAGCCGGAAGTCGGTGGGTGTGGCCGCAGCGGGCCGACAGTCGGCGGGATCTGCGTGGGTGACGATTCGGATGTCCGGGAAGGAGGCGCGAGGTACCCAGCGGACTGTCCCGTTGTTCGTGTGCTGGTCGCAGGCGGCGCAGGTTCCGCTGCCGCGTTCGGGCTCCTCGTCCCACATGGGGCTCATGCGATGCCTGCCTTCGTGCGGCAGCGGGGACAGCGACAAGGCGGGAAGGCCAGGGTGGACACGGACTCCGGCCCCTCCAGCGGGGGAAGGGTGCACTCCTTGATCGGAGTGCGGGCGTGAGTTTCCCCGTCGACCCGGTAGATGCTGATACTCAGACCCTTGTGCGTGCTGCCGTTGCCTGCAGTCGTCACGCAATCAAAGATGGCGCGGACACTCTGTGTTGCGCGGCGTCAAGCGGGGCGACAGAGCGGCGACATGCGGGGCGTCAATTCGGTGTCATTAAAGGGAGTTGAGGTCTACCGTGAATCTCATGACCACACCGAACGCCGCACTCAGGGCGGTGCGCATGGGAATGCTTATGTCTCAGGACGACTTCGCACGCGCCGTCCGGGACGCCGGCGCCAGGGCAGGACAACCCAACGACGCAAACAAGAGGCTCGTCCAGCGGTGGGAATCCGGCACCACCGCTTCCCCGCGCCCCGTCTACGCCCGCGCCCTCGAGTCGGCGACGGGCCTGCCGATCGAGGCGCTCGGCTTCGGCATGTCCGTACCGCAGGTCCGCGTCTCCGCTGACGGGCACGGCGGCCACGACATGGAGCCTTCACCGTCCGGCGTCGCCCCGCCGGCCGCTCGCCCCCAGGCGGAGCCGCGCGCAGCCCACGGCAACTACTCGGGCGTGTGGCTGTCCCGCTACGAATACTTCTCCAGCGGACGCGACTCGGCCTTCGTCGGCTCCCACTACGTGGTGGTGCTGCAGCACGGGAACCGCTTGTCGGTGCGGAGCATGCCCGGCTCCTCCGATTCGCCGCTCACCATGGATTTGCAGATCGACAGCCACGTAGCGACGGGTACATGGACGGAGCAGACGGCGTCCGAGGGGTACTACCGGGGAGCCCGGTACCACGGTGCGATCCAGCTGCTTGTCGAGCCGACCGGGCGTCGTATGACCGGCAAGTGGGTCGGCTTCGGTAAGGAGTTCGACATCAACACCGGGCCGTGGGAATTGGTCTTCATGGACTCGTCGACGAACAAGGCAACGCTTGAGAGGTACAACCGGCGGCCGGAAGCCTGACCCCGAACGCAGGAATGCGCCCCCTCCCACCCGAAGGTGAGAGGGGGCGCGTCGTTCAGGGGTACTGGCGGCGGAACGGATCCAGCCCGGCCGACTGGGAGTTGCCCGGCGGCGGGTCCGGGTCCGCACTCGTGCAACAGCGGTAGTTACCAGAAGTGGACCGTCGCCCGGGTGAGCGGCGGCTACACCGTGAAGAACATGGCCACCGGGAGGTGCCTCGACAGCAACGCCAATCAGGCCGTCTACACAAGGGCCTGCAACGGCGGCAGCTACCAAAAGTGGGCGATATCCACCGGCTACAAGCTGAAGAACGTGGCCACCGGCTTCTACCTCGACAGCAACCACGACAAGAAGCTCTACACCGGCGCCGGAAACTCGGGCAACTACTATCCGCCACGATCCAGTCGACTCCCACACGGCCTACCACGTGGGGGTGCGCAGGCACCCTTGCTGACCTGCGCGTTAGCGCCTCATCTGACTTCTTCGGGTGGGGCGCTTCGCTGTTTTCGGGCCTGTGCTCGGGCTGATGTGAGCCCGGCGGTACGGGCAGCCTGCCGCGGGACGAGCCTTGCGGCGTCCTCGGCGGCCTTTCGTGCGACGTCCGCGTGTGCGTCCAGTAGGAGGGCAGCCGGGCTGGGGATTCCTCCCAGTGGGCGGCGAGTTCTGGAGGCCTCTCCGTCTGATCACCAGCAGCGTCGGGCGAGGTTTGCCCTGGTGGCGACCTGGCGCGGTCTAACCGGTGCTCCACTCCGCCGAAGCGTTGGTGGCTCGTCGTCGCCGCGTTTGTGATCGCTGCACGCTCGTGGGCGTAATCGAGTCAATCCAACGAGGGGCGAGGGCGGCAACGAAGGGCATCGGGCTGCTTGCATCAACAGGGAAGTGACCCTTCAACCGGCCTCTTCCGTTTGACTCGAAGTAAACTCTCTCGCCTGTAGTAGCGATCACCCATGGCCAGTCGGCTTGTCGGGCACCCCGGTCGCGACGACGGACAATCCTCGGCCGGGCGCCGGGGGTCCCTTCCCAGCCATGAAAGCAGAAGGCGCCCCTGGGAAGCATGTGAAGCATGTGAACTGCATTCAGCGGCGCCGCCACGCGTTCGGTGGCCGTGATTACGCCCCTGCCTCACATCGTCACCCAGGGCCCGGGTAGCGGTGCGTGCGGCGCGGATCGCGCGCCGCCCGGTGGTGGTCGCTTGCTTGGTAAATAAGAGCCCCGAACGAGGGGTAACGGAGGGGAAGAGAATCATGAGCATGACCAGAGCCAAGAGAGTCATAGTTGCGGCAGTCACAGGAGCTGCCATGCTGGGCGCGGCTGCGCCGGCGTTCGGCGTGACCCTGGAGAGAAGTCGAACTGGCGTGTCCTCCTGGAGCAAGGGCACCAACGGCGCGATCGCTGTGAAGGACACCGATGGCGACAGCAAAGAGGTGTACGCCAACTACGAGCGTCGGTACAACAACGGCCTCGAACTGAGGAACAGCAGCGGCAACGGCACTACCGCTTACAGCAGCTCGGACACGACGAACTATGTAAAGGCGCTGCAGGCGTGCGTGGCCGTCAACTTCCAGCCGGATGACTGCACCAGCTGGGCGCGACGCTGACCAGCGTCTGACCCGTTCTGACGGGTGACGGGGGCGGCGCCGAAGGCGCCGCCCCCGTGTCGTTGGCGAGGTGCAAGGCGGGTGAGGGGAAAGGGAGACGGTGGAGGCCGGAAGTTCGGGTGGCGTTCGCGGAACAGTGCTGCGCATCAAGGGGCTCAGTTACGACGTCGGGGGCCGCGAGCTGTTCACGACCTTGGACTTGGATGTGCGGGCCGGGGAATCGGTGGCGATCACCGGGCCGAGTGGTTCGGGGAAAAGCACGCTGCTCTCGTGCGTGCTCGGCTTGGTACGCCCGGCGGGCGGCACGGTAGAAGTGGCTGGAACGGATGTGACCCGCTTGCGAGGGGCGGCGCTTGCCCGGCACCGCAGCAGCAAGATTGGCATGGTCTTCCAGTTCGGAGAGTTGTTGCCCGAGTTGTCTCCGGTCGACAACGTGGCACTGGCCGCACTGCTGGCCGGTGTCCCCAAGGACACGGCCTACCGCAGGGCACACGAACTGCTGGAGGAACTGGGTGTCCCTCTGACCGGGGCCAGTGAGCAACTGTCGGGTGGGGAACGCCAGCGGACGGCCGTAGCAAGGGCGTTGATCAACTCACCGGCGCTTTTGCTGGCGGACGAACCAACGGGCGCCTTGGACGCTGTTGCCCGGGAACGAGTAGCCGATGTGCTGTTCGCGATGCCCGGTCGACACGATTGCGGGTTGCTCCTGGTCACGCACGACCCGGCGGTGGCAGCGCGAGCGGACAGAGTCCTGGCTCTGGGCGACGGAACGTTGTCCAAGGCCGACGATGCCGGGACAGGGGCTCGATGAAGCAGCACGGGATCGGCCGGCACTTGATGCGCATCGGCCAAGCGGCCGGGATGCGCGCCGAAGCCGGCCGCGTTCGATTCGTGGCTCTGATGGCCGCGACAGCCGTCCTGGCACTGGGGGTAGCTGCCCTGGTCGCCGCGCACGCCACGTATGACGGACAAGCCAGCCGCGGACTTGCGCGCGGTCCGGTAATGCAGGAGGAACGGCCCGATCTGACCGCCCGCGCCTTGTGGTCTACCGCCAACGACTCCGTGCGCGGCAGTGGCCCCTTCTCAGTGATTTTCATTGCTCCCCTGGCCGAGGACGCACCGCTGCCCCCTGGGCTGAAGCGATGGCCGGCGCCGGGCGAGGCGGTACTCTCGCCGCGCCTGGTGGAAATGGGCGCCGCCGAAGGCATTCGCGAACGCTATGGCCGCGCGGTCGGGGAGATCACCACCGACGGTCTGCAGACCCCCGACGAACTCCTGGCCTATATCCACCCCCGCTCCGGTCTCACGTCTGAGGATGCCAAGCCGATCGTGGGCTACGGCCCCGGCCAGGGCTACGTGTCCTACACCGTGGGGCAGCTGGATTACGCCAAGCCCGAGTGGACCTTCCAGATCATGCCGGCAATCCTCGGCCTCCTGCCTGCTGGGGTCCTGCTGGTGGTTGCCGCGCGGGCCGGGGCTCATGGTCGCGACCGGCGCACCGCACTGGTGGAGGTTCTGGGCGGCACTCCACGGTCCCGGGCATTGATCGTGCTGGGCGAGGCGTGGCTGCCCGTCCTCGCCGGTGCCATAGTGGCGTTGGCTGCCGTCGCCGGTTCATGGACGGCCGACTTCCGTCTGCCGTGGACCGGCCACGTCCTGGCTGCCACCGACATGAGGGCATCGTGGTGGGCTCTACTGCTGGGTGTCCTGGTTGCTGTGTCCGTCGTACTGATCGGCACGGTCGCCACTGATCGCCTGGTCAAGGCCCGCGGCGGCGGTAACCGGCCTACGGGTGCCCGGCGTGCACCGACCCGCTGGGCGCTGCTGTGCCCGGTGCTGCTGCTCGTGGCCGTACGCGGACCGGACTTCTTCGAGCCAGGATCCACCTCGTATGTCATGGTCAACTGGGTGGCGGCCGCAGGCACCCTGGCCACCCTGCCGGCGGCTGTCGCCGTCGTCACCGCCAATTTGGGCCGGCAGCTCAGCCGTGTCGGTCGGCGGCTGGGCAGCCCCGGCCTCCTGGTGGCAGGGCAGCGTACGGCAGCCCATCCCGGCCCGGTGGCCCGTATGACCGCCGGCGTGGTGGTGGCTCTTGGGCTGCTCATCCAGGTGGTGGCCTGGCAAGGGCAGTTCGGCCAGTCGGTCCGTGAAGCGCAGGCCACCGTCGACCGCATCGGCAACAGTGCACTCGTCCTTCAGCCGGGCGGGACTGCCACAGCCCGGCAGATGAAGGCCTTCATGCAAACGCTGCCCACCGGGGTCGAGGCCGTCACACTCGTTGATTCCCCGGAGAAGAACACCTTGACCGTGCAAGGCCTGTGCCCGCCGCTCACCACACTGGGCTTGTCCTGCACCTCGAGCCCCTACGAGCTTCCCGGCATCCCCAAGGACCCGCGCCTGCGGGAACTCGTCGGCTGGTACGCGGGCGAGAGCACGACGGTAGCCGTGCAGCAGTCAGACCCCGTCAGCAGAGCAAAGAACGCCGACGCCATCGCCCGTACGGTGCTGGTATCCCTGAATGGGGATGACCTTTCCGTCTCCGAAACGAAAAGGCTTGCCTACCGCGCGTTTCCGACAGGGGCCGACGTCGACACCGTCGGCGGGGAGTGGCTCGTCACCAGCCAGGTGAACAAGAACCAGGGACGATGGATTGCCTTCTTCGGCTTCCTGGGCATCCTCGTGCTGGCTGGCGCCTCAGCCATCACGGGCACGGCAGAGTTCTTGCGCAATGGGCGGGCGCTGGCACCCCTGACCATGCTGTCGGGGAACCGGCGCGTCTACTGGACCACGTCCGCCTGGAGCGTCCTCGCCCCGCTGGCGCTGGCAGGTCTTGCCGGCTGCGTCGTCGGAACATGGCTCGCTTTCCCAAAGACCACGGGGGGCGCCTCCTTCATCTCCGGAACGTTCCTCGCCGCCTGCGCCATGGCAGTCGCTGCAATGGGGCTTCTGGCATGGGGATGGAGCGCAACTGTCGCAGCGCGCCAAGCCACTGCCTGGCGGCCCCGCGGAGAATGACGCGGCGGCAACGGACTGCCATCGTGCCCTCCCCAATGTGATCGCATGCCGCTGGCTTGAGCGGGCGAGGCCGGAATCATGCGCCCGTACCGTTCTGCGCCTGCTGCGCGGTCTGGGCTGGGCGTCTGTCCGGGCTCGAAGGGGACGGGCACGGTGGGTCCGGCCAGCAGTCGGGCACTTTGCCAAAGTTCACCTCCCCGCACGGACGCACGTAGGACGAGACGAGAACTCGCAGATCGAGTAGGGCGTGCTGCTGCCGGGGGCGCTGGCCGATGGGAGCGCATAGAGGCCGTGCTGAGCGCCTACGACGCGGCTGGCCGGTCCGGTCCGGAGAGGTTGCGGCTGCACGGCTACGGCGCCGGCCAGCACCTGCGGCACCCGCAGATGCCGCGCCTCCCGCTACCGAGGCCCGATCACGGCATGAAGAAGCCCGGCCGTCGGGGGGAAGCGGACGGACGGGGCTGACAAGGGGGGCTAGGTACAGAGCGCGAGTTCGGCGGCGCCACGGGCTCGGTCGGGCAGCACGCCGCGGGCCTGGCTCATCAGATCCGCGTGCGGCAGCCTGGGGTCCGGAGTGGTCAGTGTGAAGCGGCCGGTGCGCAGGTGCCTGTGTCCGTACATCGTGGCTTCCAACTCGCTGCTCTCCTCCACTTCCAGCGACCAGGGGGTGTCGCGCAGTTCGATCGTCCCCGGCTTGGGCACCACGCGGGAACTCCAGCCCGTGCACAGCACCCATTCGGTGTGTGCTCGACGGGACTGGCCGGCGGCGTGACGGGCGGCCACGTCCATCAGGTGCGCGTCCGGGACGCCTTGGGCCGGGATGTAGCCGACGATCGCGGTGTCCCCGAAGTGGCCCGTGGTGGTGTATGCGACGACGCCCCAGGTGTCCGGCCACGTGTGCAGTAGCGGGAACACGGTCACGCGGCCGGCCCCGTCGATCGTCTTCGCCATCGTTGTCTCCTTCGGGAGGGGGCGGCCCCGCCCGAGTCTTCCGGAGCGGGGCCGCCGAGTTGGGCGGTTACGCGGCTGGGGCGCAGTCGTCGCCGCAGCCGGTGGGCGGGTTGGATCCGCTGCCGTCGCCGTCCTCGATGTCGGTGTTGTCCTCGTCGCCCTGGACGATCGCCCAGCGCTGCGGGTGGCGCATGGACCCGCCCCGGTCGGAGTTCCTGGCCAGGCGCATGCGGCCGGGGCGGGGGCTTGGTGGAGGTGCCGGTCGGGCGTGATGGGCGGCTCGTGCCACAGCAGGGTCACGCCGTGCTCCTCGCAGTAGGCGCCCGTCGCGTCCTCGACCGGGAAGGCGTGGTCGCCCATGACGCAGTCCGTCATCGCCGCGTCTGCCGTTGGATTTCCCGCAGTCGCGCGCCCACCCGGCAGCGCGACTCGTGGCAGTTGGGGCATGCTGCTGCGTGGTTGAGGACGGCCATATATGCCGCCAGGTCAGGCGGCGGAGCCGCGTCTTCCGTTCGGTTGGCCGGCTATGTCACTGCTCTGCCTCTCTGTCGAGCTCGGCCCACACGATGTCGCCGTTCGCGGTTCTGCTGTGTCCGAAGCGGGCTGCTATCGCGAGGGCGGTGAGGACTGCTATGCGAGTGACCGGCGCGAGATCCTCGGGGAGGTCCGTTTCGACGCGGATGCGGTCAGGCGTCTCGTCGAGCCGGGGCTCCTCGCCAGTCGCCGCGGTGAGCATCGCGGCGACAGCAGCGGCTTTGGTCTCAGCGGAACGCACGGGTACCCCTCGTGAGTACTCAATCACTCTTCGTGATGCCGAGCGCCCAGCTTCGAGACCTGATGGGTTAGCTTTGTCAATGTCGACGCACAACCTCGGAGTCGCTCAAATGCCCCGTGACACGCCGTACTTGCAGGTCGCCGACGCGCTGCGCGCCCGCATCAAGGCGGGCGAATGGGCCGTGGGCGACAAGTTGCCGTCCCGCGCCCGGTTTGCTGAGGAGTACGGGGTCGGGCAGAGCGTTGCCCAGCGCGCGATGGAGCGGCTCATCATCGAGGGCCTCCTCGAAGGCCGCTCAGGGTCCGGCACCTACGTCCGCCGGCCGCGCGAGCGCCTGCGCATGGTCCGCTCGCGCCACCGTGAACGCCGGGGCGGCTCGCCGTTCCGTGCGGACATGAAGGAGCAGGGCCGGGCCGGTACCTGGGAGTCGCGGAGCGAGGCTCGCACGCCGGCCCCGGATCACATCGCGGAGCGCCTGGCGATTGAGCCCGGTTCCCTCTGTGTCGTCACGCGCTACGAGTTCCTTGCCGACGGCCTGCCGGTCCAGCTGTCCGAATCGTGGGAGCCGATGGCCATCACTGATGGAACACCGATCGTGCTGCCCGAGATGGGACCGCACGCAGGCGCCGGTGTCGTCGAGCGGATGTGGTCCATCGGCGTCGACATCGACACCGCTGTGGAGATCCCGCGCCCTGCGCGCGCGAGCCAGGAGCAAGCGAACCTCCTGGGTATCAGTGCCGGCGACCTGATCACGGAGATCGAGCGGACGTACTACGACGTCGACGGGCGACCGGTGGAGACGGCGGACATCGTAGTCGCGGACGTCCGCTGGGAGATCGCTTATGAGATCGGCATACAGCGCGACTGAAGGGGTGCGCTCGACGTGCGCGTGGGGCCGGGGGGTGGCAAGACTGAGGTTATGACTGAAAAGGCGCTTCTTGAGGGCGGGCCGGACGATCTGCCGGAGCGGATTGTTCCGATCACGCCCCCCGGGCAGGAACTGAAGATTCCGCACCGCGGCGGGTACGAACACTTCAAGGTCACGACGCGGCACCAGGACAGTGACCAGGGGCGTGTGACCGTCTACCAGTGGTGGGAGCGGACGGAAATCGCCGAATAACGCCCTTCGCCGGGGAGGCGGTTGGCCGCGTCTGCAGCGGCGCCGTGGCTGTCCAGCTGATCGGTCGGATCGGGTTACGGGGCTGGTCGCGGCGCAGGCTGAGCTCGTACACCGCGATGTCGTGTACGACGTGCAGGTGTGAGTGGTCTGGGGCCGTCCCCTGATGGCGTACAGTTGTGTTTAACGACGCGGGGTGGAGCAGCTCGGTAGCTCGCTGGGCTCATAACCCAGAGGTCGCAGGTTCAAATCCTGTCCCCGCTACTGAAGAAGAAAACGAAGGCCCGGATCTCGGAAGAGATCCGGGCCTTCGTCGTCCGTCCGGGCGGGCCTTGGACCGTCGTCACTCGGTTGGCCGACCCCCGATGGCCGTGCGGCGCGGCTACGGCCAGCCTGGGTGGGGCGCGGTACCGTCCGCAGCCGGGTGCGCGGCGAGCAGGAGACCACAGGTGGGGAAGCAAGGCGGTGCGGGCAAGGCTTCGCGGTTCGTCCGGGCGCTGCCGGCGCTGCTGATCGTCGGCGGGTGCGCCTTCGATCTCGCTACGCCGCCGAACTTCACCGCGTCGCCGCTCTTCGCCGCCGCCCCGCTGATCGCCGCGCCGCTCTTCTCGTTCCTGGGCACCCTGGTGACCGGCGGCGTCGCGACCGCCGCCGTCGTCGGGCTGCACCTCTACAACGGCACCTCGACGCACGTCGAGTCCGTGACCGAGCTGATCACCATGATCACCGTCGCCGTCCTCGCGCTCGTCATCAACCGCGTCGTACGCCGCAGCGGCCGGCAGCTCGCCTCCGCCCGCACCGTCGCCGAGGCGGCCCAGCGCGCCGTGCTCCCCGTACCCGCCGACCGGATCGCCGGGATGCACATCGCCGCGCGGTACGAGGCCGCGCAGGCGGACGCCTTCATCGGCGGGGACCTCTTCGCCGTACAGGACACCCCGCGTGGGGTGCGGCTGGTGGTCGGCGACGTACGCGGCAAGGGGCTCGAGGCGGTGGAGGCGGTGGCGGTCGTCATCGGGGCGTTCCGGGAGGCCGCCGAGCAGGAGAGCTCGCTCGAGGGCGTCGCGCAGCGGCTGGAGCGGGCGCTCACGCGGGAGGGCGCGCGGCGCGCCGGGCTGGACGCCTTCGAGGGGTTCACGACCGCCGTACTCGCCGAGATCCCGCGCGGTGAGGCAATGGTGCGGGTGGTCAACCGCGGGCACCCTGAGCCGCTGCTGCTGTACGCCGACGGGGATGTCGCGGAGATCGTGCCGGCCGCGGCCGCGCTGCCGCTGGGGATGGGCGAGCTGGGCGCCTGGCCGGACCGGGCGCAGGAGTACGCGTTCCCGGCGGGCGCCACGCTGCTGCTCTACACGGACGGCCTGTCCGAGGCGCGCAATGCCGCGGGTGTCTTCTACGATCCCGCCGCGCGGCTGCGCGGGCGGATCTTCCCGGGGCCCGAGGAACTG
The DNA here is from genome assembly GCF_040611155.1 of Streptomyces sp. NPDC002994. Taxonomy (NCBI): domain Bacteria; kingdom Bacillati; phylum Actinomycetota; class Actinomycetes; order Kitasatosporales; family Streptomycetaceae; genus Streptomyces; species Streptomyces sp. NPDC002994. Next base: position 269,764 of record NZ_JBEXNQ010000009.1, read on the forward strand.
CTGGACGCGCTCACCGACGACGTACGGCGGCACACGGCCGGAGCCGCCACGGACGACATGGCCCTGCTCGCGGTCGGGCGGCCCGCCGAGGGGCAGCAGGACCGCCGCAGGACCGTGAGCCTGGTCAGGCGGGCCCATGCCCACCGTCTGCCGGACGGCCGAACCAGTGCAGGCTCTGGCCGTGCGGGGCCGTGAAGGCGACCGCGCGCTCGTCGATGGCGAGGGTGAGCAGGTGCTCGTCGTCGGGGGCGGGCGCGTCGAGCCAAGGGAGCACGGTGTGGTGCTCGTTGGAGATCCAGTGGCCCGGCAGTGCGCGCACGAGCGCGGCGAACTCCTCGCGGCGGGCGAGCGGCAGGTACGTCAGTACGGCGGTGTGGAAGACGACCAGAGTCGCGTCCGCCGGGGCCTCGGCGGCCAGCGCCGGGAGTTGGTCGACGAGGTCGCCGCGGACGATGCGCGGGCGGGGCGCCGTACGTACGGCCTCGATGGCGGCGAGCTGCTGCCGGGGGCGGTCCACCTGGCCGGGCCAGATCAGTGACTGGAGCCAGCGGACGTCGTCCTCGTCGGTGGTGTCGAGCGGGTTGAGATCGATGCCTGCCCGCCATGCGATGTCGGGGAGCGCGGTGGGGAGGGGCGCGGGGCCCTCCGTACGGCAGTCGAAGGTGACGGGGGAGGTGCCCAGGGTGGCGCCGCCGTTGTAGCGGTAGGCGTAGCGGTCGGGGTGGAGGCACAGACCGGCGGAGGCTCCGACCTCGATGAGGGCGAGCGGCTGGGGGAGCGCGGCGAGGAGGGGCAGGAGGGTGGCGCAGCGGGCGGGCTCGTTGGTCTGGGTGAAGCGGGCCAGCATGACTTCGCGTACGTCGTCCCAGTGGGCCAGGGTCCAGGCGCGGAAGGGCGCCCACCGGTCGTACGGGCCACCGAGGAAACGGACGGCGGCGAGGAGGAGATTGGGCTGCTGCTTGTTGCCGGGCGGCAGGGCGGCGATGAGGGCGCAGAGGTCCTGGTCCTCGCTGATGCGGGCGGTGAGTTCGGCGTAGGCGGGAGAAACGCCGCGCGCCTGCTGCTGGGAGAACTCGCGGTAGCGATCGGCGACCGACTGCGTGCTGTTGAAAACCATGTGCCGAAGCTAGCGCCCCATCCGGCGCCGCGACCGTGCGTAATCGCGATATGCCCCTCCGCATAACAATTGACGAACCGTCATGGTGGAGATGTTTCCTGAGGGGCGGTCAACTCGTCCGGCTGTGGGCGTTTGTGTCCTGGTTGGTTCAGGCCAATGCCCTTAACGATCAACAGGAACAGCTTGGAAAGCATGCCCGGTGTCTATTAACGTTCGATAACGCAGCGCGGTCGTCCCAGTCGTCGCAAGAGACGGCACCGTGCGCACGCGCCGAATTCCGCAAGGGAACCGGGGAACCATGTTCCTTGGGGTGAATCGGGTCATTTCGTACCAACGAAGCGGCCCGTAGGAGACCTTCCTGCTCCGAACCCGTCAGCTAACCCGGTAGGCGAGAAGGAAGGAAAGGAGCACGCCTCCGTGGCGTCCAACAGTCCTGCCCCCCAGGCGACCCTGCCCCCTTACGGGGTACCCCGCGACAGTGAGAATCACGTCGGCGGGGAAGAAACTTGGGAAGAGTGGAATCCCACTGAGGAATCCGTCCGGCCCGTACGCGGCCGCCACCGCGTCGCCAAGCAGCGCGGCGGACTCGGTCGCAGCTCCACGGTTCTCGGCGTCGGCGTCATAGCCGCGGTCGGCGCGGGCGGCATCGCCACCGCGCAGGACAAGCCGGCCATCTCGATCTCCCTCCCCGACCTTCCCGACTCGTTTACGGACTCGCTGCCCGACGCCAAGTCCCTTCCCGGCGTCGGGTCTTTCATGTCCGACGACTCCGGATCGGGTTCGCGGGCGGGCACCCCGGGCGAAGCGGTCCTGGCCGCCGCCCCCCTCACCACCGCGGGCGTCACCACCGCCGACGCGCAGCAGGGCACCACCGACGCGGGCGAGGCGCTGCGCGCCCGCATCCTCCAGCAGGCCGAGCAGCAGCAGGCCGCCGCCGACGCCGAGGTGAAGCTGGCCGCCGAGAAGGAGGCCGCCGAGAAGGCCGCGGCCGAGGCGAAGCAGCAGCAGAGCGCGGCGGAGGCCAAGGCAGCCGAGGAGAAGCGCGAGGCCGAGGAGAAGAAGCGGCAGGCGGAGGAAGAGGCCGCGCGCAAGGCGGAGGAGGAGCGGCTGGCCAAGCTCGCCGCCAGCTACTCGCTGCCCACCTCGTCGTACACGCTCACCTCCACCTACGGCCAGTCCGGCTCGATGTGGTCCTCCGGCCAGCACACCGGCCTCGACTTCGCCGCCCCGACGGGCACGCCGGTCAAGGCCGTGCACGGCGGCACGATCAAGTCCGCGGGCTGGTCGGGCTCGTACGGCTACCGCATCGTCCTGGAGCTCCCGGACGGTACGGAGGTCTGGTACTGCCACCTCTCCTCGATGACCGTCACGTCCGGCGATGTCGGTACGGGCGAGGTCATCGGCCGCGTGGGCGCCACCGGCAATGTGACGGGGCCGCACCTGCACCTCGAGGTGCACACGCCCGGCGGCGCGGGCGTCGACCCGGCGGCGTGGCTGCGCGGCAAGGGTCTTTCCGTCTGACGGCAACCTCCGCAGTCCCCGGCAGTCCTGGCGCACGCCCCCCGAGCCAGGGCTGCCGGTCTGTGTGTACGGCGCAAGTCCCCAGCCCCAGTTCGGGAAGGGGCGGGTAGGGAAAAGCGCCGCAGGCACCGACCAACGGCCGCCTCCGTCTGAGACCCGCTACTGCTGCCGGTACGGGTTGTACGCGGCGTAGTTCCGGTGCGGTGCGGGGTGCTGGGAGGGCGGCGGCCCGTACCCGTACGGCTGCCACGGTGGCTGCCACGGCGGCGGTGTCCGCAACCGCCCCGTCGCCCGCGCCGCGTACTCCAGGGCCGGTCCCGCCACCTCCCTGCGCTGCCACAGGTGGTGCAGCAGCTCCTGTTCGCGCGCCGTGAAGTCCGGGCCCACCGTGCCGCGGTGTGCCCGGTGGCGCAGGAAGGCGAGGGATGTGGCGAAGGCCTCGTACTCGGCGACGGCCCGGGCGGCGGCGCGGCCTCCGGGGGCACCTGCTCCGTGCGCATGTGCTCCGTGCGTACGGGCCGCCGCGTCCCGCGCCAGCGAGCGGGCCCGCATGGAGGAGAGCGCGAGCGGCTCGCCGGGCAGCAGCCAGCCGGCGGCGGCATAGGCGGGCAGCTCGGCGGCTATCGTGCCCAGCTCGCGCTGGCGCGTCCAGACCACCAGCCAGGTCAGCAGCGCGAAGGCGGGGACCATGAAGCAGGCGTACACGAGGTAGAAGCCGTACCCCCCGAAGACCGCCGAACCGTTCCACAGGGCGTGCATGCCCATGGCGAACACCAGGCCGAGCAGCGGCAGCGCGATGCGCCGCCACCGCCCCCGGCGGCGCGGCGGCGCGAGCGCGGCGAGCCCGAAGCCGATGCCTGTCAGCACCGTGAACAGCGGGTGCGCGAACGGCGACATCACTATGCGTACGAAGAAGGTCGCCGCGGTCACCGACGCGAGGCCGGAGGCGCCTGCTTCCTGGTCCTCGCCGAAGGCGTTGCCGAGATAGAGGATGTTCTCGGTGAAGGCGAAGCCGGTCGCCGTGAACCCGGCGACGACCACTCCGTCCACGATCCCCGTGAAGTCCCGTCTGCGGAAGAGGAAGATCAGCAGCACGGCCGCCGCCTTCGCGCTCTCCTCGACGACCGGGGCTATCACCGTCGCGCCGAGGGATTCGGCCCCCGCCGGGTCGGCGGTGGCCGTGGCTATCCAGCGGGTCGCGAAACTGTTCGCGATGATCGCGACGAGGGCGGCGGCGAACGCGCCCCAGGCGAAGGCGAAGACGAGGTTCCGCCAGGGCTCGGGCTCCACCCGGTCCAGCCAGCGGAACGCCGCGAGCAGGAGCGGCACCGGCAGCACCGCGAGCCCCAGCCCGACCAGGAAGCCATGCGTGCCGGTCTGGTCGCGGACGATCGCCAGGATCACCAGGGCGCAGAGCGCGAGGACCGTGAACACCGAGCCCGCGCGCACCGCCCTGATGCGCCACCAGGCGCGGCGCGGCTTGTAGCGCCAGCGCGCAGGCGGCGGTCCGGCGGCGAACTGCGGCTGCTGCTCACAGTCCGGGACCGCCGGGTGCTGCCGGGGATGCGGAGGCGACTCGTACACCCGTCGACCCTAACGAGGGTCACTGACAACTGGCGATGGCGCCTCTACCGGCTTACCGCCTTACCGGCTCACCGGCGGCGGAAGAGAAGGTCGTGCACGACATGGCCCTTGTCGAGGCCCTGCCCCTCGAAGCGGGTGAGTGGCCGGAAGGCGGGCCTCGGCGCGTAGCCGCCGTCCGGCACGGTGTTCTCGAAATCGGGGTGCGCGGTGAGCACTTCCAGCATCTGCTCGGCGTACGGCTCCCAGTCGGTCGCACAGTGCACGATCGCGCCGGGCACGAGGCGGGGCGCGACGAGGTCGAGGAACTCGGGCTGGATCAGGCGCCGCTTGTGGTGGCGCTTCTTCGGCCACGGGTCGGGGAAGTAGACGCGCAGGCCGGCGAGGGAGGCGGGCGGGAGCATCTCGCGGAGCAGGATGATCGCGTCGCCGTTCGCGACCCGGACGTTGGTGAGGCCGGCGCGGTCGGCGAGACCGAGGAGATTGCCCTGGCCGGGCGTGTGTACGTCGACGGCGAGGATGCCGGTGGTGGGGTCCTCGGCGGCCATCTGGGCGGTGGCCTCGCCCATCCCGAACCCGATCTCCAGGACGACCGGCAGGCCGCGGCCGCCGAAGAGCTCATCGAGGTCGAGGACGCGGTGGCCGTCGATGTCGAGACCCCACTGCGGCCACAGCCGCTCCAGCGCCTCGGCCTGCCCCGTGGTCACGCGGCTGCGCCGCGGCTGGAAGCTGCGGATCCGCCGCTCGTGGTGCGACCCGGCGGGGTCGGGCGCGGGGCCGCCGGGGAAGCGGGGCTCGCCCTTGGCACGGTGGAAGGGGGAGACGTGGGGGGCGACGGCGTCGGGGTGGACGCTGGAGAACTCAGACACAGTGCTCCCGATTCTACGGCGCGGTCGGGAGGACCGGGGCGGGCTGCTCCTGCGGAGCCTTTTCCCCTCCGCGCCCCTTCCCGCGGTGACACTTTGCGGCTCCGCCGCGTGTGTGGAGGCGAGCCCCCAGCCCCCCCCGGACGCCCTCCGGGCGTGTCCTCAAGCGCCGGACGGGCTGCCCCGGGAAGGGGCGGCCAGGGGAAAGCGCGCAGCACACCTCCCGGCACGCCCCATTGCACCTAACGTTCCCGCGCACCCGGTACCCGTGCCGCACCGGAACGCGCCCACCCCCGCCCGGCAGTCCACGGTGGCAGGAGGGGATGTGCCGGGGTGCTCCCCGCACCGCACCGGAACGCGCCCACCCCGTCCGGCAACCCACGTGCCAGGAGGGGACGTGCCGGGGCGCTCCCCGCAGGGGCCGGGGTGCGACCCCCCCCCCCCCCGCCCGGCAGTCCACGGTGGCAGGAGGGGACGTGCCGGGGCGCTCCCCGCAGGGTGTTGAACGCAACCACCCAAATGAATCCGACGTACCCGAACGTTCGACGCCCGAGGAGACGCCCCGGCGCGGCACCGACCCCAACGCCCCCGAAACCGCCCCGCCCCGCCCCCGGCACTCCTAAGTCGCAGCCCCCGAGGCCCCCGCCCCGCCCTCCTAAGCCGCCGCCCCCAAAACCCCCAGCGCCCGCCGAGCCACCCGCCTCCCGATCGGGAGTGACGCCGTCGCGGCCGGGGAAGGGGCGTTCAGAACGTGGATGATCCGCGGCGTCTCGCGGATCAGGAAGTCGTCGACCAGCGTCCCGTCCCGCAGCACCGCCTGCGCCCGCACCCCCGCCGGCGCCGCCCGCAGATCCGCCGCCGTGACGTCCGGCAGCAGCCGCCGCACGGCGTCGGTGAACGCGCGCTTCGACATCGAGCGGTGCAGCTCACCCGCCCCGTAACGCCAGTGCCGGCGGGCGATCCGCCAGGACCCCGGCCAGCCGAGCGTCCCGGCCAGCTCGCGCGGCCGGATCGCCGACCACGCGTACCCCTCCCGCGCGAGCGCCGGCACCGCGTTCGGCCCGACGTGCACGCCGCCGTCGATGCCCCGGGTGAGGTGTACGCCCAGGAAGGGGAACGCCGGATCCGGCACCGGATAGACCAGCCCGCGCACCAGCTCAGGACGCGCAAGCTCGAAGTACTCCCCCCGGAAGGGGACGATCCGCATCCCGGGGTCGTCGCCCGCCAGCCGCGCCACCCGGTCACAGTGCAGGCCGGCGCAGTTCACCAGGACCCGCGCCCGCACCACCGCCCCGTCCGCCGTACGCACCGCCACACCCCACGGCCGCCGGTCCACCACGGTCACCTCCGCGCCGTACCGGATCTCCGCGCCCGACGCGCCCAGGCTCTCCGCTAGCTGCCCCGCGACCGCCCCGAAGTCGCACACGCCGGTCGTCGCGACCTGGATCGCGGCCAGCCCCCGCACATTCGGCTCGTACTCCTCGATCTGGGCCGGCCCCAGCTCCCGCACCGGAATGCCGTTCTCCCGCCCGCGCTGCACCAGCGCGTGCAGCCGCGGCAGCTCCTCCCGCTCGGTCGCGACGATCAGCTTGCCGGTGACTTCGTGCGCGATGCCGTGCTCCGCGCAGAACTTGATCATCTCGGCCGCGCCCCGCACCGCGTACCGCGCCTTGAGCGAACCCGGCCGGTAGTAGATGCCGCTGTGGATCACGCCGCTGTTGCGCCCGGTCTGGTGCAGCGCGGGGCCCCGCTCCTTCTCCAGCACCGTCACACGCGTGCCGGGCGCGGCGCGCGTGATGGCGTACGCCGCCGAGAGCCCGACGATCCCCGCACCGATCACCAGCACATCGCAGTCGTACGTCATCGATCGCTTCACCTCCCGCCGCGGCCGTCTCGTCCGGGGAGAGCGCGCCCCGGACTCCCGATGATGCACCGACCCACTGACAACGCCTTCATACCCGGGGGAGAACGACCCTCACGAAACGCCTCACGAAACGCCTCACGAAGCGCCTCACGCCGGCGCCACCAGCAGCGGCCGCGCCCGCTCCCGCAGCTCCGCGACCCGCGGCTCGTCGCCGTACGGCTCCAGCCGGTGCAGCAGATCCCGTACGTACTCCGTGGTCCGCGCCGACGAGATCCGCCCGGCGACCTCCACCGCCCGGGTGCCCGCCGCGCACGCCGCGTCCAGATTGCCCGATTCCAGCTCCGCGACCGCCGACACCACCAGCCGCAGCCCGTGCGAGCGTACGAACTCCTCCGTCGGCCGCGACAGCGCCTGCTCCGTGAACCGCCGCACCTGCCGTGGCGCCTTCAGATCGCGGTAGCACTCCGCCGCATCCGCCGCGAAACGGTCGTACGAGTAGAAACCCAGCCAAGTCGGATCCGGGTCGCCCTCCCGCGCCCGCTCCAGCCACCCCTCCGCCGCCTTCAGCGCGCCCCCCGCTGCCTGCGCGTCGCCCGCCTTCGCGTGCGCCCGCGCCTCCACCAGCCGGAAGAAACTCATGGTGCGGGCGGTGGCCAGCCCCCTGTTCCGCTCCAGCGCGGCCTGTGCGAGGTCGACCCCCTCGTCGGCGAAGCCCCGGTAGGTCGCCTGGAGCGACATCGAGGCCAGGACGTACCCGCCCAGCGGCACATCCGCCGCCGCACGCGCGAGCCGCAGCGCCTGGATGTAGTAGCGCTGAGCGGCCTCCTGCTGCCCGGTGTCAAACGCCATCCACCCCGCCAGCCGCGTCAGTTCGGACGTGGCGCCGAAGAGCGAGCGGCCGACGTCGTCGCTGTACGAGCCGAGCAGCAGCGGGGCCGCGTCAACCCGTAAGCACTCGGGGACCATCGACGAACGCCAGTCCCCGCCGCCGTACTTGGAGTCCCAGCGCCGCGCGTCCTCCGCCGCCTCCCGCAGCTTGGCCACGTCCGCGTGCCCCACCCGCAACGGCGTCGCGTCCGACGCCGACTCGTCGGAGGACGCCGTCGCCGCGGAGTCCCGCGCGACCGACGAATCGGCGGGCGTTATCAGCCACCGCGACGCGGGCGTGGCGTACGCGCTGACCGCGAACGAACCGGCCAGGGACTGCCAAATGCCGCCGCTGCCCGCCCGTCGGCCCGCCAGATCCAGCCGGTACAGCTCGGTCGCCGACCGTACGGCCGCCGATACGTCGCGCGGGAAGGCGAGGCCCACCTCCGGCGCGGGGTCGGCGTCCGCCAGGCCGATCTCGTGCAGCGGCACGGGACGGCCGAGCTTGGCGCCGATGGCGGCGGCGATCAGATGGGGCGCGGCGCCTTGCGGCACCATGCCCTTCGACACCCACCTGGCCACCGACGTCTTGTCGTAACGAAGTGTCAGGCCGCGTTGCGACCCGAGATCATTGACCCGCCTCGCCAGGCCGGCATTGCTGATTCCCGCGAGGGCGAGAACCGTGCCGAGCTTTTCGTTCGGCCCGCGTTGCTCCCTGGACATGCGCCACCCCTCGACACAGACGGCCGTCCGGCGGGGACATTCCCAGCCTTACCGCCCGCACAACCATGCGGCCAGCCCAGCCGGAATATGCGGACCGCGCAGGACATCAGTTGAACCCAGCGTAGTTCTCCGCCTCCCGACCGTTAAGGGGCGGTGGTCCGTATGGCGAGATTCGTGTAGTTACACGAACGCCCGTGCTCCGCCCCGTGCTCCGTGTGTGTGGCCGTGCGCCCGCCCTGCGCTCTCGTCGGGCCGGCCCGGGAGCCGCTTCCATGGGGCTTGCGTGGGTCGGCCCGCTGCACTGGATCCAGTGGGCTGGGGGACACCGCCGCCTTCATCCCCGCGGGCGGCGGCCCGGTCCGGGAGGCGAACAGCGCCTCCCGGACTGTGCGTTCCCCGTCGGTTCCCCGCGGTACCGCCGCGCTCGCAGAATGGCTGAATGGCGTCTGTCGCCCAAACCGGCCGAAGTCCTGCGCGCTGCGGGCGCATTGACTTGCCCGTACGCCCTCCGTAGGCCCTCCTGCGTGCCGTTGTCGTGGCAGCATGGTCCCGAAGCTACTTCGGTACGTGCGTTTGGTTGCCCACAGCCTGTGGAGGCGGCGATGCGGTGGTTGGTGGGGTGGAGCAGTGTCGCCGCGAGCTTCGGGACGGTCGGAGCGGTCGGCCCAGCCGGCACCACCATCCCTTCCTCTGCCCATTCCGATTCCGATTCCGAATCTCTCACCGTGCATCCCGTCGGCTCCCAGCTGCTGTGGGGCGACCCCGACCCCCTGTGGGCCGTCGGCGACTGGCGCCCCGACGAGGTACGTACCCTCAGCGTCGACCCCTTTACCCGGATCGCCGTCCTCGGATGCTGCGGCGCGTCCGACGAAGAACTGCGCGTCGGCCTCTTCGCGGCGCGCGGCGGCGCACTGCGGCACCTGACCGCATGGTCCGGCAGTTATACGGCCGTCGTCCAGGTCGGCCGCCGCGTCACCGTGGTCGGTGACCTGGCAGGTGCGCGCCCCGTGTTCTATACGCCCTGGGCCAATGGCACCGCGTACGCCACCGCCGCGCTCCCGCTCGCCGACCTCATCGAGGCACAGCTCGACATCGGCCATCTCGCGGCGCTGCTCGCCTGCCCCGACGTGCCCGAGGCGTTGCGTGACGGCACGCCGTACGCCGGCGTGCGGCGCATTCCGCCGGGGCACGCGCTGGTCCTGCGCGAGGGTTCGCGCGAGATCACCGGGTACGAGCCGGTGGCGTCCCTCGCCGTAGCGGCAGCCCAACTCGACCCGGAGCGAGCCGTGGACGGCGTCCGGGAGGCCCTCGTCGAAGCGGTACGGGCGAGACTCACCGCACCGCGCCACGCCCCCGAGACCGCGCCCCCCGACCCGGGGCCCGTCCCCGGCATGGGCCCCGCCGATCGCCGGGCCGCCCGCGGCGCGCCCGTCCCAGGCATCGGCGCCGACCTCTCGGGCGGCAGCGCCTCCGCCACCCTCGCCCTCCTCGCCGCGGGCCTGCCGGGCCTGCCCGGCACGGTCCTGGGCCACGGCACGGGAGCGGGGGAGCGGCTGCTGGCGGTCACCTTCAACGACCTGACCGCCGAAGGCCCCGGAGCCGAGGCGGAGTTGGCGCGAGCCGGCGCCATCGCCGCCAACCCCCGCCTGCACCACGTGGTGGTTGCCGCAGGCGCCGAAGCCCTCCCGTACGCCGACCTGGACAGCGGCCCGCTCACCGACGAGCCGGGTCCCTCCCTGGTCACTTCCGAACGCCACCGCCGCCGCCTGGCCGCAGGCAGCGCCGACCACTTCACCGGGCACGGCGCCCGCCAGGTCCTGGACGCCCACCCGGCGCGCCTCGCCGACCTCCTGATGGACCGCAGACGGCGCGACTTGCTGCGCCCGGTCGCGGCCCTCGCCAAAGTCGAAGGGCCGTCCGCCCACTCGCTCTTCGTCCCGCTGACCGTCTACCGCGCCGCCCGCCGCCTCGCCCGTACGCCGTACCGCGCGGGCATCGAGGAGGCGGCGGCCCGCCTCATGGACCGCCGTTTCGACGAACCGGGCAGCAGGGGCGCGGGCCCGGGCGGTCAAGCGACGGCCCTGGACGCCTCGCTCGCGGCCCTCGCCTGGACCAGGCCGGGCCCTGCGGCGCGTTGGCTGACGGGCGAGGCGCTGGCTGAAGTATCGGTTCGCCTCCAGGCGTCGGCGACCAGGCCCTCTTCGGTGCAGCGCCCCGGTGAGGCCCGGGCGCGGGCAGCCCTGGCCCGGGCGGCGGCCGACCACCGGGTCTTCGAGCAGGCCGCGGAGGTCCGCAGCCAGCGCCTGCACGCCCCGTTCCTCGACAACCAGGTCGTGCGGGCGTCCCGCGCCCTCCCCGAAGCCTTGCGCGTCCAGCCGGGCGCCCGGGCGGCGATCCTGCGCGCCGTCCTGTCGGGCGCGGGCATCAAGGACTTGCCCCCCGGTTGGGGCGCCACGTCCCACGCCTCCTCGGCGGCGGCGTCCCGGGCCGGAGTACGCGCCGCGGTGGGCGACTTGATCGCCCTCTTCGACGCGCCACTGCTGGCCGACGCGGGCCTGATCGAGGCCCGCGTCGTACGCAAGGCCCTGCGTGCGGCGGCCGACGGCGAGCCGGTCCCCCTGGACGGCCTCGCGGACCTGGTCTCCACGGAACTGTGGCTACGCCGCCTGGTCTCCCGCCGTGGAACGTGCTGGACGGGCACGGCGGCCCCCCGCCAGCGCGCGGTGGCAGGAGGCGTTCCGCCCCGCCGAGCGCTCTGACGGGTCGGTGCCCTGCGGGACTTTTCCCCAGACCACACAGACGCCCTACGGGCGTGTCCTCAAACGCTGGACGGGCTGGAATTGTCTGGCAGGGCTGGATTTGCCGCGCAGCGGAGCATCCCCGCTCAGCGGTACCATCCAGCCCCTCCGGCGTTTGAGGAGCGGGGTCTGGGGCGGAGCCCCACGCGGCGGAGCCGCAGAATGTCACAGCCGGGAAGGGGCGGGGTGGGGAAAAGGCCCGCCGCAGGCGCCAGCCCCACCGCACTGCCCACCTACCCCCCGCAGCTGATCCGCGACTGAGCCCAGTCCGCCAGCACCATCGACTCGTACGGATGCTCCGGCTCCACCACGAGCCGGATCGACTCCCGCCCCGAGATGCCCGCCCGCACCGGCACAGCCGCCTCACCACCGCGAACGATCCCCGACTGCCACAGCAGCGCACCGTCCCCGTACAGCGAGAAGCGCGCGGCCCCGACGCCCATCGTCATGTCGTCGATACCGACGAGCGCGTCATAGGTGGCGCACGCGCGATTGAGGTCGATGGTGACGGACGACTTCGCGTGCGTCGTCACCCCGTTCCCGTACCGCACACCACCGATCGACATCCCGTAGCGCTGCCACAGCCAACTGCTCTCGCCGATCCGCACCTCGGGCTTGGTGTGGTCGCCGAACGTTCCGTAATCCAGCGCGTTCACCTGGTAGACGACCGACGCGGGCGGCGGCGGTGGCGGCGGCGTCGGTTCCGGAGGCGGCGTGGGCTTCGGAGGCGGCTTCGGCGGCGGAGGAGGCTCGGGCGAGGGCGCCTTCGGCGTGGGTGCCGCCCTCGTCGGACTAGGAGTAGGGGTAGGCGTAGGCGTAACCGACGGCCCCGGCGGAGCCACCGGCCGCGGCTTCGGCGCCGGCGGCGCAGTCCGCACCGGCGGCTCCGGACTCGGCCGCTGCGGTACGACGGGCCGCGACACCGGCGGCTTGGCCACCGGCTTCGGCTTGGGCTTCGCGTCGTCACCAGCGAGCGCGAACACCACGCCCGCGGCCACCGCCGCAGCCACCGCCGCACCGAGGGCCACCTTCGCCGGGGCACCCAGCGCTTCACCCCCGGCGGCACCGGCCGAACTCGAACCCGCGCCCGCACCCGACCCCGCGCCGGTCGCCGCAGCGGCAGCCCCCGCGCCGGCCGCCCCCGCCGCACCCGCCGCTCCACCCACCACCAGACCGGCGGCCTTGACGACGTACCCACCGGCGAACCAGCCGATGACCGCGATCGGAAGCAGCGCCGGAATCCCCGCGTTGACGTCGCTCAGCTCACCCGCGGCCATCCGGCACTTCGCGCACTCCTCCAGATGCTTGCGCAGCCCCCGCTCGGCCCGCATCCGCAGCCCGCCCCTTGCATACGCGCCCAGCCGGTCGGCGTACCGCGCACAGTCGCCGCCCGCGGTCAGCGCCGTGCTCACATGCGCCTGGAGATACGCCTGCTTCAGCCCTTCCCGCGCCCGGCTCGCCAGCACGGCCGTGGCATTCGCGGTCAGCCCGAACAGCGGAGCCACATCGCTCGGCGACTCCTCCTCGACCGTGGTGTGCCACAGCACCGCCTGCCAGCGCTCGGGCAGGCTGCGAAACGCCTGCATGGCCAGCGTCTGCTCCGCCTCATGCATGGCCCGTACGTCGGCCCCGAGGTCCAGGGTGTCGTCGTCCGACGCATCCGCCAGCCGGTCGGACTGCGCAGCGAAGAGCGCGAAGTCCTCAACCAGATGCTCACGTTTGGTGGTCTTCGTCCATGCCGCGGCCACCCGCCGCACCGTCGTCAGCAGATACGCCCGTACGGCGTGCCGGGGCCCCGAGCCCCCGCGCACCGCCTGCAATGTGCGCGCGAAGACTTCCGCCGTCAGGTCGTCGGCGGTGTGGGCGTCGCGGCAGCAGGTACGGGCGTACCGGCGGACGGCGGCGGAGTGCCGACGGAACAGCTCTTCGTACGCACTGTCGTCGCCCCCGCGCATCCGCTGGATCAGCTCGGCGTCGGACGTCGAAGGCTGCGCGCTGCCGCCCTCGCGCTGCATGGGGACACTCGCGTCGTCGCCGTCCACGGCGGCCGGCCACGGCCCCGGCAGCACGGTCCCGCCGGCTCCGTACCCCTCTCCGTGAGCGTCAGGCTCGCCGCCGCCGCCGCCGTCGCTGTCACCGTCGCTGTCCGCCCGGCCCCGGCCGGGCCCCGCCTGGCTCGGCACCTGTCGCGAAGGCAGCCCGCCGGACTCCATGCCGACACGGTCGAGCGGCTCGTCCCGCCCCTCAACACCCATAGCGGAAGCCCCCGTAAGCACCCTCGGACCCGGAAATACCGGCCAAGAATCCCACAGAGCGCACCACGGCCCATTGCTCCAGCCGGGCAACCACTCATCCGGGGAGTTTTCCCGTATTCAAGCACTAGCCTTCACCCGAACGGGGAAGGGTGACGGGTTCAAAGACGCCGGGGAACAGACCGTCGGCCCGCCCGTCCGCCACGTGGCGCGAACAAGCGGACCGACGGCCGAACACGTGCCTACGCGCCTAGACCGGCCGGGACCGCAGTCCTTCCAGCAGGATGTCCAGCAGCCGAGCGGAAGCCGCCGCCTGCTGCGCCGCGTCCGGCAGCGAAGGCGCCGCCGTGGCTATCACCAGCAGCACATCGGCCACCGTCACATCGCCACGCAGCTCACCTGCCGCCCGCGCCCGGGCCACCAGCCGCCCCACGACCTCGAGCAGCTCCGCGGCACCCGCGTCGTCACTCCCCAGGTCGTCGGGACCGGCACCCGTGGGCCGCTGCTCGACCAGCCGAAGCTCAGGCGCCGCTGAACCCGTCACCGAACCCGCCGCCGAACCGACCGCCGGAGCCACGGCCTGCCGCTGCTGCGGCACCCGCGCGTCGCCCGACACCAGCGGCAACTCACCGCCGTCTCCGTCGCCACCGTCCACGCCCACCCGCAGCACCTGCGGCGGAAGCAGCCGGCCTGCGCCGGACGCCACCGAAGTACGCAGGAAGCGGGACAGCGCCGACCAGGGCTCGTCCTCCTGCCCCAGGGCCGTACGCGCCTGATCGGTCAGCCGGGAGGTCTCCTCCTCGGCTATTCGGCGCACCAGTACGTCCTTGCTCGGGAAACGGCGGTACACCGTCCCGACGCCGACCCTGGCGCGTCGCGCCACGTCCTCCATCGGCGCCCCGTAGCCCAGCTCGCCGAACACCTCGCGAGCGGCCCGCAGTACATGCTCAAGATTGCGCTGTGCGTCCACACGCAGCGGCGCGGAGCGTGGTCCTCCGGTCCCCGCGCGCCCGTTGCCGTCGGATGCGACGGCAGTCTGCCAATGAGAGTCCTGAATGTGCATCAGCGTTCCCCCGGTAATGATGTCTCCCCCCGGAGACTCCCCGCCCTGATAGTCGGCCGGGACCGCAGACCCGGCCGCCCCGACGAGATACGAACATAGTTGAGCGCGCGTAGATACAGAAGGGGGTAGTTCCGTACGGAGCGCCCGCCCGATCGGAGTATCGACCGGAACCTTCCTGATTCGGCCACTCTCCGCACCCCCTCCCCGCCCGCTGACCTGCAAACCTTCCACATTGAGCAGGAATTCCCGCAGCTCGCCGCGCGCGTGACCTCCGGTCACACAATTTGCTGGGCCTGTGGACAAAGTCCGGCGGCCGTTGCGTCATGGGACAGTGACAGAACCTGCGCGCATTCTCGTTGTCGGCGGCGGCTACGTCGGGATGTACACCGCGTTGCACCTCCAGCGGAAGCTGAGAAGTGGCGAGGCCGAGGTCATTGTGGTGACCCCTGATCCCTATATGACGTATCAGCCGTTCCTGCCCGAAGCGGCGGCCGGCTCCATCTCGCCGCGCCACGTCGTGGTCCCGCTCCGCCGCGTCCTGGACAAGTGCAAGATCGTCATCGGCGAGGCCAAGTCGATCGACCACGCCAAGCGCACCGCGACCGTCACCACCCTCGCCACCGAGGAGGAGGGCACCGGCGGCATCGAGATCACGTACGACGAACTCGTCCTGGCGCCGGGCTCCGTCTCCCGCACCCTCCCGATCCCCGGCCTCGCCGACTACGCCATCGGCTTCAAGACCGTCGAAGAGGCCATCGGTCTGCGCAACCACGTGATCGAGCAGATGGACATCGCGTCCGCCACCCGCGACCCGGCCGTCCGCGACGCCGCCCTCACCTTCGTCTTCGTCGGCGGCGGATACGCGGGCGTCGAAGCGCTCGGGGAGCTGGAGGACATGGCCCGCTATGCCGCCCGCTACTACCACAACGTCAAGCCGCAGGACATGAAGTGGATCCTCGTCGAGGCAACGGGCCGCATCCTCCCCGAGGTCGGCGAGGAGATGGGTAAGTACGCGATCCGTGAACTGCGCGGCCGCAACATCGACGTACGCCTGGAGACCCGGCTCGACTCCTGCGCCGACCGCGTCGCCGTCCTCAGCGACGGCTCCCGCTTTCCCACCCGCACCGTCGTCTGGACGGCGGGAGTCAAGCCGCATCCCGTCCTCGCGGCGAGCGACCTTCCCCTGAACGAACGCGGCCGCCTCACGGCCACCGCCAAGCTCACGATCGAAGGAACCGAGCACGCCTGGGCCGCCGGGGACGCCGCCGCGGTCCCCGACCTCACCGCGCCCGAGAAGGGCAAGGAGTGCGCGCCCAACGCCCAGCACGCCGTACGCCAGGCCAAGGTCCTCGCCGAGAACGTCCTCGCCTCACTGCGCGGCGAACCGCTCAAGAACTACGAGCACAAATACGCCGGTTCGGTCGCCTCGCTCGGTCTCCACAAGGGCGTCGCGCACGTCTACGGCCGCAAGCTCAAGGGCTATCCGGCCTGGCTGATGCACCGCACGTACCACCTCAGCAGGGTGCCGACCTTCAACCGAAAGGCGCGGGTCCTCGCCGAATGGACGCTCGCCGGACTCTTCAAACGCGAGATCGTTTCGCTCGGCTCCCTGGAGCACCCGCGAGCCGAATTCGAACTGGCCGCGGGCGGCGAGCCGCCCAAGACCAAGTGACGACTGTCAGTGCGGTCGGTCACACTGGGCGTGTGACCATAGGTTGGCTCACACCGGCACAGAGTGACCCGCTGTAGCGACACACCAGCTCACGCAATACAACGCAACGCGACACCATGAGGCTTGAAAGTCAGTGAACTTCACGCGCTGGAGCGCCCGTCTACCCGGAACGCAGCGCCGCGCCGCAGCGCGGACCGACCGCGGCTCCGTCCCGGCGGCCCGCGTTGAGTACGGCCGGCAGTCCGAGTACGGACCCGACGCGCCCGACGGCCAGGACGCGCCCGGCGACGCCCCCCTGCACGCTCTCACGGACCTCTCCGTCCGCGAGATCCTCGGCCGGCTCCCCGCCCTCGTCGCCCTGGTGTACGGCCCCGAGCACCGCGTCGCGTACGTCAATGACGCCTACGCCGCCGCCTTCGGCCCCCGCGAGACCGGCGCCCCCGCCGCCGTCGCCCTCCCCGAGCTGGACGAGCTCGGCCTGCTCCCGCTCCTGGACCAGGTCCTGCGCAGCGGTACGCCCCGTACGGTCAAGTCCCGCAAGGTGCCCAAGGGCGGCTCGTACACCATCACCTGTACGCCGATCGACCCCGCGACCAGCACGGCCGGCACCGACGGGGACGGCGGCGTGCTCATCTTCGCCGCCGACGTCACCGACCACGCGGAGGCCGCCGAGCGGCTGCGCGCCAGCGAGCGCCGCCTGCGCGAGACGGCGGTCACCCTGCAACGCTCCCTGCTCCCCCAGGAGCTGGAACAGCCCGACGACCTGCGCATCGCCGCCACGTACCAGCCGGGCGGTACGGACGCGGCGGTCGGCGGCGACTGGTACGACGTGATCACCCTCGGCGCGGGCCGTACGGCGCTGGTCATCGGCGACGTCATGGGCCGCGGGGTGCGCGCCGCCGCCGTCATGGGCCAGCTCCGCACGGCGGTCCGCGCGTACGCCCGCCTGGACCTCCCGCCCCACGAGGTCCTGCAACTCCTGGACGGCCTCGCCGCCGAGATCGACGCCAGCCAGATCGCGACCTGCGCGTACGCCGTCCACGACCCCAACGAGGGCCGCCTCGTCTACGCGTCGGCGGGCCACCTCCCGATCCTCGTCCGTGACGAGGACGGCACGGTCCGCCGCGCCGAGGACCACACGGGCCCGCCGCTCGGCACGGGCGGCTGGATGCACACTTCAGGCACGATCGCTCTTCCACCGGGTTCCACGGCTGTCCTCTATACGGACGGACTCGTCGAACGCCGCCGCGAGGACATCGACGAGGGCGTGGCCGCCCTGGAGCGCGCCCTGTCCGGCGCCACCGGCACGCCCCAGGTCGTCTGCGACCGGCTGATCCGCGCACTGGGCGTCACGGCCGACCACGACGACGACGTAGCGGTACTGGTCCTCCAGCACCCCACGCGCACCGGCCCGGACGCGGAGCTCTTCCACAACGCGGCACTGGATCTGCTCGGCGGCATCGAGGCGGCCCCCCGCGCCCGCGCCTTCGCCACCGGGGTCCTCGCCTCCTGGCGCTTCCCGATGGAGCTGTGCGACCTGGGGGTACTGGCGGCGAGCGAGCTCGTCGCGAACTCCCTCCAGCACGGCACCCCGCCGATGCGCCTGCGCCTTCGCCGTACTGACCGCCGGCTGATCATCGAGGTGACGGACGGCGACGACCACCTGCCGCGCCGCCGCCGCGCCGAACCGGCGGACGAGGCGGGCCGCGGCATCTCGATCGTCGCGACGATCGCCTCGTCCTGGGGCAGCCGACGGACGCCCGGGGGCGGCAAAGCGGTGTGGTGCGAATTCGCCCTGCCGACGGCTTGACACAAACGCCGGAGGGGCCGGACCTGCCGCTCAGCGGCACATCCAGCCCCTCCGGCGTTTGAGGAGCGGGGTCTGGGGCAGCGCCCCCCACGCGGCGGAGCCGCAAAGTGTCACAGCGGGAAGGGGCGGGTCGGGGAAGGCTCCGCAGGACCCGACGCCCGCCCTACTCCACCGGCGCCAGATCCTTCACCGGCACGCCCGAAGCAACGACCCGCGACCTCACCGGCACCGGCCGGTCCTGCACCGCGGTCAGCTGCTTGCCGAGCCGCAACGCCAGCACGCTGATGCCCAGCGAGAAGACGATGAAGGTGAGGATGTACGGCGCGTGCAGCGACGCGCCCATCGGTCCGCCCACCGCCGGCCCGACCGCCAGGGCCAGCTGCTTGACCAGCGCGAACGCGGAGTTGTACTGCCCGATCATCGACTCCGGCGCCAGATCGGCGACCAGCGGCGCGACGGTCGGCGACAGCATCGCCTCACCGAGCCCGAACAGCGCGTACGTCGAGATGAACGCGGCCGTAGCCATCGTCTGACTGCCGTGCCCCAGACCGGCGTACCCGGCCACGACCCACGCGACGGCCCAGATCAGCCCGACCAGCGCGATGACGCGCGAACGCCGCCGCCGCTCGACCAGCCGCAGCACCACGAACTGCGCGATGACGATGACAGCCGTGTTGGCCGCCAGCGCGATCCCGAGCGTCGAGGGCTCGATCCCAGCCGCCTCGGTCCCGTAAGCCGCGAGCCCTGACTCGAACTGCCCGTAACACGCGAAGAACAGCACGAACCCCAGCCCGCACAACTGCACCATGGCCCGGTGCTTCAGGAGCGCCCGCAGGCCGCCCCCCTTGGCAGCGGCGTCGTCCTGCGGCATGGCGCCGGGAATGACGGCCGCACGCGGCAGCCGGACACTCGCACCGATCCCGGCGAGCACCAGGAACATCACGGCCTCAATGCTGAACAGCAGCAGGAAGCTGTCGGGCCGACTCTCGTCGACGAGCTGGCCGCCGATCAGACCACCGATGCCGAGCCCGAGGTTCGCGAGAAAGAACTGCATGGCGAAGGCCCGCGTACGGGTGGCCGGCGTGGAGCACCACACGATCATCGTGGCGAGCGCCGGCTGCACGACCGCCGTACCCGCGCCGAGCAGCGCGGCGGCCAGCAAGACCGTCGGCACGCTGCTCGCGAGCCCCATGCACAGGGCACCGGCGGAGGCGCTCACCGCACCGCCGACCAGCACGGGCAGCGGCCCCCGCCGGTCGATGACACGGCCGGTGAACGGCAGGACTACGAGTGCGGCCACAGCAAAGACGGCGAGCACCACACCTGCTGTACTCGCACCCAGGTCCCGCACCTGAGCCACGTACACATACAGATACGGAACGGTGAATCCGATACCGAACGCGCTCAGCGCGTTCCCCATCTGGATCCGGCGCATCGCGGCGCCCATTGCCCTGGTCACACTCACCTGCTCAAGGTTTCGAAGGAGTAGAGCTGAAGTCTGAAGACTTCAACACTAAAGTTAGAACCTGAACAGTACACACCGAAGGACTTAAGTGCCAATGAGTCCGTGTCATACTGCCCGGCATGTCTGAGACCCCAGAGCCGCACGGCCCCCAGGAGCCGAGCCTCGACGAACAGATCGCCGCCTATCAGCGCGAGTACGGCGACCTGGACCCGCAGGTCGAGAAGGTCGTCTCGGCCCTGGGCCGCCTCAACCGCCGTATGAACGTGGCGTACGGCCGGCAGGTCGCCGCACTCGGCATCAGCAACACGGAGTGGGAAGTCCTCAAGACCCTCGTGGTCTCCGGCGCCCCCTACCGCCTGGGCCCCGGCGAGCTCGCGAAGCGCCTCGGCCTCACGCCGGCCGCCATGACCCACCGCATCGACCGGATGGCGGCGGACGGCCTGGTCACCAGGGACCGCGACGAGAACAACCGCGTGCGCGTGATCGTGGAGCTCACGGACGAGGGCCGCGCCAAGTGGCTCGAAGCGATGCGGATGGCGTCGAGCTTCGAGGAGGACCTGCTCCAGGACCTCAGCGCCGCCGAGCGCGGTTCGCTCGGCGAGATGCTGATCCGCCTGTTGCGCAGGGTCGAGGACGCCCAGCCGGACGCCGGCGGCCGCCTGAAGGACCTGGACTGACGGCCGTACTGACGGCCCATCGGCGGGGGTTGACACAGCCCCCGACGATCCGTAAGGTTCTTCGAGTTGTCACGGAGCCGGAACGGTTCTGCGGCAACCGCTCGCCGCGAAAGCGGCAAACCCAAACTCTCAGCACCATCTCCCACTCGGGGATAATTTCGGCATGCCGGAATTCATTCGAGAGGCTCGATTATGAGCCGCCCGGGAAACCCGCTAGAGTTCTGGATGTCGGAACGGCCCAACAGCCGGGAAGACAAATCCCGCTGACTGGGAGTCAGGCCCGAAAGGATCTGATAGAGTCGGAACCGCCGGAAAGGGAAACGCGAAAGCGAAGAACTGGAAAGCACCGAGGAAGTCGGACACGAAAGAGTCTGATAGAGTCGGAAACACGAAATACCGAACGAAAGCCCGGAGGAAAGCCCGCGAGGGTGAGTACAAAGGAAGCGTCCGTTCCTTGAGAACTCAACAGCGTGCCAAAAGTCAACGCCAGATATGTTGATACCCCGGCCCACTTCGGTG